>NZ_AZUS01000034.1:0-50304 GCF_000527195.1 Streptomyces sp. CNH189
GCGTGTGACCGATGTTCGACTTCAACGAACCCAGCCACAACGGGCGCCCGGGTTCCCGGTCACGGCCGTACGTCGCCAGCAGCGCCTGCGCCTCGATCGGATCGCCGAGTACCGTGCCCGTGCCGTGCCCCTCCACCACATCCACATCCGCCGCCGAGAGACCGGCCGACGCCAACGCCTTACGGATCACCCGCTGCTGCGACGGACCNTTCGGCGCAGTCAGGCCATTCGACGCACCGTCCTGATTCACCGCACTGCCACGGATCACCGCGAGGATCCTGTGCCCGTTGCGCCGCGCCTCCGACAGCCGCTCCAGCACCACCACCCCGACACCCTCGGCCCAGCCAGTACCGTCCGCGGCATCCGCATACGACTTGCACCGGCCGTCCGAGGACAGTGCACGTTGCCGCGAGAACTCCACGAACGTGGAGGGGTCCGCCATCACCGTCGCGCCCCCTGCCAGCGCCATGGAGCACTCGCCCTGGCGCAGCGACTGGACCGCCAGATGCATGGCCACGAGGGAGGATGAGCAGGCCGTGTCCACGGTGATCGCGGGGCCCTCGAAACCGAACACGTACGACACGCGCCCGGATGCCACGCTCGACGCCGTGCCCGTCTCGCCGAAGCCCTCGAGTTCCGCCGGAGCCGCACCCGACAGCCCGTACCCTTGTCCCATCAGGCCTGAAAAGATCCCGACGTCACGACCTTTCAGCGTCCACGGGTCGATCCCGGCCCGCTCCAGCGCCTCCCACGAGGTCTCCAGCAGCAGCCGTTGCTGCGGATCCATGGCAAGTGCCTCACGCGGCGAGATCCCGAAGAACCCGGCGTCGAACAGGCCCGCCTCGTGCAGGAAGCCGCCCTGATCGACATACGACGTGCCGGTCTTCTCCGGGTCGGCATCGAACAGGCCGTCCAGGTCCCAGCCTCGGTTCTCCGGGAAGCCGGACACACCGTCCCGGCCCTCGCTGATGAGCCGCCACAGGTCCTGGGGGCTCGCCACACCGCCTGGAAGGCGGCACGCCATACCCACGATGACAATCGGCTCCGTGGGATCTGCGGTCCCGGTCCGATCCTTGTCAGCCGTCGCCTCGCTGGCCGTGTCGTGCAGACCCAGGATTCTGGCCCGAAGGTGTGCGGCAAGGGACTCGGGAGTCGGGTGGTCGAAGGTCACGGTGGTGGGCAGACGCAGCCCGGTCCGTTCGGTCAGCCGGTTGCGCAGCTCGACGACGGCGAGGGAGCCGAGGCCGAGGTCGCGGAAGGACCGGCCCACCGGGGTTGGTTCGGTGCTCGTGTGGGTGTGGACGTCGGCAGTCTCCTTGCGGATCATCTCGCCGAGCAGGGCAAGCTGGGACCGCTCGTCCAGGTCGGCCAGGCGCGCGCGTAGGGCGGCGGTGATCGTCTCGTCGGCCTGGGCGGTGGCGCGGGGCTCCTGTTCCGTCAGAGTGTCGAGTAGCGTCTGCACTCGGTCGCCGGGATTGATGGTGCTCGGCCAAAGCGCCAGCAGGGCCGGGGATCCGGTCGCGATCAGCGTGTCGAAGGCGGCGGGGCCCTCGTCCGGCCGGCCGAGGGCCAGCAGCGAGCCGGGCAATCCGTGCAGTCGGCGGTTGCGGACCACGGACTCGGTGAGGGCGGCGGTGACCACCGTCGAGGCGAGGCCGTCGGACTGCGCGCCCACCAGTGCGGCAGCGTCGGTCACCACGACGAACGCGGCGAGATCGTCGTCGGCGGTGAAGTCATGGAGCGTGCGGGCGAGTTCGGGATCGTCAGCGGTGTGGACGACCGCGGTCACTGGACCGGTCCTGGTCAGCGCCTCATACAACTCCAGCGAATCCGAGCCGTCGGCCACGACGCGGACGATATCCACCCCCTCCGGCAGTGGCTCGTCCTGGCTCCACTCGTCGTTGGTATTCGTTGCCTGGACGAGCACGAGGTGTCGTGTTCCGTGCTCGGTGACCAGGTGGCGGGCGAGGACCGAGCCAGTCTTCGTGTCGGCACCTGTGACGACCACGACGCCGTCAATCCCCGGCGTGGCAAGATCCGGCCTGTCGGCGACGGGGAGGCGCACGAGCCTGGGCCGTATCAGTTCCCCGTTCCGTACGGCGAGCTGGGGCAGGCCCGAGGAGACGGCGGCGATTAGCGCCGCAGCGTACTCGGACTCCGGGGTGCAGGCTTCGACGTCGACGATTGTCAGCGGGGCGCCGTCACCCCCATCGGCCTGTGCAGCCCGTGCGGCTGCCCACAAGGCAACTTCGGCGCCCTTTGGCGTCTCGTCCCGGTCGGTGACGCCCATCGCGCCCCGGGTGAGGACGACGAACCGGGACCCGGTCTCCTTGCTCCCTCCAGCGCAGGTCGGCGTCAATGTGTCCGCGTCTGCCTCTGCGAGGACTGTCACGTCGGTGGCCGTGTCAGGGGCGGTGCGTGACGTTGGAAGGTCAGCGTATTGCCGTACGTCGGCGACGCCGGCCTTCCGAAGAGCGGCGACCAGGCCGTCGGTGATGGCAGTCCGGCCAACCACTGCCCAGCGCAGCTTTTCCGGCGCGTCAGGGGAGACTGCCACCCTGCTCCAGTCCCTCAGCATCAGTCCCTCGTGGTGACCGTCGGCGGCATATCGCAGCCGGGCCGGCAAGTCAGCGAGGAGGCGCCGGACGACCTTCCCCGAGGCGGTCCTGGGGATGGTCCGGGCCTCGTATATGCGCTCGGGGAGCTTGTACTGGGAGAGTTGGGTGCGGCAGTGGTCGAGCAGCCGGGCGAGGTCGACGCCGGCCGGACCGGGGACCACCCAGGCGACGGGGACCTCGCCGAGGGTGTCGTGGGGAATGCCGGCGACTGCGACGTCGGCCACGCCCTCGGCCACGCGCAAGGTGGCCTCGATCTCGTCGGGGTGGATGTTCTCACCGCCGCGGATAATGACGTCCTTGAGACGGCCGCAGATGGTGAAGTAGCCGGCTTCGTCGCGCCGGGCCAGGTCGCCCGTGTGGAACCAGCCCTCCTGTAGGGCCTCGGCGGTGGCCTGTGGGTTGTTGTGGTAGCCCACCATGACGTTCGGCCCGCTGACCCAGACCTCGCCCTCGTGCCCTGCGGGCACGTCCTGCCCGGTGCGGGGGTCGACGATCCGGACTCCGACACCGGGCACGGGAAGGCCACAGGAACCCTGGACCACGTGGCCGTCGGGCGGGTTGATGGTGATGGCCCCGCAGGTCTCGGTGCTGCCGTAGGCGTCGACGAGGGGGATGCCAAAGGCTTCCTCGAAGGAGCGGCGCAGTCCAGGGCCGGTGACGGCACCGCCGACGAGGCCGACCCTGAGATCGGGCAGAGAGAGGCCGGTACGGCGGGCCCTGTCGACCAGGTGGTGGTAGGTGGTGGGGACGCCGGCCAGGAAGGTGGACCGGTCCTCACGCAGGGCCGTCAGAATGTCGTCGGCCGAACTGCCGTCCATGATCCGGGCGGTGGCGCCGGAGACAGTGACGGACAGGACGCAGGCAATGTGAGACAGGCTATGGAAGAGCGGCAGTGGCCACAGCACGCGGTCATGCTCGGAGAGGCCGGGCACGGGAATGTAACAGGAGGCAACAGAGTAGAGGCAGTTGCGCTGGGTGGAAAGGACGCCCTTGGGGCGGCCGGTCGTACCCGACGTATAGAACATCCAGGCCACCTCGTCAAGGCCGAGGTCGTCTGGGGCATCGTTGACGGGCTCGGTGGCGACGAGTTCCTCGAACGGTACGGTGCCCGGGGGCAGCATGTGCCCGGCACCGGCGCCGAGGGCGCCGGCCACGACGACGGACATCCCGCGGGTCGCACGGGGAATTGACTGAAGGAAAGTCTCTGCGTGTGCAGCGCCGGTGAGGGCGAACGCCGCTCCACTGTCGGCCAGGAGGTATTCGATTTCCGCCGGGGCGGCCTGCGGGTTGATCGGTACGCCGATGCCGCCGGCCCGTACCACGGCGAGGTAGCTCTCCACCATCGCCGCCGAGTTGCCGAGACACAGAGCCACCCGGTCGCCGCGCCGGACACCGAGGCCGACCAGGTGACCGGCCAGTCTCCTCGTCCGTGCGTCGAGTTCGCTGTAAGTGACCGCGTACCGGTCGTCCTCGAAAGCGGTCTTGTCCGGGAACCGGCCCGCGTTCTCACTCAGGATGACCGGTAGCGGGGTGATCAGGTCGGGAAGCACCTTGACTCGAACTCCTAACCGGTTAACGGGGATGGCCAACTGCTGCTCGGCAAGCGTGCATGTCCGTAGAGGTGAGTCAGCTGGACCGTGTGACGGTCGGCTTCCGAGCTTGCGATGTCTTGGACCGGCTGGCGCAGCCTGAGCGGGGCCGAAAGACTCCAGATGGTCCGCGAAGGTCGAGGACTGACCTGCATGACACTAGACAGGACGGCCTTCGCGAGGCATCCCCTGCTCTGGTAGGTCCCGGTCGAAGCTATGAGACCGTGGTGGTGACCCGTGCTGTAGCTCACCTGGTCGGTCTCGTCCTTCCAGAACCGGTAGTCCTCGGCTGCGGTCGATGACCGCTTCGGCTCCCATGGAACGGCGGACGGCGGCCTTCTGCGGCGAGGAGACCACACAGATCGGGTTCGCTCCCCCGGCAAGCGCCAACTGGGGGGCGTACGAGCCGAGTCCGCCGCTCGCGCCCCAGATCAGTACATTGTCGCCCTGCTTCAGCTGCGCGCCGTTGCGGGAGACCAGCTGCCGGTAGGCGGTCGAGTTCGCCAGCCTCGGTGAGGTGACCTCCTCCCGGGTCAGATGCTCCGGCTCGGGCATCAGCTGGTTGGACTTCACCGGCGCCGGCTCAGCGAGGCCGCCGAAGTTGGTGTCGAAGCCCCAGATGCGCTGCTCTGGATCGAGCATTGTGTCGTCGTGGCCGTCGGAGCTCTCCAGCTCGACGGAAAGGCAGTGCGCCACGGCCCGGTCCCCGGGTCGCCACCGGTTCACGCCAGGGCCGGTGCGCAGCACCACCCCCGCCAGGTCCGAGCCCAGTACGCGGTGCGGCAGGTCGTGGCGCCTGGCCTGCTCACTGAGGCATCAGCGCTCGAGGAAGCCGAAGGTCGGCACGGGCTCGAAGATCGAGGGCCACACGGTGTTGTAGTCGATCGCGCTCGCCATCACGGCGATCAAAGCCTCGCCCGGACCCGGCTACGGTGTCGCGGCCTCCTGCACTCGCAGGGACTTATGGAGATCCGTCGCCTTCGAGTCCATCTACTCGGACATCGCGGTGTCCCCCCGGCGCACCATATCGCCCGGGTAGTACTCCGGCAGACGCACACCCGCCACATCTCCCGATGTGACCTCCTCGGAGAGGAGTGCGCTGATGATCTCGTGCAAGGGCTGCCTTCTTCTTGTGGTTGCGTCATCGGCCTGCGCCGGTCGCATGCATCAGGGCGCGGGCCGCCAGGCCACCGGGGCGATGACCTCGGCTGCACGGTCGGCGAGGAAGAGGTGGCCGCGCCGGAAGACCTTTGTCCTCGGCCGGCCGGCGATGCGCTTCCGCCCGCCCGCGGTCTCCAGCGGGTTGCGGCAAGCGGGTGCGGACTCCTAAGAGATCTGCGGGCATGCAGGCATCAGGCTGCGAGCTTCTTGAGCGTCTCCTGGGCAGTTGCCAGGGACTTCTCCCCCAGCGGCTTGAGCTCCGCCATGGCCGGCACGATCGCGGCCAGGGTCAACTCGGCGTGGACAAAAGTGAGGTTGTCCGCGAGACCGATCGCCTTCAGAATGTGCCGCAGGTACGGCTCCTGGTAGTCGTGGCCCTCCCGCGGGGTCCCCGGAGCGTAGGAGCCGCCGCGCGCGGTCACCACGATGACCGACCTCCCGCTGAGCGGACCGGAATCGGCCCCCGGGAGGATCGCGTGGGCCGGGCTGACCAGCAGGTCGATCCAGGCTTTGACGTTTGACGGGATCGTGTAGTTGTACATCGGCACGCCGAGCACGATCGTGTCGGCGTCATGCACTTCAGACACCACCGTGTCGACGAGCGCCTTCTCCTCGTCCGTCTGACCGTGATCGCGACTGGGGTCCATAACGTACTCGCGCACGGGATGGGTGAGATGGGGGATGGGCTGGGCGCCCAGGTCGCGGTGGACGTAGCCAGCGCCGGGGTGGTTCTGCCGCCACTGGGTCGCGAAATACGAGGTCAGCTGACGCGACGTGGAACCCTCATGGCGGATGCTCGCATCGATGTGAAGAAGAGAAGACACACAGACCCCTGAGATTTGCTGGGCAGTTCGTCAAGACCGCAGTTGGTCCGCGAAACCGAGAGCTGACCCGCACGACACTAGACAGTGCGGTCTTCGCGAGGCATCCCCTGGTCTGGTAGCTCCTGACCGAAGGCATGAGACCCATGAAAATGGCATGTACGGTTTGGCCTCATGCGCAGCTCGACAGGCATCTCCCAGCACCGAGCTTGGTCTGGGCCCGCCGCTGTACTGACGGGCCCCAGGACTACGTCCACCGGCGTTCGCGACTGCGGGGTCAGCCGGGATGGATCCGTCGGTCCGCTGCCTGTCACAAACTGTCCGGTCATCGCCGACTTGGGGTATCGAGTCCATTGCTGCGGCTTCGGGTCAGCCGTGAGAACGACGGAGTCCTGGCCCTGCCCCGTACCCGGCGATCAACGCTGCCCGCACCCGGAACCCACTCAGCACCCGTGATCAGATTTCACGGGATGGACCGAGGGTGGAAGCGTGTGCCACCGCTTCGGCGCCGGCTTCGAACCCTTTGTCCACACAGGTACGCGAGAGCGATCACCGCACGGCTGGGCAACCGGAGTGTGCAGCGTCGGTCACCCTCATCGTCACCCACTCCAGTGCGTGCGGCAGGTCGAGTGCGGCAGGGTATGGGACCAACAGAGTTCCTGAGCTGGAGAGTTGAGACCTAGACACCTCTCCCGACGGCGCGGGAGCCCTGTCCGCTGCGTACGGTCCCGCCGTTACCCGTCCGGAGGCCACCCTGGAAACCCTCAATATTGGTCCAGTCCCTGGCTAATTCCACGCGTGAGGAGATCTGCAACTTGCAGAATATTTTCTTTAGATGGTAGGCCACGGTATGAGGAGATATAAAGAGGCGTTTAGCCGTCTGAGCATTGGTCATTCCTTGCGCTACCAATTGAGCTACCTTGGCTTCTGTTTCGGTGAGATTCGCGATCGCCGTCGGTGGGGTTGCGCGCCAACGGGATTGGTGGTGCCTAACACCGAGATCCCACAGTCTCTTCTTGATTCGCAAGGCATCACGCGGAGCCCCCGCCTTGATGTAGGCGTCAGCGCTCTGCTCGAATATTCTTATGGCCTGCTCCTGTTGCGACCGCTCACGGATCAAGAGCTTTCCGATGTCTTCTATAGTCGAAGCTCGCGCCCAGGAGTGAGCCTGCGTCTTCGCAGCGAGCCGCAGATCGACCAAATTTCGCTCGAATAGACTTTGCGCGTGGAGGGCTGATGCGGCCAACGCATGGTGCTGCGGGTTCATTTCAGCCAGTTTCTGAGCCAGCTTCACTGCTTTGTGCGCCGTTGACTTCTGGTCGAATTTCAGCGCCAGCCGCACGATCCAGGGGGCGGCAGCCGACTGTGACAGGAGTACGTTCCTGCTGACCGGGCCGAAGTCAACGAGTTCCTCGATGATTGGTGCGACACCCTCGGCTCCCCTTTGGGCTTCGCTTATCCGCACGTTCACCCATGCGCACGGTCCCGCCAACACGGTAAGACGTCCCATGAATGCGTCCTCGGTTATCATCTGCATGTGCGACGAAGCCGTATTCACTTCTCCACGCCGCAAAGCGATCAATGCCAGGATGAGGTGACTCGCGATACGGATTTCACGGTTACCCTCGACTTGCGCAGATACCTGGTCACTCAGGGCCGCTGCTGCGTCCAGGTCTCCGGCCATGAAAGCCAGGTGTGACCGGGCCAGCGAGAGTCCGGCCGGGGAGATCACCGGGCCGGAGAGACTGCTTTTCGGATTCTCTGGATGGTAGAGAAGTTTCGTCACGCGATTGGATTCGCCTCTCCTTGTCAGCAGGAAAGCCAACCACATTCCAGTACGCAGGTCACAGTCGCATGAAGAGTCAGCGGCCGTCTTGGCAACAGCTTCTTCAGTAAGATACAGACTGCGGTCGGACCAGCCATTCAGCCAGAGAGCTATCGCCTGTCGGATGAGTTGACATTTTGCACATGTCTCAGCATTGGGAAATGCGCGCGAAGAAGCTGCTAGAAATGACCTTATCGGCATTTAAAATCCTTCTCCTTCCCTTCAGTCACGGCATTCTGTAAATCTTGATCCCTGGGCTTGGGTCACGTGGCTGCCGCGGCGGTGATGTTGTTCCACCGGCGGTGGACCTCGGTGGCCTGGTGCTGGTGATGGCGGCCCCAGGCGGACCAGCGCAGGATGTGGTCCCGGTCGCGTCGAGGTTGCGGAAGTGCGGTGATCCGCAGGATGGCCAGGAGTTCGCGGCCACTGGCAGGGGGCGAGTTCCAGGCCATGTCCGGCTCCGTCGGTGGTGCGAGTGCGGGTGCGGGCGTGGCTGAGGGCGAAGACGGCGGCGGCGAACAGGCTGATCAGGCTCCAGCTCATCCAGGAGGTCCAGCAGCTCACCTGCCTGGTCGAGTCCGGGCAGGCCCTTCGCTCCTTGGAAGTCCTTCTCCATCTTCCATCGGGTGCAGATGATGTTCACGAGAGCCGTGAGGCTGACGAGGGCAGCCGAGTGGCAGCGTTAGAGGGACAGTTCGCAGGTGTAGCGGTGGCGGCGTACGGGGAGGAAGGCGTGTCCGGTGGTGGCTGCGTCCTGACCCGGAGGTGTGTCGTCGGGCAGGACGTCGATCAATGCCCAGTCGTAGTGCCGGTCGCCCTTGGTGCCGTTGCCCCGTGCGCAGGCGCATCCAGGCCCTGGCCGGGACCTTCGCGGCCAGCGGTGTGTCCGCTAAGCGGCCGGCGGCGGTGGTGGCGCGGTAGTCGGCTGTGACAACCAGGGCGTAGTCGAAGCCCAGCGTGCGGGCGGTGCGGCGCAACTCCAGACTGCCGTAGACCTCGTCGCCGGTGAACCAGCGGGCAGCAAGGCCCAGTTCATGGGCACGGTGCAGCATAGCGGCGGCCAACTGCGGCTTGGTACCGAAGGTGATCTCGTCAGGCACGTGCCGCAGCAGCCGGCGTTCCTCGTCTTCGGCCCAGGCCGTCGGCAGGTACCGCTGACGGCCGATGAGTGCGTGAACGTGCACGGAGGCGTAGGTGAGATGGACGGCGACCTGGCACAGACCCAACCCGCCCAGCGCGCCGGAGTACTGGGGGATGCACCCACGCAGTCAATGGAGGACTTCTCATCGGCCGTCCCGTCGACGACCAGCACGGCCTCATCGTCAGCAAGGTACCTGCCGTCCAGGCGGCGAGAGGTTCGCGGGCCAGGTCATGCTTCCAGGCGCCGCGCGAAAGAAAGTGCCGTAGCCGGTACGGCCCGTCAGGGCCAAGATCCTGTGCGAGCGTCCAGCAGATACGCCGCTCCAACTCCATCAGCATCCTCCGTGTCATCGTCCTGCCCAGCATCCGCGAGTCCCGGCGCGGGAAGCAGACGGCCACCGCCGCTATCAGCGACCCGAACGCCGCTGTCCGGGCCCGCTCGGCTATCGTGGCCTCGACGGCCACCTGGTCCTTGATCGTCGTCACAAACGTGCTTGATCACGGTGGCCGTTCCCGCGCCCACCCTCCTGACCTACACGGATACCTCAACAATCAAGGCTTGCAGCTGCCGTGTCAGTGATGAGGCTTTCAGGTCCGATTTAAAGTTTCAATGGGAGGTTCAGGCCGCAATGGCTTGAAGTGAACGCTCTCGGCAACGACCGTAAGTATCTACTGAGCTGTTTCAAACCTGCCGCTCCAGGGTATGGACAGCCGCGGCGATTGACGGCATTCGATTCGGATTGCACCGGGCCGGCGGAAAACCCGCCACGCCTTCAGTCGTGTGACGCCGCGCTCGACCGGCGCCCGTGATGAGCATCTTGATCAGCCTGTGCTCCTTCGCCCTGCGCTCCGCACCGGTGTCCATCTGGTCCGGCCAGCCATGAGCGACCGGTCCCCTGGCCCACTCCTGCTCGAGCACCTCGAAGAATGCCTCACTCAGCTGGGCCTGGACGCCTGCCCCTTCGACTCCAGGGGCGGTGTTCCGCCGTGCTTCCATGCCTGGTACCACCGCTGTACCGACCGCACGCTGACACGTAACTGCTTGGTGATGGCGGCAATGTCGTGTCCCAGGGCGACTAACTCGGCCACCCGCATCCGGATGTGCTCGCGAAACGCCCGTCGTCCGCGGTCAGCCCGCCCCCCTTGTGGATACCTCATGTCACCGGCCTACTGCGATAAGCACAACTCGCCGACCCTCACGACATCACTCCAGCAAGGTTAGTAGGGGCGCGGTTGTGTGTGCTGCTGAAGAATCGCCGATCCGAAGTGGACTGTGGACTCCCGGCATACCCGTCATGGACCGTTCGGCCGTGTGATGGGCACGCCCGTGAAGGGAACTTCGGCGGTGCGATAGTGCAGTGCAGCCCCTTAGCACCTGCCACTGCCAGTCAAAGCGTGTGAGGTTCTCTTTACACATCGACAGAATTGGACAGCCCCAGCCGCAAGAATCGACACATCATCAGGATAGGCGTCAGAACCGCCAGCTCGGTGAACTCCGCAGGCGCCTTCCCGCCCTTCTGCACCCGAGAGCTGATCTCGTCGGGCTGTCGGCGGTCACGTAATTACGTGACCGCCGACATGTAAGGCGACAGGACGCGCAGGATGCGGCGCTGCCTGTGGGCGGCGTTGGCTACATCGGATATGGGCCGAATTACAGTTGTTTGACATGCCTTTGAGAGGAATGAACGTGTTACCCACCACGAAAATCCTGGAGAAGGATCTGCTCAAGGTCCGGGGCCTGGTGGAATCATTAGCCGCACAATGGCGTAGCCGAACGACGAACGATTCACTTGTCACCCAGCTCTCCGGGAGCCGGGAAGACTTGGGAGAAGCGGCCGACAGTATCATGTCCCAAACTTCGGAATCCCTCTGCCTGATAAACCCTGCTGGTCCACGAGGAACGGGCGGAGTCCTGGCTGCCCGGTGTCCGACTCATGCGATCGCTACATCCGGGTCTCCGTGGGCAGCGAGTCCGAAGACCGCAGCATCGCCCGCGGCGTGGCCGCGATCCGCGACCTCATCCAGACCACCACTCCGGGTGTGTCAATTTGCTTTGACACCGGCAGGACGACAACCTGTCGAACCCCGACGACCGTCCCAATCAGGATGCAGGTTGAACCCGCGATTGTCGGGCTCCCACTACAGAGCAGATGGCCCGCAGCGTCCGGCGCTGGGCGTTGCGGAGCTGGTCGAATCCCTCGTCCTGCCGGGGCAGGTAGGCGGCTTGGCGGGCCCGGCAGGTCGGCGCCGCGCTGTCCGCCTCCGCCTCGCGCCGCCAGCGGGCCGGCGTGCCGGGCTGGTGGAAGCCGCTGACGAGGCGAGCGTGGGGTTCGGGGTCATTGGCGTCGCAGAACAGCGGACGCCGGCCATCTCTCACATACCGGTACGGCAGCGCGAGAGCCACACGGGCCACGGCAAGGAGCTCGCCGGGGCCCCGGCTAGCGCACCCGCCTTACCGGCCCGAGGCCGTCAGTTCCCGGGCCATCGCCGCCAGCACCGTTGTCGTCCCGGTCTGCCGTGGCGCGTGCACCACGAAATACTGGCTCTGCTCGATGTACTCGCAGGCCCTGGGCAGCCGCTCCTGGGCCCGACACCATGTAGTGACGCATGAGGGGCACACGGTAGTGACGCATGAGGGGCACACGGCCCGGCCGTATTGAAGTAGCGCATACCTCGCACGCCAGCCGAGGCACCGACAAGCTGAGGCGACCGTGCACCCGACCACCGGCTACACCGCCCCGTACGGGCACGAGTACCGAAGCAGCGGTGCCCGGGTGCGGGGATCACCCGGGGGTCAGACGCAGAAACGCGGCCAGCCCCCGCTGGGGTGCGGTGACCGCTGGAGCACTTCCGGCGACCGCCAGGGCATGCAGGTCACCGCGGCACAGCTCTTCGCTGGCCGATCAGCCCATCCGGGGCACGTTGTCGTCCTCATCGTCCCGGTCGGCCTCACACGTCCTGCCCTTGCCGAAGATCTCATCCGGGCGGGTGAGCGACCGAGGCGCGCACTGCGGCCAGTGCCTTGTTGGACAGTTCGACCACGGGTCAGGGGCCGGTTCCCCGCGACCACGAGCGCCGGAAAGCGGCTGTACCTGCTTCGTCACGGCGGCAAGGAGTGGCTGGACGAAGATCGACACAGTCGTATCGCCGTGGAGACCCGCACGGGCCACGAGGTCGCCGGCGTGGATGGTCTCTACTCGCCCGTTGCTTTGGCCATGGAGCAGGAGGTTGCAGGTTCGCTGCAAACCGGAGACTGCGGGTTCGCTGCACACCAGGTGGCTGCGTTTCGTTGCCAGCGAGAGAGAGCACTGGAAGGTGCCATCTCCCACCGCTCTCACATTCGATCTTGAAAAGTGACGGAAAACAGCAGGTCAAGTCCCCTCCGTCAAAGTCGTCATCGCATGGTTCATGAAGTTCATCTCGACCAAGAGCTTCATGCCGTTCGTCTGGTACCGGATCGCGCTCGGGGTGGTCGTCCTCGCCCTGGTCGCCGCCGGCGCGCTCAACCCGCACGCGGCGGAGTCGGCGGGCTGAGCCACGCCGGGGACACGGCGCCGACCGGGCGCTCGCGGGCGGCCGGGGCGCGGCTCATCCGCCCGGGACGTGTCCGCGGCACGTGACCGAACCCATACGGGTCCCGTAGCCGTCCGGTAGCGCAGGGTCAGTCCCTGGCCCTAGGCTTGTCCGCATGTCCCCCGATTTAACGCCCCCTGGTTCCGTGCGGTCCGCCGCCGAGGTGAACGAGCAGATCCGCGCCCTGTGGCTGCGGGCGGGCGGCTCGCTGTCCGCCCAGGAGCGCGAGGAGTACGAAATGCTGGTGGTCGAGTGGGCGGCCGCGATCCGCGGCCGGGTCGTCGAGGCCGCCTGACCGCCCACGTGCCCCGCGCCCGGCCTGCCCGGCCACTACGGGGTCGCCGGCCCCGCCCCTGACGACAACCGGCGCCGCCCCGCTCTCAGCGTCCGCCCGCGACCCGCAGCACCGTCCCTGTGGTGTACGAGGCGTCCGGCGACATCAGCCAGGCGACGGCGGCCGCGATCTCCTCCGCCTGTCCCGCCCGCCGCAGCGGAATGCTCCCGGCCATGTCCCGCACCCGGTCCGGAGCCCCCATCGCGGCATGCATCTCCGTGTCGATCAGACCCGGCGCGACCGCGTTGACCCGGATCCCGTCCGGCCCGAGCTCCTTGGACAGTCCGAGGGTGAGGGCGTCGACGGCGGCCTTGGTCGCCGCGTAGTGCACGTACTCGCCGGGACTGCCCAGGGTGGCGGCGCCCGACGAGATGTTCACGATCACGCCCTCGCCGCGCGGCGTCATCAACTGGGCGGCGCGCCGCGTGCACAGCAGCGTGCCGATCACGTTGACGTCGACGACCCGCCGCAGTGTGTCCGTGCCGACCTCCGTGAAGCGGCCCAGCGGCCCGGTCACCGCCGCGTTGTTCACCAGCCCCGTCAGCGGGCCGAGTTCGCGCTCCGCCACCTCGAACAGCCGCTCCACGTCGGCCTCGACCGACGTGTCCGCCCTCGCCGTCACCGCCCGCGCCCCCGCGGCCCGCACGTCCTCGGCCACCTTCTCGGCCGCGTCGGCGTCCCGGACGTAGTTCACCACCACGTCGTGCCCCTCCTCCGCCAGCCGCCGGCAGGTCGCCGCACCGATGCCCCGGCTTCCCCCGGTGACCACCGTGACCAGACGTTTCATGAGTACCTCCTGGCGCAGAACGCGAGACGAAGATCCCCAGGCTCGCAGACGTACGCGCCGGTCGTCGTGCCGGGGGCCCACCGGCCGGGGAATGTCCGCGCACGCCTCTTGGCTGCGCTCCCGGCTTGGTCAACACTGAGCCGATGACGCAGCGTGTGGAGCTCGCGACCGTACGGGACCGGCTGGCCGTGGACGAGCTCGTCACCGACTACGCGGTGGCCGTCGACGACGGCGACTGGGAGACGTACCGGCGGCTGTTCACCGCGGACGGGCGGGCGGACCACCGTGCCGCCGGCGGCATCGAGGGGGACGCCCGCACGGTGGCCGGCTGGCTGGCGGAGCGGTTCACGGAGTTCCCCGTACGGCAGCACCTCCTCGTCAACCGACGCATACGGCTGGGAACCTGGGAGCGGGACACCGGTGACAGGGCCGAGGTGCGGGCCGACTACGTGCTCCCCGCCAGCCGCGCCGGGGAGGCGGGCGAGGCAGCCGCCCTCGACCTGCTGAGCGGCGGCCGGTGCGACTTCTCGATGCTGCGGACGGACGACGGCTGGCGGCTGACCCGGGTGGTCGTGCGCGAGAAGTGGCGCCGCCTGCCCGGCTCCGGGCGGATGCTGTGATCGACTGAACCGTCGTGCGCCCCATCCGGTCGTGTCCCGGACGCACACTGGAGGCACTACGGGGTAGGGAGGCGCCCATGAACCACATCGGCCACCACCTCTCCTCCCCCTGGCGCCGCTCGCTCGCCGCCGCGCTCGCGGGCGCGCTGCCCGTCCTGGCCTTCCCCGCCCCGAGCCTGTGGTGGATCGCCTACGTCGCCCTGGTGCCCTGGCTGCTGCTGCTCCGTACGGCGCCGACCGGGCGGCGGGCCGCCTTCGACGGCTGGTGGGGCGGGTTCGGGTTCATGCTGGCCATGCACCACTGGCTGCTGCCCAGCCTGCACGTGTTCACGTTCGTCATCGCCGCGCTGCTGGGCGCGCTGTGGGCGCCCTGGGGGTGGCTGGTGCGCCGGACGCTGGGCGGGGTGCCGTCCGGGGGCCGGGTGGCGGCCGCGCTGCTCGTCGTGCCGTCGGGCTGGCTGGCCGTCGAGCTGGTCCGCTCCTGGCAGGGTCTCGGCGGGCCGTGGGGCGTACTCGGCGCGAGCCAGTGGCAGGTGGAGGCGGCGCTGCGGCTGGCGTCGGTCGGCGGCGTGTGGCTGACCGGCTTCCTGATCGTGGCCCTGAACGTCGCCGTGGCCGTGCTGGTCGCGGTGCGCCGGGCGCGGGTGCCGGCCGTGGCGGGGCTGGCCGCCGTGGCCGCCGCCACGTCGGCCGCGTGGGTGTGGTCGCCCCGCCCGGACCCCGGCGACCGGACGCGGATCGCGCTGGTCCAGCCGGGCGTCGTCGCCGGACGCGACAGCGCCGACCGCCGATTCGACCGCGAGGAGCGGCTGACCCGCGAGCTCGCGGGCCAGGACGTCGACCTGGTCGTCTGGGGCGAGAGCAGCGTCGGCTTCGACCTGGACGACCGCCCCGACCTCGCCCGGCGGCTGGCCGCGCTGTCCCGGGAGACGGGCGCGGAGGTCCTGGTCAACGTGGACGCCAGGCGGTCGGACAAGCCCGGCATCTACAAGAGCTCGGTCCTCGTCGGTGCGGACGGCCCGACCGGCGACCGGTACGACAAGATGCGGCTGGTGCCGTTCGGCGAGTACATCCCGGCCCGTTCCCTGCTGGGCTGGGCGACGTCCGTCGGCAAGGCGGCCGGTGAGGACCGGCGGCAGGGCACCGAACAGGTCGTCATGGACGTGGCGGGCGGCCCGCGCGTCGGCCCGATGGTGTGCTTCGAGTCCGCCTTCCCCGACATGAGCCGGCATCTCGCGCAGGACGGCGCCGACGTGCTGCTCGCGCAGTCCTCCACGTCGACGTTCCAGCGGAGCTGGGCGCCGGAGCAGCACGCCTCGCTGGCCGCGCTGCGTGCCGCCGAGACCGGCCGCCCGATGGTGCACGCGACCCTGACCGGCGTCTCCGCCGTGTACGGTCCGGACGGCGGGCGGATCGGCCCGTGGCTCGGCACGGACGCCTCCGCCGCGCAGGTCTACGAGGTACCGCTGGCGCACGGCACCACGCCGTACGTCCGCTTCGGCGACTGGCCGCCGCAGGGGGCCCTGCTCGTCCTCGCGGTCTACGGCGCGGTGGGTGTGGCGCGGTTCAGGCGAGGCGCTCGTGGACCGCTTGTACCACCCGTTCGCACAGTTCATGGGTGGCCAGTGCGTCACGGGCGCTGAGCACCTTGCCCGCGCGCACGGCGTCCAGGAAGGCGAGCGCCGCCTGCTCGATGCCGCGCTGCCGGGACACCGGGACCCAGTCGCCGCGCCGCCGCACGGTCGGCTGACCCTTGTGGTCGATCACCTCGGCGAGGTTGACCACCTGGCGCTTGGTGTCCTGGCCGGACACCTCGAGGATCTCCTCGGCGGAGCCGCTGAGCCGGTTCATCACCCCGAGGGCGGTGAAGCCGTCGCCGGACAGCTGGAGCACCACGTGGTGCAGCAGCCCGTCCTCGGTGCGGGCGCGGACGGTGACGTCGTCGACCTGACCGGGCACCAGGAAGCGCAGGGTGTCCACGACGTGGATGAAGTCGTCGAGGACCATCCGGCGCGGCTCCTCGGGCAGCCCGACCCGGTTCTTCTGCATGAGGATCAGCTCGCGCGGGTGGTCGGCGCACTGCGCGTAGCCGGGGGCGAAGCGCCGGTTGAAGCCGACGGCGAGGCTGGTGCCGCGCTCCTCGGCGAGCGCCACGAGCCGCTCGGAGTCGGCGAGTTCGTAGGCGAGCGGCTTGTCGACGTACGTCGGCACACCGGCCTCAAGAAGCCGGGTCACGATCTCCGGGTGGACGTCGGTCGGGGCGTGCACGAAGGCCGCGTCGAGGCCGGCGCCGATCAGCGAGCCGAGGTCCGCGTGACGGTTCGCGGCCGGCAGGTGGAGGGCGTCGGCGACCCGCTCCAGGGTGGCCGGGGTGCGGGTCTGCAGGTGCAGTTCCACCCCGGGCTGGACGGTGAGTACCGGGAGGTAGGCCTTCTGCGCGATGTCACCGAGCCCGATGCAGCCGACCTTCACGGTGTGTTCTCCTCTGGTCCTTGCCTGCCGTGGTCCGCTGCGAGCATACGGGGTGCCCCGTCGCCGTCCTCGCCCGCGCCGAGGGGGCCTCCCGGCGGGCGCCAGTCGGCCACGCCGTCGAAGCCGCGCAGGAGCAGCGCCGGTGCGGCCTTGGACAGCGCGGCGACCGCTTGGTCGCGTACGGCCGCCGCGACGCGGCTGGTCGTGAGGTTGAGGCGGGCCACCCGCACCGCCCGGCGGGTGATCGCGGTGGTGCGCGGGAGGCGGGCGGCGGTGTAGCCGGGGAGGTGGTCGGCGACGGGGGACGCCGACGAGGGCCCCGTGTGCGGGCGGGGGAAGGCGAGGGTGATCGCGTCCTCGATCGCCTGGTTGCCGCCCTGGCCGAGGGTGGGCGGCATGGCGTGCGCGGCGTCGCCGAGCAGCGCCACCCGGCCCCGGTGGAAGGCGGGCAGCGGCCGGTCGATGTGGTGGACGTCGTGCCGCAGGACGTCCTCGGGCCGGACGGCGGCCAGCAGTTCGGGGACGGGGGTGTGCCAGTCGCCGTAGAGCCGCAGCAGTGCGGCCCGCTCGTCGTCCGGGGCCCGCTCCCCCGCGGGCCGGACGGCGGCGGCGTAGGCGTAGACCCGGCCGTCCTTGAGCGGGTGGGTGCCCCAGATGCGGCCCCGGCCCCAGGTCTCGTGCGAGGAGAAGGTGACGCCGGGCAGCGGGATCACCGTCCGCCAGGTGGTGAACCCGCTGTACACGACGCCGGGATGGCCGGGGAAGAGGACGCGGCGCACGGCGGAGTGGATGCCGTCGGCGGCCACCACCAGGTCGGCCTCCAGTTCACCCTCGGGTGTGTCCACGCGGGCGGGCCGGGCGGGGTCGCCCGGGACGCCGGGGTCGAGGAGGCGGGCGGGGGTGCCGGTACGGACCGTGCCGGCCGGGAGCCGCCCGGCCAGGTGGTCGACGAGGGTGGCGCGACGGAGCAGGACGAGGGGACCGCCGAAGCGTTCGGCCGCGGCGGCGGCCCCGGTGCGGGACAGCCACCGGCCGCCCGGTGCGCGCAGTCCGCCGTCGCCCTGCCAGGCGGCCAGGGCGCGGATGTCGTCGCCCAGCCCGATGACGTCCAGCCCGCGCAGCGCGTTGGGGGCCAGCGAGATCGCCGCGCCCACCGGGCAGAGCGTCGCGGCCCGCTCCAGCACGGTCACCCGCACCCCGCGCAGCCGCAGGGCGGCCGCCGCGGTCAGGCCGCCGATTCCCCCGCCGATCACGATCGCCCGTTCGGCCGTTGCCATGGCTCCTCCTCGAGGCCGATGACTACATCTGTAGTAATCCTCGGCTCCAACGTACTACAGGCGTAGTGCGGCGGGTAGTTTGACGTCCATGTCCGTACGCACCGCCGCCGGCGCCCGCGCCGATCTCGTCGCCGACACCGCCCTCGCCCTGCTCGCCGAGCGGGGCATGCGGGGACTGACCCACCGCGCGGTCGACGAGGCGGCCGGGCTCCCCCAGGGGTCCACCTCGAACGTGGCGCGCACCCGGCAGGCGCTGCTGGAGCTGGCGGTGCGCAGGCTCGCCGACCGGGAGGCGCGGGTGCTGGCGCTCCACGAGATGCCCGACCCCCGGGAGGGCACCGACGCCCTGCTGGACGCGCTCGCGCTGGCCACCCACCGTGCGCTGACCCGGAACCGTGACCTGACCCTCGCCCGCTACGAACTCGCCCTGGAGGCCACCCGCCGCCCGGAGCTGCGGACGTACTTCGACGCGGCCGGCGCCCGCTTCCGCGACCAGCTCACCGCGCTCGTCACCGGCCTGGGCTCCACGGAACCGGACCGCCACGCGCTCTCCCTGACCGCCTGGGCGGACGGCCTGATGTTCTCCTGCGTGGCCGGCTCCTACCACGCCCGGGTCCCGTCGGCGGCGGACATCCGCACGGACCTGCGGGAGCTCCTCCACGGGATGCTGGGTACCTCGGTGAGCCCGGCGGAGGAGTGACGGCCGGTCTCGCGGCGGCGAAACCGGGCAGCAGCGTTGCATGGAGTCCTCACCGCGTTTCGCGTTGTCCGCGACCACGCTCGACGCGCCGAACGCCCAGGAGCCGGCGAGGTTCTGCAAGGACCTGTTCGGGTGGCCGGTACGGAAGGACGAGCCCGAGTCACCGAGGTGGAGCGCATCAAGGCGCTGGGTCGAGATCGACCCGTCCGACGGCGGTGCGGGGTTGTCGTTCCGGACGGAGCCGCTCTTCACCCGTCCGCGGTGGCCTTCCACCCGGTCCGGGCAGCAGATGATGTCGCACCTGGACATCGAGGTGGACGAGGTGTCGCCGGCGGTCGGGCGTGCCGTCGCCCTCGGGGCGACCGTGGCCGACTTCCAGCCCCAGGCGGCGTACGGGTCCTGTACGACCCGGTGGGCCACCCGTTCTGCCTCTTCGTCCGTACCGCCGCCGGCACCTGACCACGGGCTCCGCGTTCCGGGGCCTCGCGGTCCGACGGCTCCGTGAATTCCGTGGTGTGACACGACGTCGGCAGGAGAGGATGCCGGGATGACTACCGAGCGCTCCGAACCCGCACAGAACGCCGACGACCGAAGCATGCTCGAGGGCTGGCTCGACTACCACCGCGCGACGCTCGCCCGGAAGTGCGAAGGGCTGACGGACGAGCAGTTGCGGACCGCCTCCGTGCCGCCGTCGGACCTGTCGCTGATGGGGCTGGTGCGCCACATGGCCGAGGTGGAGCGCGGGTGGTTCCGCCGGGTGCTCGCCGACGAGGACGCCCGGCCCCTCTACTACGGCGAGGCCGACGCGGACGGGGAGTTCCACCCCGGCGAGGCGGACACCTGGAAGGAGGCGTACGCCACCTGGCAGTCGGAGATCGAGGCCGCCCGGCGCAACGCGGCCGGCTTCGCCCTGGACGACCCGTCCCGGGGACGCCACCGGACGAGCCCCGATCCGTTCAGCCTGCGCTGGATCTACACGCACATGATCGAGGAGTACGCCCGTCACAACGGCCACGCGGATCTGCTCCGGCAGCGGATCGACGGCGTCACCGGCGAGTGACGTCACCTCTCACACGGACGACACCCCCGAAGGGGGGCGGAGATCACCCGTGCGGGGTATGCGGCGCCTGTCCGTCCACCATGCGGAGGGCGGAGCCAGCAAAGTGGCGGGGGTGCAGCGAACGACGACCACAGCAACGCTTCTGGTGACCGTGGCGGTCGCCGCCCTCTCGGGCTGTGTGACGGTCCAGCGTCCCCTGGCACCGGGCCCGGCGTCGGCACCACCACCCGGGGCCGGGCACGACACGGCGGGACGCGAGGAGTCGCCGGTCGTGCAGGCGCCCGCGCGGGAGGCGCTGGAGATGGTCGATCCGCCCGCGTCGCCCGGGGCCTCGCCGTCGGCCGGCACCACCTCCGCGGCCCGGCCTCCGCGGCCGGACACCCCCTCCGACGCACGCAACGGACAGGAGCGGTCCCGGCAGACCCGGAGCCCTCAGCGGCCCGAGCCGGACCGGCGCACGCCCACCCGGCGTCCGCCGACCCGGCTGCCGGACGTCGGCGGGTCACTGGAGTCCGGGAACTCCGACGTGTGCGCGCTGGGCAGGGAGTACGGCGGCTGGCCTGCGGACAGCCCGCAGGCGCGGATCTGCCAGGACACCTACGGACGCTGAGCCGCGGAGCACCTCAGGGGCGCCGGCGGGGCGGTCCCAGTCCCCCGGGCGGCGTCCCGTCGTCACCGAGCCATGACTCCAGCCGCCGGATGGCGTCCCGTACGCCGTCGCCGTAGCGGTCGTCGGCGAGGGTGCGGGCGGCACCCCGGGCCCGGTCCAGGTGGGTGCGGGCCGCGTCGGGGCGGCCGAGGCGGGCGTAGTCGTCGGCCAGGCTCAGATGCAGCGACGGGTAGAGGGCGCGCACCGCGAGGGCGCCCTGCCGGTCCGGGGACCGGTCGGCCTCGTCGGCCGCCGTCAGCGCCCGCAGATCCCAAGCCAGTTCGTCCTCGGGGTCGTCCTGGGTGTCGGCGAGGTAGTGGGCGAGCGTGCAGCGGTGCAGCGGGTCGCCGTGCTCACCGATCTCCGCCCAGAGGCCGAGGAAACGGTGCCGGGCCTCCTCACGGTCGCCCGCGTGGTGCAGCATCACCACCTGGCCGATCCGGGCCGGCACGGCGTCCGGCGTCGTCTGCTCCTGTCGCTCCGCCACCACGTCCTCCGCACCGTCGCCCGCTGTCGCCCCCGACGCTAGCCGCAGGAAGGGGCGATACCGGACAAGCCGCTCCGGGACGTGCCGGGTGCGAGGGCGCACGGGCCCCTGCGCACCCGGCCGGACGACACCGTGGGCCGGTCAGCCCAGGTTCGGGACGGTCCAGTCGATCGGCTGGTGCCCCTGCGCGGCCACCGCCTCGTCGATCTGCGAGAACGGCCGGGAGCCGAAGAACTTCTTCGCGGACAGCGGCGACGGGTGCGCGCCCTTCACCACCACGTGCCGGCTCTCGTCGATCAGCGGCAGCTTCTTCTGCGCGTAGTTGCCCCACAGCACGAAGACCGCCGGGTCGGGGCGGTTCGCCACCGCGCGGATCACCGCGTCGGTGAACAGCTCCCAGCCCTTGCCCTTGTGCGAGTTGGCCTCACCCGCGCGGACCGTGAGCACCGCGTTGAGCAGCAGCACGCCCTGGCGGGCCCACGGCATCAGGTAGCCGTTGTCCGGGACGGGCGTCCCGAGGTCGGCGTGGAGTTCCTTGTAGATGTTGCGCAGGGAGGGCGGGACCTTCACGCCGGGCCGGACCGAGAAGCACAGCCCGTGACCCTGGCCCTCGCCGTGGTACGGGTCCTGGCCGAGCACCAGGACCTTCACCTTGTCGTACGGCGTGGCGTCCAGGGCCGCGAAGACCTCCTCGCGGGGCGGGTAGACGGGACCGCGCGCCCGCTCCTCCTCGACGAACTCGGTCAGCTCCTTGAAGTAGGGCTGCTGCAGTTCGTCACCCAGAACCCCGCGCCAGGACTCGGGCAGCATGGCGATGTCGGTCACGTCAACTTCCTCACACGCGTGGTCGCTTCCAGGCATCAGAACCTACAGGCGGCCACTGACAGCGGGCCCCGCGGTCGGCCGTTCCGGGGCCCTACCAGCTGGTCTTCCGGGAGAGCTGCCACATCATCATGATCGTGGAGGGGTCAAGGGCACGCTCGGCGCCCGAGATGTCCCGGCTCGCCGCCACGTACTGCCGGCCCTGCCACAGCGGGAGCAGGCGCGCGTCGTTGACGAGGAGCTGCTGGGCCTCCTCGAACTGCTTCACCACGTTGCCGCGGTCGCTCTCCCGGCGGGAGCTGGGCAGCAGGTCGTTGACGATCTTCTTGGCTTCGTACGGCGTGCCGAGCGCGTTCTGCTCACCGACGAACGGGGCGATGAAGTTGTCGGCGTCGGGGAAGTCGGGGAACCAGCCGCGGCCGAACACCGGGTACTCGCCCTTCTGGTAACCCTCGACGTAGGTCTTCCAGGGTCGGCTCTTCAGCGTGACGTCGAACAGCTTCGACGACTCCAACTGCCGCTCCAGCTCCTTGAACTCCAGGGCGGTCTCGGAGCCGTAGCGGTCCGAGGTGTACCAGAGGGTGAGCGGCACCGGCTCGGTGATGCCCGCGTCGGTGAGGATCTCGCGGGCCTTCTTCACGCTGGGCTCGCCGAAGTCGTCGAAGAAGCCGGTGGTGTGGCCGGTCAGCCCCTTCGGGACCATCGAGTACAGCGGGTCGACGGTGTCCTTGTAGACCTTGTGCACGATCGCCGCGCGGTCGACGAGCTGCGCGATGGCGTGGCGCACCGCCTTCTTGCCGGCCCACGGGTCTTCCGGGTTGAACACCAGGTAGTTGATGTCGGTCCCGGTGCCGTCGATGAGCTGGATCTCCTCCTCCTTGGAGGTCCTGCCCTGGAGTTCGACGATGTCACCGGCGGCCAGGCCGCGGTACGTCACGTCGATCCGCTCGTCGCGCAGCGCCTCGACCATGGCGCCCGACTCCTGGAAGTAGCGGATGGTCACCGCGCTGTTCTCCCGCTCGGCGTAGCCCTTGTAGCGGTCGTTGCCGACCAGCCGGGCCTCCTTGCCCTCGTCGTACGACTGAAGGGTGTAGGGACCGGACCCGAGGACGCTCTTGTCCTCGCGCAGGGCGTCCGCCGGGTAGGAGTCGGGGTCGACGATCGACATCGCGGGGGTCGCGAGCACGAACGGGAAGGTGGCGTCCGGCTTGTTGAGGTAGAAGACGACCTCCCGCTCGCTCGGCGCCTGGACCCGTTCGAGGCTGCCGAGCAGACCCGCCGGACCGCCGTTGACGTTGATCTCGCGGATCCGGTCGATCGAGTGCTTCACCGCCCGGGCGTCGAGCTTGTCGCCGTCGGAGAAGGTCAGGCCCTCCCTCAGCTCGCAGCGGAACACCCGGTTGGAGGTGTCGGAGAACTCGCAGCTCTCCGCCGCGTCCGGCTGCGGTGTGGACGCGCCCACCGGGTAACTGAGCAGCGTCTGGTAGATGTTGCGGAAGAGCTCCCAGGAGCTGTCCCAGGACGCGGCAGGATCCAGCGTGCTGGGCGAGCTGGTGGTTCCCACAACGATGGGTCCCTCGTCCTCCGGGCTGTCGGACGACAGGACGCCGCATCCGGCCACCAGGGACGATATGGACGCGATGGCCGCCACCCGCCGCAGGCATCGGTTCCGGTTGAACACGCGCACGCTCCTCGATCTGCCATACCAAGGGTCGGCGAACCATACCGCAGTGACACGCCCGCTGACCCTCCTCAGAACGGGCCTTGAGATCAACTCGCGGATGACTACGTTGTCAGGTGCGTTTCGGCCCCAAATCGCCGACACGGGCGCCGTCTTCGTCAACGGCGCCCGTGTCGGGAGTGGCGGCCGGGGCCCGTGCGTACGCGTGGTGCGCGGGCCCGGCGGGAGGGTCAGCCGACGCCGGCGTTCAGGAAGATGCCGCCGTCGACGACCAGGGTCTGACCGGTGACCCAGTCCGACTGGTCCGAGGTGAGGAACGCGGCCGCGCCGCCGATGTCGGCCGGCACGCCGAGCCGGCCGAGCGGGTAGGACGCGGCGGCCTCCGCCTCCCGGCCCTCGTACAGGGCCTGCGCGAACTTGGTCTTCACCACCGCCGGGGCGATGGCGTTGACCCGCACCTTGGGCGCGAACTCGTGCGCCAGCTGCTGGGTCAGGTTGATCAGCGCCGCCTTGCTGACGCCGTACGCGGCGATGAACGGCGAGGGCGCGATGCCCGCGACGGAGGCGATGTTGACGATCGCCCCGCCGTTGTCCTTCTGCCAGGCGTGCCAGGTCTTCTGCGCGAAGCCCAGCGCGGAGATCACGTTGGTCTCGAAGACCTTGCGCGCCACGTTCAGGTCGAGGTCGGCGATCGGCCCGAACACCGGGTTGGTGCCCGCGTTGTTGACCAGGAAGTCGACCCGGCCGAAGGCCTCCATCACGCGCTCGACGGCGAGTGCCTGGTGGGCCTCGTCGTGGGCCTTGCCGGCCACGTGGACGGCCCGGTCGGCGCCGAGCTGCTCGACGGCCTCCTTGAGGGCGTCCTCGTTGCGTCCGGTGATGCAGACCCGGTCGCCACGGGCGACCAGCGCCTCGGCGACGCCGTAGCCGATGCCGCGGCTGGCGCCGGTGATCAGCGCGACCTTGCCGGTGGGTTCCACTGTCGTCATGTCCGGTCTCCCCTAGTCGAGCGGTCCGCCGGCCACGTACAGCACCTGGCCGGAGACGAAGCCGGCCGCGTCCGCGGTGAAGAAGGCGATGGCGTTGGCGATGTCCTCGGGCTCACCGACACGGGCGACGGGGATCTGGGTGGCGGCGGCCGCCTTGAAGTCGTCGAAGCCCATGCCGACGCGGTCGGCGGTGGCCTTGGTCATCTCGGTGGCGATGAAGCCGGGGGCGACTGCGTTCGCGGTGACGCCGAACTTGCCGAGCTCCTTGGCGAGGGTCTTGGTGAAGCCCTGCAGACCGGCCTTGGCGGCGGAGTAGTTGACCTGGCCGCGGTTGCCGAGCGCGGAGGAGGACGACAAGTTGACGATGCGGCCGAAGCCGGCGTCGACCATGTGCTTCTGGCAGGCCTTCGACATGAGGAAGGCGCCGCGCAGGTGCACGTTCATGACGGTGTCCCAGTCGGAGACGCTCATCTTGAACAGCAGGTTGTCGCGGAGCACACCCGCGTTGTTGACCAGCACGGTCGGGGCGCCGAGCTCCTCGGTGACGCGCGCGACGGCCGCCTCGACCTGCGCCTCGTCGGAGACGTCGCAGCCGACCGCGATCGCCTTGCCACCGGCGGCGGTGATCTTCTCGACGGTGTCCTTGCAGGCGGCCTCGTCGAGGTCGAGCACGGCGACCGCGCGGCCCTCGGCGGCCAGTCGTACGGCGGTGGCGGCGCCGATGCCGCGCGCGGCACCGGTGACGATCGCGACCCGCTGCTCAGTGGTGGACATTGCTGCTTCTCCTCGCCCTTGGGATGCGGCTCAGGCGGCCGGCCCAGTTCGGTGAGCGACCGCTTAGTACCTTCAGCAGACGTGACGCTAGAAGCCCTGGCACCCGGTGTCAACGGCACACCGCGCGGGTGTGATCCATTCCCCGCCGCCGGGCCCCCCGTCCACGGTCCTCCGGTCCGGCCCCGTCCGCCGTCCGGCGCCGGTGCCGAGCACCCGATCGGCCCAGCGCTGCGCGCCCCCGCGGCGGGCGGGCCCTAGCGTCGAAGCGCGAGCCATCCGTGGCCGGAAAGGAGGCGCTCGATGCGCCGTCGCACCGGTGTCATAGGCACGTTGATCGCGTTCGCCGCGATCGTGCCGTCGGCCGACATCGCCCACGCCCAGGATCTGGACTGCAGCGACTTCACCTACCAGGAGGACGCGCAGACCTTCTTCGAGATGGACCGCAGCGATCCGCACCGACTCGACGAGGACCCCGGCCCGGACGACGGGATCGCCTGCGAGGCACTGCCCCGGCGCGGCCTCACCTCGTCCACCTTCCGGCCCGCACCGTCACCGCCCCCGACCTCGCGCCCGGCGACACCGACGACCGCCGCCCCGACCCGGACCGCGACCGCCACGGCGTCGCCGACCCGCTCCGCGAGCCCGACCTCCGCACCGGTCACGCCCACCCGGACGCCCACCGCGACACCGACGCCCACCAGGACGTCCGCCGCGCCGGCCACGTCCGTCTCCCCCGCCCCGACGCGCGGTGTGCAGGGCGGCCTCGGCGGCTCCTCGGGCTCCGGTCCGAGCGGCTGGGGCGTCGGCGTCGGGGCCACGTTCGTGACGGGCGCCCTGATGGCGGCCGGCTACGTGATCAGACGCCGCCGCTCCTGAGGCACGGCGACAGCCACGGTGACCTGCCCGGCCGCCGCTTCGAGCCGCGGCACCCGGGCCGAACACCGCCTCCGGCCCGACCACCGTTCGTGCCCACGACGCGGTGCCCCGGTCACCGTTCCCCCGTCGCGGTGCCCGAGCCGAACACGACACTCGGCACCCGACGCGGACGCCGTGCCTCAGTCACGGCACCCCGACCCGGCCCGGCTCCTGCCCCCCGGTCCCCGACCGCGGCGGTCCTGGCGCCGCGTCCGGCACCCGGTGTCAGCGCACCAGGAGGTCGAGCAGGCGGTCAACCTCCGCCGCCGGGTCGGCCGTGAGGCCGGTGTGCACCGGGCCGGGCTGCACGATGGTCGAGCGCGGCGCGATCAGCCAGCGGAAGCGCCGTCCGGCGTCGTCCCGTGCCGCCTGTCCGGCCGCGTCCCCGCCCACGCAGACGCTCTCGACGGCACGCAGCGCGGCGTGGACCCCGGGCAGGTCGACGGCCGGGTCGAGGGCCAGCAGCCGCGCCTCGTCGAGGTGGGTGCGCGCCCCGACGTAGGACAGCGGCCGGCAGTACACCAGCACCCCGGCGTTGACGCGTTCGCCGCGCTCGATCCGCGGGACGACCCGCAGCAGCGCGTACTCGTAGACGTGCAGGTCGTTCACCGGTCCCCCTGGAGGCCCTCGATGCGGGTGTGGATCGCGGCCGCGCGGGCGAGAAGCGGCCGGGCGTAGGCGCGCCGGAGGTCGTCGGGGCTGTCGAAGCCCGGTTCCCCGGCCAGCCAGACGTCGGGGATCTGCGCGGTCACCTCGGCCAGCAGGTCGTCGGTGACCTGCTGGCCGAGGTCCGCCGCCGCCGAGGCGACGTCCGGTGCGGCTCCCCTCAGGGCGTGGTCGGAGGCGTCGTAGGGGCGGGCGGCGGAGGCGTCGGCGCCGGGCCAGTTGTGGTGCCAGATCATGGTCGCGCCGTGGTCGATGAGCCACAGCTCCTCGCGCCACCGCAGCATGTTGGGGTTGCGCCAGGAGCGGTCGACGTTGTTCACCAGGGCGTCGAACCAGACGATGCGGCCGGCCTCCTCGGGGCTCACCTCGAAGGCGAGCGGGTCGAAGCCGAGGGCGCCGGAGAGGAAGTCCGTCCCGAGGTTGGTGCCGCCGCTGGACTTCAGCAACTGCTGCACCTCCTGGTCGGGTTCGCCGAGCCCGAGCACGGGGTCGAGCTCCACGGTGACCAGGCGCGGCACCCGCAGCCCCAGCCGGCGGGCCAGCTCCCCGCAGACGACCTCGGCGACCAGCGTCTTGCGGCCCTGTCCCGCGCCGGTGAACTTCAGCGCGTAGGTGCCGAGATCGTCCGCCTCGATCAGTCCGGGGAGCGAGCCGCCCTCGCGCAGCGGCGCGATGAATCGGGTCGCGATGACTTCCTTGAGCATCGCCCCAGGCTACTGGCGTGTCACCGCATGTCGGAGGCGGCCCGGGTGGGCGGCGCAGGTGAGCGACAGGGAAACGACAGCCGTGGCTTACGCCCGTCCGACCGTCGGCGGGTCAAGCTCTCGGCACCGGCCGAAGGGCATCGAGGGCCGTTGGAAGGCACTGAACGGCGCAGGCCCGCCGGCCGTACCTGTTCGCAGATCACGCCCCACCCCGGAAGGGACACCACTGGCATGACCGTATCGTTCGAGTCCGCATCGGGACCTGCCCGTCGCACCGTCGTGGCGGCCGCCGGAGCGGCCGGCCTCGCCGTGGCGCTGGCCGCGTGCGGAGGGTCCGACGACGACGCGCCGGGCTCCTCGGCGGACGCCGGCGGAGGCGCGGCGGACGACGGGGCGAGCAGCGGCGGTTCGGGCGGCGGGGAGAACGCCGCCGGGGGCGCGCCGCTCGCCTCGACCGCCGACATCCCCGAGGGCGGCGGCAAGGTGTTCGCCGATCAGCAGGTGGTCGTCACCCAGCCGTCGGCGGGCGAGTTCAAGGCGTTCTCCTCGACCTGCACCCACCAGGGGTGCGCGGTGAAGAGCGTTTCCGACGGGCTCATCAACTGCCCGTGCCACAACAGCAACTTCTCCATCACCGACGGCAGTGTGAGCAGTGGTCCCGCGACCAAGCCGCTCCCGGCGGTCCAGATCTCCGTGAGCGGTGACTCGATCACCCTCGCCTGAACGGCCGGACCCGTGCACGATGGGGGGCCTGTGCACGGCACGTGAACAGCACGACAGCAGAAGGGGCCGTATGTCCGCCACGCAGCGCCGGGGTCGCAAGATCATGATGACGCCCGGGGAGCTGGACGACTTCCTCACCGAGCAGCGCACCTGCCGGGTCGCCACGGTGTCCGCCGACGGCATGCCGCACGTGAGCACTTTGTGGTTCGTGTGGGACGGCGTCTCGATGTGGCTGTACTCCGTGGTGCGCAGCAGGCGGTTCACGGATCTGCGGCGGGATGCGCGGGTGGCGATCGTGGTCGACACGGGCGAGGAGTACGACCAGCTGCGCGGCGCGGAGCTGTCCGGACGGGTGGAGTTCGTGGGCGAGGTCCCGCGCACCGGCGAGCTGCGCGCGGAACTGGACGTGCCGGAGACGCTGTTCGCCCGCAAGAACTTCGGCCTGGACGAGATGCCGCACGACGGGCGGCACGCCTGGCTGCGGCTGACGCCCGAGAAGATCGTGTCCTGGGACTTCAGGAAACTGTCGCAGCTGTCCTGACCGGAGCGCCGTCCTCGGGGGCGCCCCCGAAGCGCTCACCCGCCGCCCGCAGCGCCCGCACCGCCGCGCGGATGGACGGGCGGCGGTCGGCGTCCGCGCGCCAGACGACGAACACGTGCCGTCGGACGCGCTGGCGGAGCGGGACGGTCACCACCCCGGCGGGCAGCGGGTCGCGGCCCAGCATCGGGGCGACGCACACGCCGAGTCCGGCCGCGACCAGGTTGAGCTGGGTGTGGCTCTCGGCGGCGCGGTGGGCGACGATCGGTTCGACGCCCTTGGAGCGCAGGGTGAACATCAGCCATTCGTGGCAGAACTCGCCCTCGCCCCAGGTGATCCACTCGTCCTCGGCCAGCTCGGCGAGGTCCACCTCCTCGCGGCCGGCGAGCGGGTGGGCGGCCGGCAGCGCGACATCGGCGGGGTCGTCGAGGAGCAGTGCCTTGACCAGCCCGTCGGGCAGCGGCATCGGCTTGTTGTACCAGTCGAGCACCACGGCCAGGTCGAGGTCGCCGCGGACGACTCCCCGGATGCCGTTCTCGGGCTCCGACTCGCGTGAGCGCACCCGCAGCGCGGGGTGGCGCTCGCGCAGGTCGGCCAGCGCCACCGGGAACAGTCCGCGCGCGGCGGTCGGGAAGGCGGAGATCCGCAGCTCGCCCGCCACCTGGCCGCGCTGTGCCTCCAGGTCCGCCTGGGCCAGCTCCACCTGGGACAGGATGCGCGCGGCGTGCTCGGCGAGCAGCCGGCCCGCGTCCGTGAGCCGGACGCCCCTGCCGTGCTTGGCGAGGAGCCGCTGGCCCACCTCGCGCTCCAGCTTGGACATCTGCTGCGAGACGGCCGAGGTCGTGATGTGCAGCCCCTCCGCCGCCCCGCTGACCGAGCCGTGCCGGGCGAGGGCGTCGAGGGTGCGCAGGCGCTCCAGGTTCAACATGTAAGCGATGCTACGAGATATGGCGTGCGAATTCTCGATTGTGCTACGAGATGAGTCTGCAGCATCGTTACCGGCATGAGCAGCGTCACCGCGACCACCACCACGTCCCCCGCCCAGCCCGATCCGGCCGGTCCCGCGCCCGCACGCACCCGTCCGCGCCTGGACTGGCGGTTGCGCTTCGCCGCCCTGTCCCTGATCTGGGGCTTCAGCTTCCTCCTCATCAAGGTCGGCACCCAGGGCTACGCCCCCTTCCAGGTCACGCTGGGACGGCTGGCGTTCGGCACCGCCGTCCTGGCGGTCGCCATGGCGGTACGGCGGGAGCGGCTGCCGCGCGGTGTCCGCACCTGGGGGCATCTGGCGGTGGCCGGGTTCCTGTTGAACGCCCTGCCGTTCTCGCTGTTCGCCTTCGCGGAGCTGACCATCCCGTCCACCCTGGCCGGCATCTGCAACGCCACCTCTCCGCTGTGGGGCATGGCATTGTCTCTGGTGGCGCTGCGCGAGGACCGGCCGTCCCGGGTACGGGTGGCGGGACTGGGGCTGGGCTTCCTCGGGGTGCTGACCGTGCTCGGCGCCTGGCAGGGCTTCCAGGGCCTGGACGCGCGCGGTACGGCCCTGGCCCTGCTGGCCTCGCTGAGCTACCCCGTCGGCTGGATCTACGTCCGGCGCACCCTGGCGGGCAGCAGCCACTCCCACCTGTCGCTGACCGGCGGCCAGTTGCTGCTGGCGACCGTGCAACTGGCGGTCGTCACGCCGCTGTTCACCTCCGTACCGTCCGGCCTGGAGGTCGGGCCGCTGCTGGCGATCGCCGCGCTGGGCACACTGGGCACGGGCCTCGCGGTCCTCGTGCAGTACGGCATCGTCGCCGAAGTGGGCCCGACGACCGGCCAGATGGTCACCTACTTCGTCCCGGTGATCGCCGCCGCGGCCGGCATCGCGCTGCTCGGCGAGACCCTCACCTGGTCGACACCGGTCGGCGCGGCGGTCGTGCTGGCGGGCGCGGCCCTCACCCAGGTGAAGCCGAAGCGGCCCGCGTAGTCCGCCGGTCCGCGGGGCGTCCGACAGCGCCGAGGCGTACGTCCCGTCTCAGGCGTACGTGCGCCGGCCTTCGTCGCCGGGGCCCAGCGCCGCGGCGATCGCCTCGGCGAGGGGCTCGATCTCCTCCTCGTCGAGCGTCGAGACGGTGACGCGGACGCCGGGGGGCGCGCTCATCCGGAACCGCACGCCGGGCGCCACCGCCCACCCGGCGTGCAGCAGCCGGGCGACGACGCCGGTCTCGTCGGGGACCGGCACCCACAGGTTCATGCCGCTGCGCCCGTGCGCCGTGATCCCACGCCGCCGCAGCGCCTCGGCCAGCGCGTCCCGGCGCCGCCCGTACCGTGCCGCCACGGCAGCCGGGTCGACCGTGCCGTCGGCCCACACCCGCGCCACCGCCCGCTGCAGGGTCAGGCTCACCCAGCCCGGCCCGAGCCGCTGCCGGCCGCGCACCCGGTCTAGGGTGACCGCGTCGCCGGTGAGGACGGCGAGACGCAGGTCGGGCCCGTACGCCTTGGCCACCGAGCGGGAGAAGGCCCACCGGTGCGTCACCCCGGCGAGGGGGTGCAGCGGCAGGTCGACGATGTGGTGCCCGTGGTCGTCCTCGATCAGGAGGGTCTCGGGGTGTCCGGCGAGCACCTCGCGCAGGGCACGCGCCCGTGCGGCGCTCAGCGCGGCGCCGGTGGGGTTCTGCGCGCGGTCCGTGACGATCAGCGCCCGCGCCCCGCCCGCCAGCGCCTTGCGCACGCCGTCGGGCAGCGGGCCCTCGTCGTCGACGGCCACCGGCACGGTGCGCAGGCCGAGCGCCGGGACGAGGTCCAGAAGGCTGCCCCAGCCGGGGTCCTCCACCACGACCGCGTCCCCGGGCCGCAGGTGCGCGGTGAGCACCCGCTCGACGGCGTCCAGCGCGCCCGAGGTGACGACGACGGGCCCGTCGGGCACCCCGTCGGTGCCCAGTCCGGCCCGTGCCAGGCGTGCGAGTTCCGGCTCCACGGGGGCGTGCCCGTACAGCACCGGCTCCTTGTCGCCCTGGGCCGCGGCCGCCGCGAAGGCCCCGGCGAGTGCGGGCAGCAGCGCAGGGTCCGGGTTGCCGTCGGAGAGGTTCCGCACGCCCGGCGGAACCTCCACCCGGATCAGGTCGCGGGCCGTGGTGGCCGGTTTGGGCCGCACCCTGCTTCCCCGCCGGCCGGACGTCTCGATGACCCCGCGTTCGCGCAGGGTCCGGTACGCGGCGGCGACCGTGTTCGGGTTCACGCCCAGTCGCTCGGCCAACTCCCTCATCGGGGGCAGCGGTTCACCCGGTGCCAGCGCACCCTCCCCCACCGCCCGCTCGATGCTCGCGGAAATGTCCGCTGCACGCCGCCCACTGATCCGATACTCTCCTAGCACAAAGCTCATTATGCACTAGTGCAATGGAGAAGGCTATGCAGGCGCCCCAGCCACCGCAGCAGCGACCCGCCGCCTACGCGCCCACCGGGCGCACCGTCCCCACCCGCTCCCCCCAACGCGCGTCGTACGACAAGGAACTGGTGCACGCGATACTCGACGAGGGCTACGTCGGCCACCTCGGCTTCGTCCGGGACGGCGCGCCCGTGGTCCTGCCCACGCTCTACGGCCGCGTCGGCGAGGTCCTCTACGTCCACGGCTCCACCGGCTCCCGCCCGCTGCGCGCGGCCGGCGCGTCCGCGGAGGGGCTGCCGGTGTGCCTCACGGTCACCCAGGTCGACGGGCTGGTGCTGGCCCGCTCGGCCTTCCACCACTCGATCAACTACCGCTCCGTGGTGGTGCACGGCACGGCGTACGACGTGACGGACCCGGACGAGAAGCGGCGGGCGCTGGACGCCCTGGTCGACCACGTCGTACCTGGGCGGGCCGCCGACTCCCGACCGGCCGACAAGAAGGAACTGGCGGCCACCGCGGTACTCCGGCTCGACCTGGACGAGGTCTCCGCCAAGCTCCGCACCGGCGGTGTGAACGACGAGCCCGAGGACCTGTCCCTGCCCCACTGGGCGGGCGTCCTCCCGGTCCGTATCGCCTACGGCGCCCCCGAGCCCGACCCGGGCCTGGCCCCCGGCACCGAGGTCCCCGGCTACCTGACGGCCCTGTGATGCTGATCCACCCCTGGGACGCGCCCCGCGACAACACATGGCAGGGGTGGCTCGCCGCCCACGACTTCGGCCAGCTGGCGGTCAACGGCGCGCCGGGCCAGCCCCCGCACGTCCAGCCCCTGCACTTCGCCTACGACGCCGAGCGCGGCGAGGCCGTCACCCACCTGGCCCGGCCCAACCCGCTCTGGCCGGCCGTCGAGGCGTCCCCGAACGTCCTGCTGAGCGTGGTCGACGACTACGCGTTCGTCCCCGGCCCCTGGCAGGCGGAGCCGGGCGACCCGCCCGAGCACGGCGTGCCGACCAGCCTGTACGCCGCCGTCCAACTCCACTGCCGTGCCCACCTCGTGGACGACCCGGCGGAGAAGGCCGAGCTGCTCAACCGCCAGGTCGGCCACTTCCAGCCCGAGGGCGGCTCCGCGCGGGCCGCGGTGGGCGAGGCGCCGTACGGCAGGCTGCTGTCCGGGATCCGCGGGCTGCGGCTGGAGGTGACCGAGGTGCGGGCGAAGTTCAAGTACGCGGGGAAACGGTCGCAGGCGGTCCGCGACCGTATATCCGACGGTCTGGCAACCCGCGCCCACCCCCGGGACGCGGGAGCCCGCACCCACATCCGGCGAACGGGCACTCCGGCCCCGTAGGGGGCGTGCGCCAAGCGGGCCCGCATCCATCGAGGCGCCGGGCCCCTTACCACACGCACGCGAGGCGGCACCGCGGTTGCCGACGTCCGGCGAGCGGAGCCCGCCCGACTGACCCGACCTGCAAGCATGCCCGGAACGCGGCACGTCGTCGGCCCACGCCCGGCAAAAGGGACCCCGCCGCTCCCTGCCCGGACCCGGCCCGCGCAGGTCGCCAGAGGGATCCGCCCGCCCCCGACCGCGCGGTGCCGCAGCAGGCGGACGCCCGTCCGGCGAGCGGAGGCCCCCGGCTGCCGCCGGCCCACCCCGACGGCACGCGGGGGGCGCACTTCCCGAGGGCCTCGTCATTGACGGCACGCGGGGGCCCCCGAGGGCCTCGTCGTCGACGGCACGCGGGGGACGCAGTCCCCCGTGGACCACCTCCCCCGCTCACCGCGCGGACGTCAGGCCGGGACCGTGTCCGTCCGTGTCCTGCGGGCCCGTGCGCCGCGGGCCTCTCCCACCGCGAGGCCCGCCACCGAGCCGAGCATCAGCAGGGTGCCGGCGAGTGTGGCCGCCGTCAGCCGCTCACCGAGCAGGGCGACAGCCAGCACCGCCGCGCTGACCGGTTCGAGCAGCATGATCACGGACACGGTCGCCGACCGTACGACGGCGGCGCCCGCGAAGTAGAGCCCGTAGGCGAGCGCGGTCGGCACGGACGCGACGTACCCCAGCAGGAGCAGCAGGGTGCCGGGGGCGTCGGTGTGCGGGACCAGCCCCTCGACCGCTGCGAACGGCAGCAGGACCAGGCTGGTGACGGCGAACGCGCCGACGGTGGCGCCGGACGAGTCGGTGCCGCCGTCCCGTCCCCACCAGCGGGTGAGCAGGGTCATCGCCGAGTATCCGGCGGCCGACAGCAGGGCGAGCAGGACGCCCACCGGATTCACGGTGGTCTCCCCGCCGCCGAGGACGAGCACCACCAGCCCGATGAGCGCGCCGACGACGGCCGCCAGTCCACCGCGTCCCAGCCGCTCGCCCAGGGTGAGCCGGGCGCCGAGGGCGATCAGTACGGGTCCGGCGCCCAGGGTGACGACGGTGGCCACGGCGAGTCCCGTGGCCGAGACGGCGGCGAAGTAGGCGGTCTGGAAGACCGCGAGCCCGACGCCGGTGGCCACGGCGCGCAGCACCCGGCGGCCGAGGGGCGCGCGGGCGGCGCCGCGCGAGGCGCGCCCGGACACCAGCCGGGCGGCGTACAGCACGACCAGCCCGGCGGCACAGCGCCAGAAGGACAGGGCGACCGGCCCCATGTCGCTGGTCCGGTAGACCAGCGAGGCGGCGGCGCCCGCGGTGCCCCAGGCGGCACCTGCGACGACCAGATAGACGAGGCCCCGCCCGACGGGCAGGCCGGAGACGTTGTTCGACACGTGTTCTCTCTCCGCGGAGGCGCGCACCACGCGTCGGCGTGGGCGCGGAAGTTCGGAAGGGATCCGGGGTCAGCACCGGCCGGGGCCGGGGGGACGGGATCCGCGGACTTCGTCTGCGGGCAGCACCGCTACGCCCGGCACGCTGCCGGGCGGATGTACCGGAGGGCCCGCCTCAGGCGGCCGGCGGCGGAAGAACACATGCGCGCGTATGCATGATCAGCACCCTAGGGGGTGGTCCCCGGTGTCGACAACTGCCGTTCGGGCCCGCCGCTCGCCACCGGGTCCTCCGTGGACCGGGCCGGGGCCGAGGACTGGGCGATGAGGGCACCGGCCAGGACCACCACGCCGCCCACGATCTGCGGCGCGGACAGGTGCTCGCCGAGCAGCACCCAGGCGAGGACGGTGGCGATCACCGCCTCCAGACAGGCCACGACACCCGCGACCTGCGGCGAGAGCCGGCGTACCGACAGCACCCCGGTGCCGTACGCGGCGACCGTGGCGACGAGGACGATCCAGCCCAGCAGCAGGAAGGCGGCGACGGGGGTGCCGTCCATGTCGGCGCTGCCGTTGAGCACGGACCAGTCCATGGACCAGGGGCGGGCGACCACGGTCAGCACGACGGCGCCGATCAGCAGGCCGTAGGCGATGACACCGAGCGGGTCGGGCGCCTCCTCACTGTCGCTGCCCTGGTCGGACAGGACGAAGTAGCCGACCTGGCAGCAGGCGGCGCCGAGCGCGAGCGCCAGGCCGAGGGCGTCGAAGCCGAGCCCCGCCCACACCTCCACGACGCAGGCCAGGCCGCCCACGGCGAGCACCACGCCCACGGCGGCGGCGCGGGTCACCGGCCGCCGCTGCACGAACCGCACCCAGCCCAGGACGAGCGCGGGCGCCAGGTACTCGACCAGCAGCGCGACCCCGACCGGGATGCGGGAGATGGCGGCGAAGTAGCAGGCCTGCACACCGGCCACCGCGAACAGGCCGAACCCGGCGAGCAGCGCGGGCCGGCGGCGCAGCAGATCCCGGTGGCGCACCGCGAGCGGCAGCATGACGAGGGCGGCGCCCGCCACCCGCAGCCACACCACGTGGAGCGGGTCGAGACCCGCCTCGATCAGCGGCTTGGCCGCCACTCCGGACCCGCCGAAGGCCAGGGCGGACACCAGCGCGAGGGTGAGTCCCATGCCCCGGGCGTGGGGGCTTCGGGGAAGGGCAGTCGTAGGCACCGGCACATGATGACAGGGCCCGACAGGAGCGTCACCCCCTGTGGCACCTGTCTCAGCGGGTGGACGGCGCGTCGAGCCCGCCGGTCAGGTCCCGGGGGTCCACCCCGGCGCGCCGCAGCACCTCGACGGCGCGTGCCTGCGGGTCCGCGACGAGTTCGGCGAGCAGGTCCGTGCCGCGGACGGGGCCGCCGTCCCGGCGGGCGGCACGGACGCGGGCCCGCTCCATGCAGAGGGCCGCGAGCGGCGAGAATCCCGTCGCGCCGTCCACGGCCGGGAGCGAGCCGGAGTCCTCGACGGTGCCCTGCCAGCGCAGTCCGTAGCCGATGCTGCGCTGCACCAGGTAGCCGAGCAGCCGGGCGAGGGTGGGCCCCTCGCCGAAGGCGGCCCGTACCTCGGCGTCGGACTCCAGCAGGGAGTGGAGCAGGTGGGCGGTGTCGATCTGCCGGTCCCCGTCCCGGACCACCCTGCGCCGGGCGCCGGTCACCACCGCCGCCAGTTCCGCGCCGATCCCGGCGTCGTCGGCCGCGGCGCGGGCGGCCTGCGCCTGGGGCCACGGGGCCTGCTGCCGGGGAATACGGGATCGCACATCCCCCACCTCATCAGCCCCGGCGGTCCGGTACATCCCCGCCGGGAGGCATCTTCGCGTCCCACGAGAAGTGGACACGGCGTGGCGAAATCTCCTCCTTGGGGACGAGATCAGGGCGCACACGACCAAGGGGCGCGCGCCGTTCCGCGCACGCCCCTCACCTACTTCGGCCGACTCTCGGCCCGTCGGCCTCAGTCCTCGTCGGCGAGGATCAGGTACAGCTTCTTGCGGGCCTCGTTGATGACGCCGAGGGCCTTCTCGCGCTGCTCCTTGCTGCCCGTCTTCCAGACCTGCCCGAAGGCCTCCATCAGACCGAAGCCGGCCTGCCGGATCTCGCTCAGCGCCTCCCAGTCGACCCCGCGCGAGGCCTCCTCCCAGGGGGCCTCGGGGCCGTCCTCGGCCGCCGTGCGTCCCGCCTCGGTGAGGGAGAACAGCTTCTTGCCGCCCTCGGACTCGCTGATGATCAGGCCCTCGTCCTCCAGCAGTTGCAGGGTGGGGTAGACCGAACCGGGGCTGGGCTTCCACGCCCCACCGCTGCGCTCGGCGATCTCCTGGATCATCTCGTAGCCGTGCATCGGGCGGTCCTTCAGCAGGGCCAGGATCGAGGCCCGTACGTCACCGCGCCGCGCCCGCCCCCTTGGCCCGCCGCGCCCTCGGCCACCCCAGGGGCCGCCGTGGCCGAACCCGGGCCCGAAGGGACCACCGGCTCCCCCCGGCCCTCCGGGCCCGAACGGCCCGAAGGCGGCCCGCAGCCGGTCGAAGTCCCCCCGACCGCCCCGCGGCCCACCGTGACCATGTCCGTACTCGTGTCCGTAGCTACGCATCGCACTCACTCCACTCCATCGTTGATCTATTGCGATACCTCAACGATATATCGCAACCGACCGCCCGACAAGACCCGGCGCCCTCCTCGCCCCCGCGCCTCCGGCGCCGTCACCACACCGGGGGTGGGCGGTCGACCCCGGCCCGAACCCCGTATCCCGCAGCGGCGACTGCGCGGAAACGAGGCCGCCCGCGTCGAATTGGCCCGGTACCGGGCGCGGCGCGGCCCGTACCCTCGCCGCATGCGGATCCGAATCGTCGATGCCTTCACCGACCGGCCCTTCGCCGGCAACCCCGCCGGCGTGCTCCTGCTCGACGCCTTCCCGGACGACTCCTGGATGCAGGACGTCGCCCGGGAGGTGAACCACGCGGAGACGGCCTTCGCCCACCCGTTGCCCGTCGGCGGTGAGGCCGACTGGGCGCTGCGCTGGTTCACGCCCGCCACCGAGGTCGCCCTGTGCGGCCACGCCACGCTGGCCACCGCGCACGTGCTGCACACCACCGGCGCCCACCAGGACCCGGTGCGGTTCGCCACCCGCAGCGGCGTGCTCGTCGCCGAGCCCGGCGAGGACGGCACCGTCACGCTGGACTTCCCCACCGCCCCGCTCACCGCCGTCGACGTCCCCGAGGGTGTCGCGGAGGCGCTCGGTGCTCCCGTCCGCACGGCGTTCGACACCGGCCCGAACGTCGGGGACCTGCTGGTCGAGCTGGCCGACGAGAAGACGGTGCGCTCCCTGCGGCCCGACCTGAGGGCCCTGGCCGCCTGCTCCGAGCGCGGCATCATCGCCACCGCCCGCGCCGAGGCCCCGGATCTCGGCCACGACTTCGTCTCCCGCTGCTTCTTCCCCAACGTCGGCATCGACGAGGACCACGTCACGGGCAGCGCGCACACCGCGCTGGCCCCGTACTGGTCGCAGCGGCTCGGCCGCGCGGCCCTCACCGGGCTCCAGGCCTCACCGCGTTCGGGCCTCGTCCGTACCGAGGTGCGCGGCGCCCGCACCCTGCTCGGCGGGCGGGCGGTGACGGTCGTGGAGGGCGACCTGCTGGTCTGATCCGCCCGGCGGTACGACGAAGGGGGCGTGCGGATGGTCCGTGCTCGACCCCCGTACGCCCCCTTCGCCGTGGCTCACGCCGTCGGCAGCCAGCCGACCTTGCCGGCCAGCAGCGCGTAGCCGACGAACGCCCCGATGTCGAGGAAGGTGTGTGCGGCCACCAGCGGCCCGACCCGGCCCCAACGGCGATAGAGGTACACGAACACCACCCCCATGACCATGTTGCCGATGAAGCCGCCGATGCCCTGGTAGAGGTGGTACGACCCGCGCAGCCCCGCGCTGGCCGCCATGGAGGCCCTCGGCGACCAGCCGAGCTGGTCCAGCCGCCGCAGCAGGTACCCGACCACGACGACCTCTTCGAGGATCGAGTTCTGGGCCGCCGACAGGATCAGCACCGGATACTTCCACCACACCTCGGGCAGCGCCTCCGGCACCACGGTGAGGTTGAAGCCGAGCGCGCGCACGGCCAGGTAGAAGGCGATGCCGCTGCTGCCGATGACCGCGGCGATCGCGGCACCCCGGCCGAGGTCGGACCAGGGCCGGGTGCGGTCGAAACCGAGGGCGCGCAGTCCGGAGCCCTCACGCAGCAGCAGGTGGGCGACCAGGGCCACCGGCACCAGCGCGCTGGTGATGCCGAACAGCTGCCAGGCGAGGTCGAGCCAGGGCCGGCCCGGCGCGGCCGAGGCGTTGAGCGTGGCCGCCTGGTCCTTCAGTCCGCCCGGCCTGGTGACCGAGCCCACGAAACTGATCAGCGCCGACACACCGCTCGCGCCCAGCGACAGCGCGAGGACGAGCAGTGTCTCGTCGCGGAGTGTCCTCCGCGAGAGCGTCCGCTCCGGATACGCATCGGCCCCCGGGCCCGCCGCCTCCGCCTGCACACCTGCCTCCACTTCGCCGATCGGTCCGATCAGTATGAAGGCAGATCCTGTGCGGCCGGCCGCGGGTCCGGGGCGCCGCTCAGCCCGTCGGCACCGGCTCGGGCAGCCCGACCGGCCAGGTGTGCACGGGGTCGCCCTGCTTGGTCAGCTCCCGGTAGCGGCGGGTGGTGGCGGCCAGTGCCTCCTCCCGTCCGAGTCCCAGGTCCAGCGCCCGGTGGAACGTCGCGGCCTGCCAGGACGCCCCGTTCACCCGGCGCCGGCAGCGCTCCTCGATCACCCCGAGGTACCGGTCCCGGTCGGCGGGTTCGATCCCCCAGGCATCCAGCCCGGCCTCGGCCAACGGCAGCAGCTCCTCCCGTACGAGGGTGACCGCGTCCACCTCGCCCAGGCCGCCGAGCCGGCCGCGCCGGGGCCAGGTGAAGCGGGCGTCGATGCCGTGCTTGCAGGCGGCGTCGAAGTTGGCGGCGGCGGCCTCGAACGGCAGCCGGGTCCACACCGGGCGGCTGTCCTCGGCGAGGGCGCGGACGAGACCGTAGTAGAAGGCCGCGTTCGCCACCACGTCGGTCACCGTGGGCCCGGCGGGCAGCACACGGTTTTCCACCCGCAGGTGGGGGACGCCGTCGGCGATGTCGTAGACGGGGCGGTTCCAGCGGTACACGGTGCCGTTGTGCAGGACGAGTTCGGCGAGCGAGGGGACGCCGCCGCGGTCCAGCACCTCGAGCGGGTCCTCGTCGTCGCAGATGGGCAGCAGGGCAGGGAAGTAGCGCAGGTTCTCCTCGAAGAGGTCGAACGCCGACGTCACCCAGCGCTCCCCGAACCAGGTGCGCGGCCGCACGCCCTGCGCCTTGAGCTCCGGCGGGCGGGTGTCGGTGGACTGCTGGAACAGCGGCGGCCGCGACTCGCGCCACAGCTCGCGGCCGAACAGGAACGGCGAGTTGGCACCCACGGCGATCTGCGCGGCGGCCACGACCTGCGCCGCGTTCCACACGTCGGGGAACCGCTCGGGGGTGACCTGGAGGTGCAGCTGCACCGAGGTGCAGGCGGCCTCCGGGGCGATCGACTTCGACGTACAGCTCAGCTGCTCCACGCCGTCGATGTCGAGCGTGAAGTCCTCGCCGCGCGCGGCCACGATCTGATCGTTGAGCAGTGCGTAGCGGTCGACGTCGGAAAGGTTCGACGAGACGAGGTCGTCGCGGTCGAGGGTCGGCAGGATGCCGATCATCACGATGCCCGCGTCCACCTCTTGGGCTTTACGGTCGGCGTAGGCGAGCGAGGTGCGCAGTTCCTCGTCGAGCCGGTCGAATACCCGCCCGCCCAGCCGGTGCGGGGCGATGTTCACTTCCAGATTGAACATGGCGAGTTCGGTTTGGAAGTCCCTGCTGGCGATCCTCTCGAGGACTTGCGCATTCAACATTTTCGGCATGCCGTCGGCGCCCGCGAGATTGAGCTCGATCTCCAGCCCCATGAGGTTCTTGGGGCGGTCGAACCGCTTCTCCGTCAGGAGTCGCTCCAGGCCCGTCAGGCACCTGCGGAGCTTCTCGCGGTAGCGCTGGCGATCGGACAGGTCGAACTGACCTGCCACGACCTTTTCCCCCATCGAAGCGTCCCTCCTCGGATGGCGTACCGAAGATCGGCCGCCGGGGTCCCGGTCCACAAGCAAGGATGCCCCGCGGATGCGATCGATAACGCCCCGGATCGGTGTGGCGGCCGCTACTCTGGTCGAGGTGTCCAGTGGCACATTCACGGGGCAATACGCGGAACGCGTATCACGGCACGGTTGCCGGCTCGTGAAAAACGCCGACCGGAATGGGCCGACCGCGCGGCGGTCATTGCCCGAGGTCAGTGGCGTGCACCCCCTCGGGAATCGGCATCTTTTTCGCATTTCGCCGACCTGAAATACCCTTGCCGGAGTCACCGGAGAGAGCTAGACGAAACATAGTCTCAACCCGTGTCGTATAAACTTCGTGCACAAGGCAGAACCAGGTTGGCGCCCATGGTCGAGTGATCCAGCCGTGAGACGGCGTGCGGCTCTCTCCTCACCCCCGTCTCCCGCTCAGACCCCGGCCCCCGCCTCTCTGACCTTCGCGAGCTGACAGCGCCGTCCGCACCGCCACGCCCCGCCCTCGCGCCACTGTGCCTTCGAATGAGAGGCGACCCACCATGCCGCTGCACGTACCCCCGGCTCCCGCGCCCGCACTGCGTTCCGTCCTGACCGCGCTCTCGTCACCGACCGCGGTGCGCGACGCCCGAACTCCCTCCCTGCTCCGCGCACAAGGGCCCGCCTCGCCCGAGCTTCCGCTTCCCGTGCACGTCCTCGACCGGGTCACCGCCGACGGCGAGACCTCGACGACGCTCGCCGGTTGGCGCTTCCTGATCCGCACCGGCGACCGCGTGGTGGCCGCGGCGGACACCGTCCTCACCGCGGACGGCTGGGCCTTCTCCCGCTTCTTCGAAGGCCCGTACATCACGTCGACGGAGCTCGCACTGCGCCAGGCGGAGAGCATGACGCAGCCGTACCAGCCCCGCCTGCTGTCCGTGCCCAGCCTGTACATGCTGGCGCTCTGGCTGCACGGCGACCCCGAGGCCGACGGCGCCGTCGGCGGCCCGGCCCCCACCGACCTGCTGGTGCCGCTGGCTCCGGCCCCGCCCGGCATCGCGGCCCACCGCCCGCACCGGGTCACCGACCTGCTGCCGGTACTCACCCACCGGGTGTCACCCACCCGCCTGCTCGGCTCACCGGCCTGACCTGCCCCGGCAGCTGCGCGTACCCCGTCTTCCGTGACCCGGGAGGCGGGGTACGCGCATGCGGACTAGTCCTCTTCGGCCTCCCCGAACCACCCAAAAGGACAGTGCAGTTGGGATGAACCGTCCGCGCGGGTGACGCGTCATGAACCTGTGAGAGGCGGTGCCGCGAAATGCCTGCGGATCCTCGTCCGTGGGGCAACACTGGATCCGACCGACTTGTCACTACGGGGGGCGGCCATGAACGACGTTCCATGCCGCGCGACTGACGCAACAGCCCACTCACAGGTCACCACGAAGCGAGAGAACCCACCCATGTGCCAGCACCAGCCACCGTGCCCCTCAGCCGACTCCGCCGACCGGGAATCCGCCCGTCTCGTGGCGCACCACCCGGAGCAGGGCTGGAGCCTGCTGTGCAACGGTGTCGTGCTCTTCGAGGACACCGGTGAACTCCTGCCCGACGGCAGCGTCATCGCCCCGCAGCGTCCTCGGGACGTCACGCTGACGTCCGCCTGAGCGCATCCGGGCGGGACGGGCCGGCCCACCGACCACAGGGGCCGGACCGCGACACACCCGCGAACCGGCCCCGACGCATGTGCACGGCCCCTCACCGACCGTCGGCACCGACCCGGTGGTGCACCTCCGGTGGCCGTGGCGCCCTATCGTGACCGGCATGCAGTCCTACACGATCGGCCAGGCAGCGCGGCTGCTCGGCGTGAGCCCGGACACCGCCCGCCGCTGGGCGGACGCCGGACGCCTCACCACCCGGCGCGACGACGGCGGACGGCGGGTCGTCGACGGGCGCGACCTGGCGGCGTTCTCCGTGGAACTCGCCAAGGAGGCCACGCCCGAGGAGGGCACTCCGTACACCTCCGCCCGCAACGCCTTCCCCGGCATCGTCACCGCGATCAAGCTCGGCGACGTCGCCGCCCAGGTCGAGATCCAGGCCGGCCCGCACCGTCTGGTCTCCCTGCTCACCCGGGAGGCCGTCGAGGAGCTGGGCCTGGAGGTCGGCGTGGAGGCCACCGCCCGCGTGAAGTCGACGAACGTCCACATCGACCGCACCTGACGCCGGGAGGGTTTGTGGAGTCGCACATGCGGGTCAATCCCGCACTGCACGCTCGCTCGTGCGATGAGACAGGTGCGGAATGCCTCGCAGATGCGTCATCATAAGGAACACGGGGGGCAGGCCCCTCCCCAGACGCCAGCGCAGCGAGGGAGCGCACTCGCATGATCCGTTCCGCCCGCCGGACCGCCGGCCTCGCAGCCGTCGCGCTCCTGACCGGCCTCGGGCTCACCGGCTGTTCCTCCTCCGGAGGCTCCGCGGCAGGCACCGGTGACGGGAGCCCGAAGGGCACGGTCACCGTCTTCGCCGCCGCCTCGCTCAAGGAGACCTTCACGGCTCTGGGCGAGCGCTTCGAGAAGCGGCACCCAGGCACCGAGGTGACCTTCAACTTCGGCGGCAGCGACTCCCTGGCCGCCGGGATCGTGAACGGCGCCCCCGCCGACGTCTTCGCCGCGGCCAGCACCACGACGATGGATCGCGTCGCGGACGAAGGGCTCACCGCGGGCGCCCCGGCCACCTTCGCGCGCAACCGCCTGGAGATCGCCACGGTCCCCGGCAACCCGCACGGGATCGGCTCCCTGAAGGACCTGGCCGATCCCGGCCTGAAGGTCGTGCTCTGCGACGAGACGGTGCCGTGCGGGGCCGCCGCCCGGAAGGCGCTGACGGCGGCCGGCGTCCGGGTCACGCCCGCCTCGTACGAGCAGGACGTGAAGAGCGCGCTGACCAAGGTGCGGTTGAAGGAGGCGGACGCCGCCGTCGTGTACCGCACGGATGTCAGGGCGGCCGGTGACAAGGTGGACGGCGTGGACTTCCCGGAGGCCGCCCAGGCCGTCAACGACTACCCGATCGCCCGCCTCGAGGGTTCCCCCAACTCCGCGACGGCCGACGCCTTCGTCGCACTGGTGACGTCGCCGGAGGGGCGGAAGGTGCTCGGCGGGGCGGGATTCCTCACGCCATGACGACCACCCGGGAAGCGTCCCGCGGCACACGGCGGCGGCCGTCCCGGGCTCCCGGCCGCGGTGTCCCGCTCGCCCTCCTCGCGCCCGCCCTGCTCGGCCTGGCGTTCCTCCTGGTGCCCTTGCTCGCCCTCGTGGTACGGGCGCCGTGGAGTGGCCTGCCGGAGCAGCTGACCAGCCCCGCGGTGTGGGAGGCGCTGCGTCTGTCGCTGGTCTGCGCGACCACGGCGACCGCGCTGAGCCTGCTGGTCGGTGTCCCGCTGGCCTGGCTGCTGGCCCGCACCGACTTCCCCGGGCGGAGTCTGGTCCGCGCCCTGGTGACGCTCCCGCTGGTGCTGCCCCCGGTGGTCGGCGGAGTCGCCCTGCTGCTGGCGCTGGGCCGCAACGGCATCGTGGGCCGGTGGCTGGACGCGTGGTTCGGCGTCACCCTGCCGTTCACCACCGCCGGTGTCGTGCTGGCGGAGACGTTCGTCGCGCTGCCGTTCCTGGTGATCAGCGTCGAGGGCACGCTACGGGCCGCCGACCCGCGGTTCGAGGAGGCGGCGGCCACCCTGGGGGCGTCCCGCTTCACCGCGTTCCGGCGCGTGACCCTGCCGCTGATCGCCCCGGGCGTCGCGGCCGGTGCCGTGCTGGCCTGGGCCCGCGCCCTGGGCGAGTTCGGCGCGACGATCACCTTCGCGGGCAACTTCCCGGGCCGCACCCAGACCATGCCGCTCGCGGTCTACCTCGCCCTGCAGAACGACCCGGCCGCCGCGATCGCCCTCAGCCTGGTGCTGCTCGCGGTGTCGGTCGCCGTCCTGGCCGGCCTGCGGGACCGCTGGATGAGGGCCGTCTGACCGATGCAGAAGCACCCCGCACAGACATCCGGTACCTCTCCCGTCCCCGGCACGGCGACGGCCGAGGGCCTGGACGCCCACCTGGTCGTGGACCGCGGCTCCTTCCGCCTGGACGCCGCGCTGACGGCCGCCCCCGGCGACGTGGTCGCCCTGCTCGGCCCGAACGGCGCCGGCAAGACCACCGCCCTGCGGGCCCTCGCCGGTCTCGCACCCCTCACCGACGGCCGTCTGCGACTGGACGGCACAGACCTCGCCCGCACCCCGCCCGAGTCACGGCCGGTGGGCGTCGTCTTCCAGGACTACCTGCTCTTCCCGCACCTGACCGCCCTCGACAACGTGGCCTTCGGTCCCCGCTGCCGGGGCGTCGGCAAGGCGGAGGCGCGCGCCCGGGCCGCCGGCTGGCTGGACCGCATGGGGCTGGCCGAGCACGCCGGCGCCAAACCCCGGCGGCTCTCCGGCGGCCAGGCCCAGCGTGTGGCGCTCGCCCGCGCCCTGGCCACCGACCCGCGGCTGCTGCTCCTGGACGAGCCCCTCGCCGCACTGGACGCCCGCACCCGGCTGGAGGTACGGGCACAACTGCGCCGTCACCTGGCCGACTTCGAGGCGGTCGCCGTGCTGGTGACGCACGACCCGCTGGACGCCATGGTGCTCGCCGACCGGCTGGTCGTCGTGGAGGGTGGCCGGGTCGTGCAGGAGGGCGCGCCCGCCGAGATCGCCCGGCACCCGCGCACCGAGTACATCGCGCAGCTGGTCGGCCTGAACCTCTACCGCGGCCGGGCGGACGGCCACACGGTACGGCTGGACGCCGGGCCGTCCGTCAGCACCACGGAGGATCTGACCGGGCCCGCCTTCGTCGCCTTCCCGCCCGGTGCCGTCACCCTGTACCGGGACCGGCCCACCGGCTCCAGCGCGCGCAACCTGTGGCGCTGCGCGGTGGCCGGTCTGGAGAGCCACGGCGACCAGATCCGGGTCGACCTCACCGGCGAACTGCTGCTGGCCGCCGACCTCACCACGGTCGCCGTGGCCGAACTGGGCCTGCATCCGGGCGCACCGGTCTGGGCGGCGGTCAAGGCCACGCAGACGCACGCCTACCCCGCCTGACCGGTCCGGGGTAGGCCCCGGGTACGCCGAAGGGCCCTGCCCGGATCGTCCGGGCGGGGCCCCTCAGGTCGTGCGTCAGTCCTCGTACGCGTCCAGCGGCGGGCAGGAGCAGACCAGGTTGCGGTCGCCGTAGGCCTGGTCGATGCGGCGCACCGGCGGCCAGTACTTGTCGGCGGCGTTCACCCCGGCCGGGAAGACGGCCTCCTGGCGGTCGTACGCGTGCTCCCACGCACCGGCGAGCGCGCCGGCGGTGTGCGGGGCGTTGCGCAGCGGGTTGTCGTCCGCGGGCCACTCGCCGGAGCCGACCTTCTCGATCTCGGCGCGGATGGCGATCATCGCCTCGCAGAACCGGTCGAGCTCGGTGAGGTCCTCGGACTCGGTGGGCTCGATCATCAGCGTGCCGGCCACCGGGAAGGACATCGTCGGCGCGTGGAAGCCGTAGTCGATGAGCCGCTTGGCCACGTCGTCCACGCTGACGCCCGTCGCCTTGGTCAGCGGGCGCAGGTCGATGATGCACTCGTGCGCGACCAGCCCGCCCGGGCCGGTGTAGAGCACGGGGTAGTGCGGCTCGAGGCGCTTGGCGATGTAGTTCGCGCTGAGCACGGCCACCTGCGTGGCCCGCTTCAGGCCCTCGCCGCCCATCAGCCGGACGTACGCCCAGGAGATGGGCAGGATGCCCGCCGAGCCCCAGGGGGCGGCGGAGATGGGCCCGACGCCCGTCTCCGGACCGGCCTCCGGCTGCAGCGGGTGGTTCGGCAGGTACGGGGCGAGGTGCGCGCGCACGCCGACCGGGCCGACACCGGGACCGCCGCCGCCGTGCGGGATGCAGAACGTCTTGTGCAGGTTCAGGTGGGAGACGTCGCCGCCGAAGTGGCCGGGCTTGGCCAGACCGACGAGCGCGTTGAGGTTGGCGCCGTCCACGTACACCTGGCCGCCGGCCTCGTGCACCTCGGCGCAAATGTCGGCCACGTGCTCCTCGAACACGCCGTGCGTCGACGGGTACGTGATCATCAGTACGGCCAGCTCGTCACGGTGCTGCTCGATCTTGGCCCGCAGGTCCGCCACGTCGATCTCGCCGTCGTCGGACGTCTTGACCACGACGACCTTCATGCCGGCCATCACGGCGGACGCGGCGTTGGTGCCGTGCGCGGAGGACGGGATGAGGCAGACGGTGCGCTGCTCGTCGCCGTTGGCGCGGTGGTAGCCGCGGACGGCGAGCAGACCGGCCAGCTCGCCCTGGGAGCCGGCGTTGGGCTGCAGGGAGACCTTGTCGTAGCCGGTGACCTCGGCGAGACGTTCCTCCAGCTCGTGGATGAGCGTGAGGTAACCCCGCGCCTGCTCGTCCGGGACGAACGGGTGCAGCTGGCCGAACTCGGGCCAGGTGACCGGCTCCATCTCGGTGGTCGCGTTGAGCTTCATGGTGCAGGAGCCCAGCGGGATCATGCCGCGGTCCAGCGCGTAGTCGCGGTCGGCGAGGCGGCGCAGGTAGCGCAGCATGGCCGTCTCGGAGCGGTGCTGCCGGAAGACCGGGTGCGTGAGGTAGTCGTCGGTGCGCAGCAGCGCGTCCGGCAGGGCGTCGGACGCGGAGGCGTCCAGGGCCTCGACGTCGGCCTCGACGCCGAAGGCGCTCCACACGGCGGCGACCTGGTCGCGGGTCGTGGTCTCGTCGCAGGCGACGGAGACGGTGTCGGCGTCGACGAGGCGCAGGTTGACGCCGTTGTCCCGGGCCGCGGCAACGACCTCGGCGGCCCGCCCGGCAACCCGGACGGTGAGGGTGTCGAAGTAGGAGCCGTGCACCACCTCGGCGCCGCCGGAGCGCAGCCCCTCGGCGAGGATCGCGGCGTAGCGGTGGGTGCGCCGGGCGATGGTGCGCAGGCCCTCGGGGCCGTGGTAGACGGCGTACATGCCGGCCATGACGGCGAGCAGCACCTGCGCGGTGCAGATGTTGCTGGTGGCCTTCTCGCGGCGGATGTGCTGCTCACGCGTCTGCAGCGCGAGGCGGTACGCCTTGTTGCCGTCGGCGTCGACGGAGACGCCGACGAGGCGGCCGGGCAGGCTGCGCGCCATCTTCTCCTGCACCGCCATGTAACCGGCGTGCGGTCCGCCGAAGCCCATCGGGACGCCGAAGCGCTGCGTGGTGCCCACCGCGATGTCCGCGCCCAGCTCGCCGGGGGACTTCAGCAGGGTGAGGGCCAGCAGGTCCGCGGCGACGGTGACGAGCGCACCGCGCTCGTGCGCCTGGTCGATGACCGGCTTGATGTCCCGTACGGCACCGGAGGCGCCCGGGTACTGGATCAGGACGCCGTTGATCTCCCGGCCGTCGAGCTCTGCGGGGATGCCGTCGGCCAGGTCGGCGACGACGACCTCGACGCCGGTCGGCTCGGCGCGGGTCTCGATGACGGCGACGGTCTGCGGCAGGGCGTCCGCGTCGACCAGGAAGAGGCCCTTCTTGTTCTTGCCCATGCGCCGGGACAGCGCCATCGCCTCGGCGGCCGCGGTGCCCTCGTCCAGCAGCGAGGCGCCGGACGTCGGCAGGCCGGTCAGCTCGGCGACCATCGTCTGGAAGTTCAGCAGCGCCTCGAGCCGCCCCTGCGAGATCTCCGGCTGGTACGGCGTGTAGGCCGTGTACCAGGCGGGGTTCTCCATCACGTTGCGCAGGATGACGGGCGGGGTGAAGGTGCCGTAGTACCCCAGGCCGATCATCGAGCCGAGCACCTGGTTGTGGTCGGCCAGGCCGCGCAGCTCGGCGAGCACCTCGGCCTCGCTCCGGGCACCGGGCAGGTCGAGCGCGTCGGCGTTCTTGATCACGTCGGGTACGGCGGCGGCGGTCAGCTCGTCGAGGGAGCCGTAGCCGACCTGGGCGAGCATCTTCGCCCGGGCCTCGTGGTCGGGGCCGATGTGACGCTGCTCGAAGGGGATTCCCTGTTCGAGCTCGGAGAGCGGGGTACGGGGGGCGGTCATTGAGGAGGCCTCCTGGTCCGACGACCTTCGAGGGGCACCACGGCGCAGGTGCCCGGACGGCCTCCCCCTCTGTCATCTCAACCTGAGAGCTTCACCGGAACGCGCGGGCGGTCCGGTTTTCACCGTCGGTGAGAGCGGAAGCCGTCGACACCCGCCCTGCTTTCCAGAGTGACCTCGTCCGTGCGGTACGTGTGCCTGAGAGATTCCGGGGAGGATTTGCTCCTTCGGCGCCTCCGATGGTGCCTGGAGGACTCTCCCGCACGGGGTCAGCAGCCGTTGTCAGCGTACCAGCGAGGCCGGGACCCGGACTTTTCGAGTGGCCGTTCCACCGATTGTGCCTTTTTGTGGTGCTTACGGATGAGTTTGCGAGGAGTGGAGGGCCCGTGCAGACCGACATCGATCCGCGTCACCTGATCGGCCGCAAGGCGTTCGACCGCAACGGCACCCGGATCGGCACGATCGACGAGGTCTACCTCGACGACGCCACCGGCGTACCGGAGTGGGCGGCGATACGGACCGGCCTGTTCAGCCGGGACGCCTTCGTGCCCCTGGAGCCGAGCGAGCTGATCGAGGGGGCGCTCCACGTGCCGTTCGAACGCGCCCTCATCAAGGACGCCCCCGACTTCGGCGTCGGCCGCCACCTCTCCCCGGAGCAGGAGCTTCAGCTGTACCACCACTACGGCCTGGACCTCGCGTCCCCTCCCCCACTCCCGGACCACGACTTCGGCAAACTCGCCGGCAAGGACGACTGACCAGCCCGACACCTGGACCGGCCGGGGGGTGCCTCTATGTCTTTCGTCAAGCAGGTCGGGGGCTTCTCGGCTGGTAGAAGGTTCCGTCGCGGAGCATGGCGAACAGGACGCTGATGCGGTGGCGGGCGAGGCGGAGGAGTGCCTGGGTGTGGGTTTTGCCGCGGGCTCTGCAGCGGTCGTAGTAGGCACGAGAGGTGGGATCGTGGAGGGCCGCGAACGCGGAGAGGAACATCGCTCGTTTCAGCTGCCGGTTGCCGCCTCTGGGGGCGTGTTCGCCGTGGATCGACGTGCCGGACTGGCGGGT
>NZ_AZUS01000035.1:0-44475 GCF_000527195.1 Streptomyces sp. CNH189
TACCCGTAATCGGGTGCACACATCACGAGAGCGGAACATCGGGAGGAATAGTCCCGACGTTCACAGCGTCCTCGCTGTGTTTTTCTTCAAAGGAACCTCGACCATCCGAAACCGGATGGACGGGGCATCAACATATCTGGCGTTGACTTTTGGCACGCTGTTGAGTTCTCAAGGAACGGACGCTTCCTTTGTACTCACCCTCTCGGGCTTTCCTCCGGGCGCTTCCCTTCGGTCTTGCGTTTCCGACTCTATCAGATCCTTCCGATCCGATTTCCTCGGTGCTTTCCAGGCCGACGCTTTCGCGCTTTCCCTTTCCGGCGGTTCCGACTTTATCAGAGATTCTGAGTCGGTTTTCCCACCCCCACCGGGACTGGTTCCGCCGCATGAAGCGGTCGGGTGCCCGATCGGGAGGAGATGTAAACGTACTGGAGCGGGGCGCCCCGATGCAAATCGAGGCGCCCCGCTCCTGGTTCGCTCGCGCGTGGTGTCCGACGGACCGTCAGACCTCGACCACCACGGGCAGGATCATCGGCCGGCGCCGGTAGGTGTCGGAGACCCACTTCCCCAGCGTGCGGCGGACGAGCTGCTGCAGTTGGTGGGGTTCGACGACCCCGTCCTGGGCCGAGCGCTCCAGCGACTCCGTGATCCTCGGGATCACGTCACTGAAGGCCGAGTCCTCGATGCCGGAACCCCGCGCCTGGATGTGCGGCCCGCCCGTGATCTTGCCGGTGGACGAGTCCATGACGACGAAGACCGAGATGATGCCCTCGTCGCCGAGGATCCTGCGGTCCTTGAGCGCCGGTTCGCCGACGTCGCCGACGGAGAGGCCGTCCACGTAGACGTAGCCCGCCTGGACCTTGCCGGAGATCTTCGCCTTGCCCTCGATCAGGTCGACGACCACGCCGTCCTCGGCGATCACGATGCGGTCGTGCGGGACGCCGGTGAGGGCGCCCAGTTCGGCGTTGGCGCGCAGGTGGCGCCATTCGCCATGGACCGGCATCAGGTTCTTCGGGCGGCAGATGTTGTAGAAGTACAGCAGCTCACCGGCCGAGGCGTGTCCGGAGACGTGCACCTTGGCGTTGCCCTTGTGGACGACGTTGGCGCCCCACCGGGTCAGTCCGTTGATCACGCGGTAGACCGCGTTCTCGTTGCCGGGGATGAGCGACGACGCCAGGATCACGGTGTCGCCGTCGACGATCCGGATCTGGTGGTCGCGGTTGGCCATGCGGGACAGCGCGGCCATCGGCTCGCCCTGGGACCCTGTGCAGACCAGGACCACCTCTCTGTCGGGGAGGTCGTCGAGCGTCTTGACGTCCACGACCAGACCCGGCGGGACCTTGAGGTAGCCGAGGTCACGGGCGATGCCCATGTTGCGCACCATGGAGCGGCCGACGAAGGCGACCCGGCGGCCGTACTCGTGGGCGGCGTCCAGGATCTGCTGGATGCGGTGGACGTGGCTGGCGAAGCTGGCCACGATGATCCGCTTGCCGGCGCCCGCGAAGACCTGGCGCAGGACGCCCGAGATGTCACGCTCGGGCGGGACGAAGCCGGGGACCTCGGCGTTCGTGGAGTCGGCGAGCAGGAGGTCGATGCCCTCCTCGCTGAGCCGGGCGAACGCGTGCAGGTCCGTGAGGCGGTTGTCCAGCGGGAGCTGGTCCATCTTGAAGTCGCCGGTGTGCACGGCCATGCCGGCGGGCGTGCGGATCGCCACGGCGAGCGCGTCGGGGATGGAGTGGTTGACCGCCACGAACTCGCAGTCGAAGGGACCGATGCGCTCACGCTGTCCCTCCGCCACCTGGAGCGTGTACGGGCGGATGCGGTGCTCCTGGAGCTTCGCCTCGATGAGGGCGAGGGTGAGCTTGGAGCCGATCAGCGGAATGTCCGGCTTCTCCCGCAGGAGGAAGGGGACGCCGCCGATGTGGTCCTCGTGGCCGTGGGTGAGGACGATGCCCTCGATGTCGTCGAGGCGGTCCCTGATCGACGAGAAGTCGGGCAGGATCAGGTCGATTCCGGGCTGCTCCTCCTCCGGGAAGAGCACTCCGCAGTCGACGATCAGGAGGCGGCCTCCGTACTCGAAGACCGTCATGTTGCGGCCGATCTCGCCGAGGCCACCGAGCGGGGTGACCCGCAGGCCGCCTTCGGGCAGCGGCGGGGGCGCGCCGAGTTCAGGATGCGGATGACTCAAAAGACTCTCCTCACCACACGCGCCACGTACCGGTGGGGCACGTGGCGCGCATGACGTTCGTGCAGAAGCAGTTGTCGTTCGGTGGTGCGGGCACCGGTGGCCCGCGTATTCAGTTGTGAGGTCTGTCTGCGCGCCCTGGGCGCGCGAAGTCTGATTACTGGAGTTGTACCCCGCCGGCGGCAAGATCGATCTTGAGCTGCTCGATCTCTTCGGGCGTGCACTCCACCATGGGGGCGCGCAGGGGGCCAGCGGGGAGGCCCTTGAGCGCGAGCGCCGCCTTGGTGGTCATCACGCCCTGGGTGCGGAACATGCCCGTGTAGACGGGGAGCAGCTGCTGGTGGATCTCGGTGGCCTTCTGCACGTCGCCGGAGGTGTACGCCTCGACCAGGGCGCGCAGCTCAGGGGTGACGACGTGGCCGACGACGGAGACGAAGCCGACCGCTCCGATGGACAGCAGAGGCAGGTTGAGCATGTCGTCGCCGGAGTACCAGGCGAGGCCGGTGCGGGCGATGGCCCAGCCGGCCCGGCCGAGGTCGCCCTTGGCGTCCTTGTTGGCGACGATGCGCGGGTGCTCGGCGAGGCGGACGAGCGTCTCCGTGCTGATCGGGACGCCGCTGCGGCCGGGGATGTCGTAGAGCATGACGGGCAGCTCGGCGGCGTCGGCCACGGCCGTGAAGTGCCGGTACAGGCCCTCCTGCGGGGGCTTGTTGTAGTAGGGCGTGACGACCAGCAGGCCGTGGGCGCCGGCGCGCTCCGCGGCGCGGGCCAGTTCCATGCTGTGGTGGGTGTCGTTGGTGCCGACACCGGCCACGACGTGGGCACGGTCGCCGACCGCCTCCACGATGGCCCGTACGAGATCCGCTTTCTCCGCGTCGCTGGTGGTGGGGGACTCGCCGGTGGTGCCGTTGATGATCAGGCCGTCGTTGCCTGCGTCCACCAGGTGGGTGGCGAGCCGCTGAGCGCCGTCGAGGTCGAGTGCGCCGTCCGCCGTGAAGGGCGTGACCATGGCGGTGAGGACCCGCCCGAAGGGGGTCTGCGGAGTGGAGGTCGGAGCCATGGGTTACACGCTACTCGTTGCTCAGGTCGGGGTCTTCCCTAGGGGGAGGCGACCAACGGGGACGAGCGGGGAGCCCGGCACTGCCTGCTCGGGGGTTCAGGCAGTGCCGGGCCCGTTCGATCAGGCTAGATGAACTTCTCGAAATGCCGCAATACGGACACTTCGTGCGGCTGATCCGTACATCTGTACTTGACGGCCGTGCCGGGCCGAGGAGGGGCGCCTACGGGGCGACGCGTCCGTTGGTGTTGAAGGCGGCGTAGGTCAGCGGCATCAGTCGGGCCCACTCGGCCTCCATCTTCTCGCCGACCATCTCGATCTCCCGCTGCGGGAAGGACGGGACCTTGGCCAGTTCGTGCTGCGTGCGCAGGCCGAGGAAGTGCATCAACGAGCGGGCGTTGCAGGTGGCGTACATGGACGAGTACAGGCCGACGGGGAGCACCGAGCGGGCGACCTCGCGGGCGACGCCGGCGGCCAGCATCTCCTGGTACGCCTCGTAGGCCTGCCGGTAGGAGTCCTCCATCGCGCGGCCGGTCAGTTCCTGCTGGGCCGCGGTGCCCTCGACGAAGCGGTACTTGCCGGGGCGGCCCTCCTGGACCAGCTTGCGGGAGGCGTCCGGGACGTAGAAGACGGGCTGGAGCTCCCGGTAGCGGCCCGACTCCTCGTTGTACGACCAGCCCACCCGGTGCCGCATGAACTCGCGGAAGACGAAGATCGGGGCGCTGATGAAGAAGGTCATCGAGTTGTGCTCGAAGGGGCTGCCGTGACGGTCCCGCATCAGGTAGTTGATCAGGCCCTTGGACCGCTCCGGGTCCTTGTTCAGCTCGTCCAGGGACTGCTCGCCGACCGTCGAGACGCGGGCGGCGAACAGCACGTCGGCGTCGGAGGCGGTGTGCTTGACCAGCTCGACGGTCACGTCGCTGCGGAAGCTGGGCTTGAGGTCGTCGGCAGGGGTGTCGGTCACGGCGCGGGGGGTCCTTCCATCACTTCTCTCGGGCGGCGCCCACTCTACGGCGCGGCACCGACACGGGGACCTTCGCTCCCGTGACGCGACATACGGAGGTGAACGACGACGAACTTCTGCGAACTCGGTGAAAATGGGCACCTTTCCGGGCCGTCGCTCGTCCGTCCCGGTGACACTGATCCGTTCGATGCCCGGAGGGAGGGCCTCCCCGATGTCCGGTCCGCGTGAACCCGTACCGTTCGCCTTCGTCGCGGATGCCGAGAGGTTCCGCAGCCATGTCGCCCTGCTGCCCCGGGAGCGTGTCTCCGTCGGGCAGCTGGCCGGGCGCTGGCTGCTCGGGCTCACCCTGGTCGCCGGGCTGGTAGGCGCCCTCATAATCGGGATGCACTCACTGTCCACCGGGCCCTCGGGAGCCGGGCGGCAGCAGTCGCAGGCCGGCGAGGGGCGCTGATCCACCGGGCTGGGGGCACCGCAGCCGTCCGGACCCCCGAGGGTGGTGACCGGTGACACAGATCGATAGCCTCACCGGGCACTGCCCACGTATGGATCGAGTGAGGACCAGCCGTGCCCCTGCCCTTCCTGACGGCCGATCGCGCTTTCGACACGGCGGACGATGTCGCGTTGCCGTACGACGACCGGGACCGCTGGCGGCGCCCCTACCGTCCCGGTCCCTGGCGCGTGGGAGCCGCCGCGCTCCTGCTGCTGCTCGCCTCGTTCGTGCTGTTCGCCGCCGTGATCATCGCGGCGACGGCGACACCGGCGTCGGCCGCCACCGTGTTCGCCGTGGCGCTGGTCGGGGTGGCGGCGGCGCTGCGGCTGCTGCGCATGGGCGTGTGGGTGAGCGCCCGCGGGCTGCGTCACGTGGCCTTCGTCAGCACCCGGACGACCGCCTGGGATCAGGTCGTCGGGGTGCGTACGGTGCAGCAGCCGGTGCGCTGGCTGGGGCTGCCCCGGACCGTGCAGGGACAGGCGCTGGTACTCGCCCGGCGCGGGCGCTCCGCCGGTGCCCTGCCGCCGCTGCTGACCTCACACAACGCCGACTTCCTGGGGCGTGACCAGCTGGCCTTCGACCGGGCCGCCGACACCGTCGAGGCGTGGGCCGACGAGTACGGGCGCGCCTGACCCCTCCCGTCCCCTCGCGCGCTCAGGAGGCGGTCTTGTGCAGGGCGATCGCCCGCTGCATCGCCTGGCGGGCGCGCGGGGTGTCCCGGGCGTCGTGGTAGGCCACGGCGAGCCGGAACCAGCTGCGCCAGTCGTCGGGGGCGTCCTCCGTCTCGGCCCTGCGGAGCGCGAAGACCTCGTCGGCCGACTCCCGGTCGATCCGGCCGCTGGGCAGCCGCCTCAGGTTGTCCACCGGCAGGCCGCCCTCGGCGTCCAGCTCGGCGGCGAGCCGGTTGGCGTCCCGGACGAACTGGGTGTTCTTCCAGAGGAACCACACCCCGATGACCGGCAGGATCAGCACGGCCACCCCGAAGGTGACCGTGAGCAGGGTGCCGGCCTTGATGAGCAGCACACCACGGCTGCCGACCAGGACGAAGTAGACGACCAGGACGGCGGCCGTGAGGGCGTAGGAGATCTTCGCGCGCATGGGGTGGGACCGGCTCAGTTCAGGTCGAGGAAGTGTTCCAGGCCGAAGGTCAGGCCGGGAGTGGTCACCACGCGGCGGACGCCGAGCAGGATGCCCGGCATGAAGCTGCTGTGGTGCAGGGAGTCGTGGCGGACGGTGAGGGTCTCGCCCTCGGCGCCGAGCAGGACCTCCTGGTGGGCGAGGAGACCGCGCAGCCGGACGGCGTGCACCGGGACCCCGTCGACGTCGGCGCCGCGGGCGCCGTCGAGGGCGGTGGCCGTGGCGTCGGGCGCGGGGGCGCTGCCGGCCTGACGGCGGGCCTCGGCGATCAGCTGGGCGGTGCGCGTGGCGGTGCCGCTGGGGGCGTCCACCTTGTTGGGGTGGTGCAGCTCCACGACCTCGACGGACTCGAAGTACGGGGCGGCGATCTGGGCGAACTTCATGGTCAGCACGGCGCCGATGGAGAAGTTCGGGGCGATGAGCACGCCCGTCTCCGGGGACTGGTCGAGCCAGACCCCCAGCTGCGCGAGGCGGTCGTCGGTCCAGCCGGTGGTGCCGACCACCGCGTGGATGCCGTGGCGCACGCAGAAGTCGAGGTTGCCCATGACCGAGGCGGGGGTGGTCAGCTCCACGGCGACCTGGGCGCCGGTCTCGGCGAGGGTCTCCAGCTTGTCGCCCCGGCCGAGGGCGGCGACCAGTTCCATGTCCTCGGCGGCCTCGACCGCCCGTACCGCCTCGGAGCCGATGCGGCCCTTGGCACCGAGGACCGCCACGCGCAGCTTGCTCATGTTCGTTGTTCCTTACCGGGTGTGTTCCGGGTGGGTCAGGCGACGGCGTCGTGCAGCCGGGACGCCTGCTTGTCCTTCAGCGGGCCGATGACCGACAACGAGGGCCGCCGTCCCAGGATGTCCCGGGCGACCGAGCGGACGTCGTCCGGGGTGACCGAGGCTATCCGGGCCAGCATGTCGTCGACCGACATCTGCTCGCCCCAGCACAGCTCGCTCTTGCCGATACGGTTCATCAACGCGCCGGTGTCCTCGAGGCCGAGGACGGTGGAACCCCTGAGCTGGCCGATGGCGCGCTCGATCTCGTCGTCGGGCAGTCCGTGCTCGGCGACCTGGTCGAGCTCGTCGCGGCAGATCTTCAGCACGTCGTGCACCTGCGGGGGCCTGCAGCCCGCGTAGACGCCGAACAGGCCGCAGTCGGCGAAGCCGGAGGTGTACGAGTACACGCTGTAGGCCAGGCCGCGCTTCTCGCGGACCTCCTGGAACAGCCGGGAGGACATGCCGCCGCCGAGGGCGGTGTTGAGCACGCCGAGCGCCCAGCGCCGCTCGTCGGTGCGGGCCAGGCCCGGCATGCCGAGCACGACGTGGGCCTGCTCCGTCCTGCGGCCGATCAGCTCGACGCGGCCGGCGGTGCGCAGCGCGCGCCGGCCGCCTCGCGGGGCGATCGGCTCGGCCGCGGGGTCCTTGAAGGCACCGGCCTTCTCGAAGGCGGCGCGGACCTGCCGGACGACCTTGTCGTGGTCGACGTTTCCGGCGCAGGCGACCACGAGGTGCGTGGGGTCGTAGTGCTTGCGGTAGAAGCGGCGGATGCGGTCGGCGGTGAGGGCGTTGACGGTGTCGACCGTGCCGAGGACCGGACGGCCGAGCGGGTTGTCGCCGAACATGGTGTGCGCGAACAGGTCGTGCACGCAGTCGCCCGGGTCGTCCTCGGTCATCGCGATCTCTTCGAGGATGGCGCCGCGCTCGACGTCGACGTCCTCCTCACGGATCACCGAGCCGGTCAGCATGTCGCACACCACGTCGATGGCGAGCGGCAGGTCGGTGTCGAGCACGCGCGCGTAGTAGCACGTGTACTCCTTGGCCGTGAACGCGTTCATCTCGCCGCCGACGGCGTCGATGGCGGAGGAGATGTCCAGCGCGGAGCGGGTGGCCGTGCCCTTGAAGAGCAGGTGCTCCAGGTAGTGGGTGGCGCCATTGAGGGCGGGGGTCTCGTCGCGGGAGCCGACGTGCGCCCAGATGCCGAAGGTCGCCGAGCGGACCGAGGGCAGGGTCTCGGTGACGATGCGCAGGCCTCCGGGGAGGGTGGTCCTGCGGACCGTGCCGATGCCGTTCTCGCCCTTGACGAGGGTTTGGGTACGGGCGACGGCCCGCGCCTCCGAGGAGGTGCGGGCCGTCGCCTTGGAGCTCAGGGACGTCACTTGTCGGCGTCGTCCTTCTTGTCGTCGGAGCCTTCCTCGCCCTCGATCACGGGGATCAGGGAGAGCTTGCCGCGGGAGTCGATCTCGGCGATCTCGACCTGGACCTTCTGGCCCACACCGAGGACGTCCTCGACGTTCTCCACGCGCTTTCCGCCGGCCAGCTTGCGAATCTGCGAGATGTGCAGCAGACCGTCCTTGCCGGGCAGCAGGGAGACGAACGCACCGAAGGTGGTCGTCTTGACGACCGTGCCCAGGTAGCGCTCGCCGACCTCGGGCATCGTCGGGTTGGCGATGCCGTTGATCGTGGCGCGGGCGGCCTCGGCCTGCGAGCCCTGGGCGGCACCGATGTAGATCGTGCCGTCGTCCTCGATCGTGATGTCGGCGCCCGTGTCCTCCTGGATCTGGTTGATCATCTTGCCCTTGGGGCCGATGACCTCACCGATCTTGTCGACCGGGATCTTCACGGTGATGATCCGCGGCGCGTTGGGGGACATCTCGTCCGGCGTGTCGATCGCTTCCATCATCACGTCGAGGATGTGGAGGCGGGCGTCACGGGCCTGCTTGAGCGCGGCGGCCAGGACGGAGGCCGGGATGCCGTCCAGCTTGGTGTCGAGCTGGAGGGCGGTCACGAAGTCCTTGGTGCCGGCGACCTTGAAGTCCATGTCACCGAAGGCGTCCTCCGCACCGAGGATGTCGGTGAGAGCGACGTAGTGCGTCTCGCCGTTGATCTCCTGGGAGATCAGGCCCATGGCGATACCGGCGACGGGGGCCTTCAGCGGCACACCGGCGTTCAGCAGCGACATGGTGGAGGCGCAGACCGAGCCCATGGACGTCGAGCCGTTGGAGCCGAGGGCCTCGGACACCTGACGGATCGCGTAGGGGAACTCCTCGCGCGTCGGCAGCACCGGCACGATGGCGCGCTCGGCGAGGGCGCCGTGGCCGATCTCGCGGCGCTTGGGGGAGCCGACGCGGCCGGTCTCACCGACGGAGTAGGGCGGGAAGTTGTAGTTGTGCATGTAGCGCTTGCGGGTCACCGGGGACAGGGTGTCCAGCTGCTGCTCCATGCGGAGCATGTTGAGGGTGGTGACGCCCAGGATCTGGGTCTCGCCACGCTCGAACAGCGCGGAGCCGTGCACCCGCGGGATGGCCTCGACCTCGGCGGCCAGGGTGCGGATGTCGGTGACACCGCGGCCGTCGATGCGCTTCTTCTCCTTGATGACGCGCTCGCGGACCAGGGACTTGGTCAGCGAGCGGTACGCGGCGGAGATCTCCTTCTCGCGGCCCTCGAACTCCGGCAGGAGCTTCTCGGCGGCGAGACCCTTGACGCGGTCCAGCTCGGCCTCGCGGTCCTGCTTGCCGGCGATGGTGAGCGCCTGGGCCAGCTCGGGCTTGACGGCGGCGGTCAGCGCCTCGAGGACGTCGTCCTGGTAGTCCAGGAAGATCGGGAACTCACCGGTCGGCTTGGCGGCCTTGGCGGCGAGGTCGGCCTGGGCCTTGCAGAGCACCTTGATGAAGGGCTTCGCGGCGTCCAGACCGGCGGCGACGACCTCCTCGGTGGGCGCCTCGGCGCCGCCCTCGACCAGCGTGATGGTCTTGTCGGTGGCCTCGGCCTCGACCATCATGATCGCGACGTCGCCGTCCTCCAGGACGCGGCCCGCGACGACCATGTCGAAGACGGCGTCCTCGAGCTCGGTGTGCGTCGGGAACGCGACCCACTGGCCGCGGATCAGCGCGACGCGGACGCCGCCGATCGGGCCGGAGAAGGGCAGGCCGGCCAGCTGCGTGGACGCGGAGGCGGCGTTGATCGCCACGACGTCGTACAGGTGGTCGGGGTTGAGCGCCATGATCGTGGCGACGACCTGGATCTCGTTGCGCAGGCCCTTCTTGAAGGACGGGCGCAGCGGGCGGTCGATCAGGCGGCAGGTGAGGATGGCGTCCTCGGAGGGGCGGCCCTCACGGCGGAAGAACGAGCCGGGGATCTTGCCGGCCGCGTACATCCGCTCCTCGACGTCCACCGTGAGGGGGAAGAAGTCGAGCTGGTCCTTGGGGTTCTTGGATGCGGTGGTGGCCGACAGCACCATGGTGTCGTCGTCCAGGTACGCCACGGCGGAGCCGGCGGCCTGCTTGGCCAGGCGGCCCGTCTCGAAGCGGATGGTGCGGGTGCCGAAGGAGCCGTTGTCGATGACGGCCTCGGCGTAGTGGGTCTCGTTCTCCACTAGCATTTTCTCCGTTACTTGTCGTCTTTTGTCCCGTTCGCCCGTGTGGCGAGGGGACGGGCGGAGAAGCGCTCCACTGGTGCGGGCCGGTCTTCGATCGAAGCACCCGGGGTTCACTCTCCCGGGGGCCACTACCGAGGACCGGCGGCGGCGAGGTGCGCTTCCCCTCGTACGGGGGACGTCGGGTGACGTCCCCGTGTGATGTCCGCAGATCGCCTACCCGATGCGACGCGGCTCATCACGCTGAGTCGTAGTTACTGCGTTGTGCTACCACACTACAAAGCCGTGGTGACAGTCCGCACGTACAGCAAAGGGAGCGGCCCCCTTGTCCCAGGGAACCGCTCCCTTCACGGCGTCTTACTTGGCGCCCGCCGCACCGCGGCGGATGCCGAGGCGCTCGACCAGCGCACGGAAGCGCTGGATGTCCTTCTTGGCGAGGTACTGCAGCAGCCGGCGGCGCTGACCGACGAGGATCAGCAGACCACGGCGGGAGTGGTGGTCGTGCTTGTGGGTCTTCAGGTGCTCCGTCAGGTCGGAGATCCGACGGGACAGCAGAGCGACCTGGACCTCGGGGGAGCCGGTGTCACCCTCCTTGGTGCCGAACTCGGAGATGATCTGCTTCTTCACTGCGGCGTCGAGCGACACGCGTACTCCTCGTGATTCTGTGGTGGCCACCGAGTGCCCCCGGTCTGCGTCTCGGGGGGTCTTCCATGACTCGGAAGGCGGGGATCCGCTGGGCGCGGCCTCCAGAGCGCGAACGGCTCCGGGGGTGCGTACACAAACGGCCGTCGACCAGACTACCAGGTGGTGACGGGCCTCTTTTCCCCCGTCCGGCGAACGCGCCAGGAGGGAAGAGGCAGGCCACTAGGGTGAGCGCTCGGATCGATCGTACGTCGGGAAGGGGTCGCTGGGGCATGGCGGAGACGGCTGAGGAGATCAAGGCACGCAAGGAGCGGGAGAAGAACGAGCTCTACGCCCTCGACATCTCCGGCGTCGAGTGGCACGGCGCTCCGGGTACGGAGGAGCACGAGGAGCGGGTGGAGATCGCGTACCTGCCCGGCGGTGCCGTGGCCATGCGGTCATCCCTCGACCCCGGGACGGTGCTGCGGTACACGCAGGCCGAGTGGGAAGCATTCGTGCTGGGCGCGCGGGACGGCGAGTTCGACCTGGAGCCGGCGGAGGGTGACGAGGGGACCACTGCCGCCGCCGGGTAGTCATGTGGAGATATGGAAACGGGCGGTACGCGTGCGTGCCGCCCGTTTGCCGTGTCTGCCGACGAGCTGAGTGAGTTTGCCCTGTACGTAGCGATTCCGTACGGCTGTTGACCGTGTCGCCGCGCTTCGGGCGCCCGCCGGGGCGGGGGGAACGGGGCTGACGGTGCGGGGTACCTGGTGATTAGGCTGGTGCCCGGTGCGACGTCAGAACCCGTTCAACGGGCGTAGGCGTCCTACGGGGAGGGCAGATGGTCGCCCCCAGCACGGCACGAGGGTGCTCGACCAATCAGGAGGAACTGTGAGCAGCGATCGGGACGGTACGCACGGGAGCTGGGCGACCCCCGGCGATGACCAGCCCGACGCGGAGTCCGCCATCGAGACGACGGGCGAGTTCACCATCGACTACGCGCCGCCGGCCTGGTACACGCAGAACGCCTCGGAGGGCGGCGCTTCGGGAGCGTCGTCGTCCGCCGGTTCGTCGTCCGGTTCGTCGTCGGAAGCGTCGGAGGCTGCGGGGACGCCCTCTTCTGGTTCCTCCGGTTCTTCCGGTTACGCCGGCGTGCCTGGTACGTCGTCGGCGCCGTCGGCTCCTTCCGGCAGGCCCGTTCCTCCGCTGCCGGGACTGACTCCGCCGCCGCACGCCGTGGGAGCCTCAGGACCGTCCGCCCTGCCGACGCCTCCGGCACCGGCTGCACCGGCTCCGGGAGCACCGTTCACTCCGCCCGCGCCTGCGCCCGCTCCGGGCGCCCCTTTCACGCCCCCCGCGCCCGCGCCCGGTACGCCGTTCACGCCTCCCCCGCCGCCGTCCGCCGGGCCGGCGGGCGTGCCCCGACTTCCGGTGGGCAGCGGGTTCGAGCCGCAGCGGCCGGAGGCGGAGAAGGACGAGGAGCGGGACTCCGCTCCGTCCGGTGCGTCCGCTTCCCCGACGGCCGTACCGAGCATGCCGGTCGGTCAGGTCCCGTCGCCGTCGCCCGAGCCGCAGGCCGGCCCGGCGCCCGCGGAACCCGCTGAGCCGGCCGAACCGTCGGACGGCCTCGGCCTCGACAACGGCGACTTGGAGAGCGGGGCCACCATTCGCTTCTCCGCCGCCGCGTTGAAGCGGGAGATCGCCGAGCGCGAGGCCGAGGAGACGGCAGCGGCGGACTCCGAGACGGAGGGCGTGGAGGCCGAGGGGGCGTCAGAAGGCGTCGCGGCGACGGATGTCGGCGAAGAGGCTTCGGGCACCGGTGCCGAAGCCGGCCTCGACGCGGACTCCTTCGGTCCGGCGGATGCCGAGGCCGTCAAGGACGACGCGGTGGCCGAGGAGGACGACGAGTCCCCGGTGGCCGACGTGCGGGACGACACCGCGGAGGCGCAGCCGGAGGCCGCGCCCGCGGACACCGTGCCGTCCGACGACGTGCTGGCGGACGGCAACGGTCCCGTGGACCGCGACGGTCCCGTGGACGAGGACATGCCGGCGGCGGACCAGGCAGCGGCGGCGGACGAGCCCGCCGACGCCGCACCGGTGAGCGCCGAGGCGGAGCAGGACGACGAGGCGCAGGTCGACACCGAGCCGGAGGACGAGGCTCCCGCCGGGGCGGACGACCAGGCCGACGAACCCGAGGACGCCGTTCCGGGGCCGGTCGACGCGGTTCCGCCCGCCGGGCCCGCCGCCGTGCCGCAGATGCCCTCGGCCCCGCCCGCGTACCCCGCCGCCCCGCCGTCGGCCGGTGACTGGTCCGTGCAGCCGCCGCAGCAGCCGGCACCGCAGGGCGGCGTGCCCGCACAGCAGCCTCCGTTCCAGCCGCAGGCGCCGCAGCCCGCGCCCGCCGCCTGGAACCCCCCGCCGGTCCCCCCGGCCCAGCCGACTCCACCCGCACCGCCGGCCGGGTACGGGTTCCCCCAGCCGGGCGCCCCCACGGCCCAGCCCCCCGCACAGCCGCAGCCTCAGCCGGATGCGCCCGCACCCCAGGCCGGGTACGGGTTCCCGCCGCCGGGCGCGCCGGTCCAGCCCTCGGCGCAGCCGCAGCCGGGCGTGCCCGCTGCCCAGGCCGGATACGGGTTCCCGCCCGCCGCTCCGGAACCGCAGCAGGGCGGGCCCGCCACTCCCTCCACACCCGCCCTGGACCAGCCGCAGGCACCCAACCCGCCCGCGCCGCCCGCCGGTTACGGCTTCCCGCCCGCCCAGCAGCCCGCGCCTCAGGCCGGTTACGGCTTCCCCCAGCCGGGCGCCCCCGCAGCCCAGCCCCCCGCACAGCCGCAGCCGCAGCCGGGTGCGCCCGCACCCCAGGCCGGGTACGGGTTCCCGCCCGCAGGCCCTGGGCCGCAGCAGGTCCAGCCGTCCACTCCCTCCGCGCCCGCGTCTGAGCAGCCGCAGCCACAGACCCCGGCCGCTCCGGAGCAGCCGCAGGCACCGAACCCGCCCGCTCCGCCCGCCGGTTACGGCTTCCCGCACGGTGGGGCGGCGGCCGCTCCAGGGGCCCCCACTCCCCCGGCGCAGCCGAGCGGTTACGGCTTCCCCCAGCAGCCGCAGTACCAGCAGCCCGCCGCGCCCGGACAGCCACAGGCGTCTCAGCAGCCGCACCCCGGTGTCCCGCCGCAGGCGCAGCCGCCTCAGGCGCAGCCCCCGCAGCAGCCCGTCGATCCGCGGACCGGGACGGCGTGGCCGCAGCCCGTCCAGCACGACCAGCGGCAGCCCACCAACCCCGGTGCCGCGCCGCTCGGTTACACGGCCGCCGTCGAACTGTCGTCGGACCGGCTGCTCAACAGCAAGAAGCAGAAGGCGAAAAGCAGCCGTCCCGCGTCCGGCGGGTCGCGGTTCAAGCTGGGCGGCAAGAAGGAGGAGGCCGAGCGGCAGCGGAAGCTGGAGCTGATCCGCACGCCGGTGCTGTCCTGCTACCGCATCGCGGTCATCAGCCTCAAGGGCGGCGTCGGCAAGACGACCACCACCACCGCTCTCGGCTCCACGCTCGCCACCGAGCGGCAGGACAAGATCCTCGCGATCGACGCCAACCCGGACGCCGGCACGCTCGGCCGCCGCGTCCGGCGCGAGACCGGGGCCACCATCCGTGACCTGGTGCAGGCGATCCCGTACCTCAACTCGTACATGGACATCCGGCGGTTCACGTCGCAGGCGCCCTCCGGTCTGGAGATCATCGCCAACGACGTCGACCCGGCCGTGTCCACGACGTTCAACGACGAGGACTACCGGCGCGCGATCGACGTGCTCGGCAAGCAGTACCCGATCATCCTCACCGACTCCGGCACCGGTCTGCTGTACTCCGCCATGCGCGGGGTGCTGGACCTGGCCGACCAGCTGATCATCATCTCCACGCCGTCCGTGGACGGTGCGAGCAGCGCCAGCACCACGCTGGACTGGCTGTCGGCGCACGGGTACGCGGACCTCGTGTCCCGGTCCCTCACCGTCATCTCCGGCGTGCGCGAGACCGGCAAGATGATCAAAGTCGACGACATCGTGGCGCACTTCGAGACGCGCTGCCGGGGTGTGCTCGTCGTCCCGTTCGACGAGCACCTTGCCGCCGGTGCCGAGGTGGACCTCGACATGATGCGGCCCAAGGTGCGGGAGGCGTACTTCAACCTCGCGGCGCTGGTGGCGGAGGACTTCGTGCGGCACCAGCAGTCGCACGGCCTGTGGACGTCCGACGGCAACCCGCCGCCGGTCGCCGCGCCGCCCCTGCCGGGCCAGGCGGTCCCCGGGCAGCCGATCCCCGGCCAGGGCGCCCCGGGCCCGTACGTGCCGGATCAGGCCGTCCCCGGCCGGTCCGCCCCGGGGCCGTACCCGCAGCAGCCCCAGCAGCCGTACCAGGGCCAGCCGTACGCCCACCCCGGACAGCAGGGTCACCCTGGACAGCCGGGTAACCCGGGTCAGCCCCCCGCCCAGCCCGGACAGCCCCCGGCCCAGCCCGGGCAGCCACCCGCCCCGCAGGGACACCCCCAGGCTCAGCCGGCGCAGCCCTACCCGCAGGCGCCTGGTCAGCCGTATCCCCCGCAGCCGGGGCACCCTGGGCATTCCGGTCCGCAGCAGTAGGGCCGGCGCCCCGGACGACCGCGCCCGCACGTGACAGCGGCCCCCTTCGAGGGGCCGCTTTCGCATGCGCGGCCGAAAAACGCCGTCAGCCGCTGGCCAGCAACGCGTCAGTGGTCTCGACCAATGGGTGCAAACATTGCGTCAACTCGTCGTTTCCGCAGGCCACATGGGGTGCCCGCGCCGTTGACGCCCACAGGTGCCGCTGATAGACACACTCATCACTCATCTGATCAACCCCGTCCTTCCCGTGCGAGTGATGACGCGAGGTCTGCGACCCATGGACACGAACGATCAGTACGGCGGTCACCACCGCACAGCCGGCCGGGCCCGGCTCGTCGTGGCGGCCGGTGCCGCGGCGCTGGCGCTCAGCGCCGGGCTCGCCACTCCGCTCAACCCCGCCCCGCAGCAGGCCCGCGCGGCCGACGACGGCGGCAGCACGCTGACCGTGGCGGTGGCGCAGAGCGTCGATTCGCTCAGCCCTTTCCTCGCGGTGCGGCTGCTCAGCACGAGCATCCACCGGCTCACCTACGAGTACCTCACCAACTACGACCCGAAGGACAACCACGTCATCCCGGGTCTGGCCACCAAGTGGGAGTCGTCGCCCGACAAGCTGACCTGGACGTACACCATCCGTCCCAACTCCACATGGTCGGACGGGAAGAAGGCCACCGCCGAGGACGCGGCCTGGACGTTCAACACGATGATGACGGACTCCGGCGCGGCCACCGCGAACGGCAGCTTCGTGGCCAACTTCGAGAAGGTGACCGCGCCCAGCCCCACCCAGCTGGTCATCAAGCTGAAGAAGCCGCAGGCCACCATGACGGCGCTGGACGTGCCGATCCTGCCCAAGCACGTGTGGGAGAAGGTCGACGACTTCTCGAAGTTCAACAACGACAAGGACTTCCCACTGGTCGGCAACGGGCCGTTCGTGCTCACCGACTACAAGCCGGACAGCTATGTGCGCCTGAAGGCGAACAAGGACTTCTGGCGCGGGTCGCCCAAGTTCGACGAGTTGGTCTTCCGCTACTACAAGGACCAGGACGCGGCCGTGTCGGCGCTGCGCAAGGGCGAGGTGTCGTTCGTCGCGGGCTCGCCCTCCCTCACGCCCGCCCAGGCGGACTCGCTCAAGGGCGAGAAGAACATCAAGGTCAACGACGCGCCGGGACGCCGCTTCTACGCGCTGGCCACCAACCCGGGCGCGCGGACGAGGAGCGGCGAGAAGATGGGTGACGGTCACCCCTCGCTGCTCGACCAGCGGGTGCGCAACGCGCTGTTCCGGGCGGTGGACCGCAAGACCGTCATCGACAAGGTGTTCCAGGGGCACGCCGTGGAGGGCGCCGGCTACATCCCGCCGCGCTACGCGCAGTACTTCTGGGAGCCGGAGGCCGGGCAGGAGCTGGCGTACGACCCGAAGGAGGCGGCGCGGCTGCTCGACCAGGCCGGTCTGAAGCTCAACAGCGCGGGCAAGCGCGTCGGCAAGGACGGCAAACCGATCGTCTACCGGGTGCTGTGCCACGCGACCGACCCGAACGACAAGGCGATCGGGCAGTACCTCCAGGAGTGGTGGGGTGACCTCGGCATCGGAGTCACGCTCAACTGCCTGGACAACGTGACCGATCCCTGGCTCGCCGGTGAGTACGACCTTGCCTTCGACGGCTGGTCGGTCAACCCCGACCCCGATTTCGTGCTCTCCATCCACACCTGCGCGGCGCTGCCCGCGACACCGGAGGAGACCGGCGCGACCGACAACTTCATCTGCGACAGGACCTACGACGAGCTGTACGACCGGCAGCTCGCCGAGTACGACCCGGACAAGCGGGCCGCCCTCGTCCAGCAGATGCAGTCGCGGCTGTACGACCTCGGGTACATGAACGTCATGGCGTACCCGAACGCCGTCGAGGCGTACCGCACGGACCAGATCGAGTCGATCACCACGATGCCCGCGGCGGCCGGCAACATCTACGGCCAGGACGGCTACTGGAGCTGGTGGTCCGCGGTGCCCGCGGACTCCGCCGACGGCGGCGGCGACTCGTCGTCGACCGGCGTGGTGATCGGCATCGTCGCGGGGGTCGTGGTGCTCGCCGGACTGGGCGTGTTCGTCGCGTTGCGGCGACGGGCCACGGCCGAGGACCGCGAGTAGGCGGCGAACGGCACCCATGACCTCCGACGCACCCTCCGCATCCGTCGGCGGGACCACGGGAGCGGCCGCCGGTCCGGTGAAGGACGGGCCGGCCGCCTCCCGTGGGCCCCGCCGGGGCGGTCTCACCGGCGCCTATCCGCGGTACCTCGCGGGCAAGCTGACCGGGGCGGCCGTGTCCCTGTTCGCCGTCCTCGTCACCAGCTTCTTCCTGTTCCGGCTGATCCCCGGCGACCCGGTGAAGTTCATGACCGGTGGCCGTCAGGTCTCGGCCGAGCAACTGGCCGCCTACCGGGAGCAGTTCGGGCTGGACCTGCCGTTGTGGCAGCAGTTCACCGACTACTGCGGCAAGGCGCTCACCGGTGACCTGGGCACCTCGTACCAGTTCAACGCGCCCGTGCTGGACAAGATCACGGAGGCGCTGCCCAACACCCTGCTGCTCACCGGCACCGCCTTCGTGATCTACACGGTGCTCGGCATCGTCCTCGGTACCCGCTCGGCGTGGCGGCACGGGCGGCTCGGCGACCGGGTGAACACCGGCCTGGCGCTGACTTTGTACTCGCTGCCCTCGTTCTGGCTGGGGCTGCTGCTGATCATCACGCTGTCGGTGGGGATCGGACCGGTGCCCGGTCTGTTCCCGACCGGGGGCATGGAGTCGGGCGGCGAGGAGGGCTTCGCGTACGTACTCGACGTGGCGCACCACCTGGTGCTGCCGGTGCTGACGCTGGTGGCCGTGGAGTACGGGCAGACGCTGCTGGTGACGCGGTCGGCGCTGCTGGACGAGATGGGCAGCGACTACCTGACCACGGCACGGGCCAAGGGCCTGCGCGACGACCTCGTGCGGCGACGTCACGCGGTGCCCAACGCGCTGCTGCCGACCGTCACCCTGATCTTCATCAACCTCGGCCGGACGGTGGCCGGTGTCATCCTCGTGGAGACGGTGTTCTCCTGGCCGGGGCTGGGCGGGCTGTTCTACCAGGCGCTCAGCGTGCCCGATCTGCCGCTGGTGCAGGGGCTGTTCTTCGTGTTCGCCGCCGCGGTGATCGTGATGAACACGCTGGCCGACCTGATCTATCCGCTGTTCGATCCCCGGGTGGGCCGATGACGACGGAGAAGACCCCGCCTGTGCGGGGCGCGGGGCCGCGGGCCATGGCGTGGCAGCGGCGCCGGGCCTCGGCCGCGCGGTTCTGGCGGCAGTACCGCACGCACCGGGCCGGGCTGTTCGGCCTGGGCGTCCTCACGCTGTTCGTGCTGCTGGCGCTGACCGCGCCGTTGCTGGTCGGTTCGGACGTCGCCGACGTGACCGACGCACCGGGCGCCCCGCTGGAGGACCCGAGCGCCGAACTGCCCCTCGGGGCGGACCGGTTCGGGCGGGATCTGTTCGGCCTGGTGATCTGGGGCGCACGGGTGTCGCTGCTGGTGGGGCTGCTCGCGGCGGTGCTGTCGGTACTGATCGGCACGGTGATCGGGGTGACGTCGGGGCACTTCGGGGGATGGTTCGCCACGGTGATCATGCGGATCACCGACTGGTTCCTGGTCATGCCGACCCTGGTGCTGGCGATCGCCCTGGCCACCGTGATGTCCCGCTCGCTGCTGACGATCGTCGTGGCGATCGGGGTGACGACCTGGCCGACGACGGCCCGCCTGGTGCGGGCGCAGACGCTGGCCGTGGAGACACGGCCGTACATCGAGCGGGCGCGGGCGCTCGGCGGCGGACACTGGCACGTCATGAGCCGGCACGTGCTGCCCAACGTGATGCCGCTGGTGCTCGCGCAGACGACGCTGATCATCTCCTCGGCCATCCTGGCGGAGGCGACCCTGGCGTTCCTGGGGCTCGGCGATCCGACGGTGGTGTCATGGGGCGGGCTGCTCCAGGACGCCCGGGAGGCGGGGGCGATCAGTGCCGGGCACTGGTGGTACCTGGTGCCGCCGGGCATCGCCATCGCCGTGGTGGCGCTGGCGTTCACGCTCTGCGGGCGGGCCGTGGAGTCCGTCCTCAACCCCAGGCTGGGGGTGGCCCGTTGAGTCTGCTGGACGTCAGGGGGCTGACGGTCACCTACCCGGGCGGCGCGGCCGCGGTGCGCGGGGTGGACCTGCGCCTGGAGGCGGGCCGCAAGCTGGGCATCGCCGGGGAGTCGGGCTGCGGCAAGTCCACCCTCGCGCTGGCGCTGCTGCGCCTGCTGCCCGCGGGGACCCGGGTCGGCGGCGAGATCCTGCTGGACGGCGAGGACGTACTGGCCATGAAGTGGGGCCGGGTCAGGGCGGTCCGCTGGGCCGGGGCGTCCATCGTGTTCCAGGGCGCGATGCACAGCCTGAACCCGGTGCGCCGCATCGGCGACCAGATCGCCGAGCCGATCCTGCTGCACCGCAGGGCCACAGCGGCCGGGGCCCGGAAGCGGACCGGGGAGCTTCTCGAACACGTCGGTCTGCCGGCCGCCCGCGCGTCGGCGTACCCGCACGAACTGTCCGGCGGTCAGCGGCAGCGCGTGATGATCGCGATGGCGCTGGCCTGCGACCCGCGGCTGATCATCGCCGACGAGCCGACGACCGCGCTGGACGTGATGATCCAGGCGCAGATCCTGCGGCTGATCGAGCAGCTGGTCGCGGACCAGGACGTCGGCCTGATCATGATCAGCCACGATCTGGCGGTCCTCGCCGGCACCTGCGACCGGCTGGCGGTGATGTACGCGGGCCGGGTGATCGAGGAGGGCCCGGCGGGCCAGGTGTACGAGGCCGCCCGCCACCCCTACGCCCAGGCGCTGTCGGCGGCGTTCCCGCGCATCGGTGACCCGGCGTCGCGCTTCGCACCGCGCGGTCTGCCGGGTGACCCGCCGGACCCGACGGCACGGCCGTCCGGCTGCGCCTTCCACCCGCGGTGCCCGGTGGCGCTGGACTCCTGCGCGACCGACGACCAGCCGCTGCGGGACGCGGGTGCGGGCCGGCGGGCCGCGTGCGTGCGGGTGACCGACCGGGACGACGGCACGGCCGGCGGCCCGGACCCCCTGGAGGAAGCGAGGCCCAGCACCCCATGACCGGCTCCCCCCTGCTCAGCACCCGGGACGTGCACATCACCTTCCCGGGCCGGCACGGCGCCCCGGACGCCCGCGCCGTGGACGGTGTCGACCTGGACATCCGTCCCGGTGAGATCGTCGCCCTGGTCGGCGAGTCCGGCTGCGGCAAGACCACGCTGGCCCGCGCCCTGCTGGGGCTGGTCGAGCCCACGGCGGGCCGGGTGACCTTCGACGGGCGGCCGCTGGAGTACTCCGGCCGCTCCCTGAAGGCGTACCGGCGGCGGGTCCAGCTGGTGCTGCAGGACCCGAGCGGCTCGCTCAACCCGCGCCACACCGTGTACGACGCGGTGGCCGAGGGCCTGCGCATCCACGGCCACCGGGGGGACGAGCGGGCCGTGGTCGCGGACGCCCTGTCCCGGGCCGGACTGCGGCCTCCGGAGCGGTTCTTCCTGCGCTATCCGCACGAACTGTCCGGCGGTCAGCGGCAGCGCGTGGTGATCGCGGGCGCGCTGGTGCTGGAGCCTGAACTCCTCGTCGCCGACGAGCCGGTGGCCTCGCTGGACGCGTCGGTGCGCGGGGAGATCCTGGCGCTGCTGCTGCGGCTGCGCGACGAACTCGGCCTGTCCGCCCTGGTGGTCACGCACGACCTGGGACTGGCCTGGAACATCGCCGACCGGGTGGCGGTGATGTACCTGGGGCGGATCGTGGAGACCGGCGCGGTGGAGCAGGTGCTCACGGCGCCCCGGCACCCGTACACGCGGGCGCTGCTGTCCGTGCTTCCCGAAGCCCCCGGGGAGCCGGTGGTGCTCACCGGCGAGCCGCCCGACCCGGCCCGGATCCCCTCCGGCTGCCGCTTCCACGCGCGCTGCCAGGTGCTGGCGAGCGGCGAGGCGGAACGGGCGGGCGTGGCCCACGCCTGCCGCTCCACGGACCCAGGCGTCCTCGACGGCACCGACACACCCCAGGTGGCCTGCCATTGGGCCCACGCGACGGAGGGCGAAGGGGTCCGGCAGGGGTGACGTGCGGCTGCGTGGTCCGCCTCGCGCGGTGACTGAGGTGACGTCGGGCGCACGATGCCCTAAGTTCTCGGCGGGAGGGCAGGTGCGGTGGACATCACGGTGCAGTGGGTCAAGACGTCCTGGACGAAGCAGTCACGGGGCGGGGACGCCGCTGCCCGCAGGAACGCGGCACCGGCCGGGTTCCCGCTGGTGCGGGTGCCTTCCGACTTCGCCCACACCGTTCGGATGGTCGAGGACGACGGCTTCGAGCCCCGATCGAGCCACGTACGCCTTCGCGAGGTCGGGGTCAGCCTGCGGAACGAAGGTGACCGGCTGCGCGTGCACGCCCGTGTGGAACCGCTCTTCGGGCTGCCGCCCCGGCCGCGCAGACCGCCGGCGGTCCGGCTGCTTCCCGGGCAGTGGGTGCGCTGGCAGTTGAACTACCGGTTCTCCAGCGCCGCGGGCGTCCGCGGCTGGTCGTACTGGCTGGACACGTTCAACGTCGCCTACGGTCCCGCCGACCGCGACGTCTTCCTGTCGGAACCGACCGTGGTCGTCGACGAGTGCGGGCCGGTGCGCTAGGACGGCTTGGACCCGCTCCCGGGGTGCGGAGGCGGGGGCGTTCGCTCAGGCCTTCTCGGCCGCCGCCACGAGGGTCTTGCAGCGGGCGACGTCCTCGGCCATCTGCTCGAGGAGCGCGTCGAGGGTGTCGAACTTCGCCTGGCCGCGTACGAAGGCGAGGAAGTCGACCGCGACGTGCAGGCCGTACAGGTCGAGGCCGACGCGGTCGATGGCGTACGCCTCGACGGTCCGCTCGGTGCCGTCGAACTGGGGGTTGGTGCCCACGGAGATCGCGGCCGGCATGGCCTCGCCCTGCGCGTGGAGCCAGCCGGCGTACACCCCGTCGGCGGGGATCGCGGTGTGCGGGAGCGTCTCGACGTTGGCGGTGGGGAAGCCGAGGTCACGGCCGCGCTGGGCGCCCCGGACGACGACGCCCTCGACCCGGTGCGGGCGGCCCAGGATCTCGGCGGCGCCCTCGACCTGGCCCTCGGTGACCAGCCGGCGGGTGAGGGTGGAGGAGAACGGCTCGCCGCCGCCCGCCTCGCCGCTCACGTACAGGTCGACGACCTCGACCTCGAAGTCGTACACCTTGCCCTGCTCGGCGAGGAACCGCACGGTGCCCGCGGCCTTGTGGCCGAAGCGGAAGTTGGGGCCCTCGACGACGGCCTTGGCGTGCAGCTTGTCCACCAGCACCTTGACCACGAAGTCGGCCGGGGACAGTTTCGAGAACTCGGTGGTGAAGGGCAGGACCAGGACGGCGTCCACGCCGAGGTCGGCCATCAGCTCGGCGCGCCGGTGGTGCGGGGCGAGCAGCGGGGGGTGGCTGCCGGGTCGGACGACCTCGCTGGGGTGCGGGTCGAAGGTGACGACGACCGCGGGGACGCCCAGGGCGCGGGCCCGCTCCACGGCGTGCCGGATGATCAGCTGGTGACCGCGGTGCACTCCGTCGTAGGAGCCGATGGTGACGACGCTGCGCCCCCAGTCCTGGGGGATGTCCTCCAAGCCACGCCAGCGCTGCACTGTGACTGCTCCTTGTCGAAACCTTGTCGGACGAACCCGAGTCCGTGGACTTCTCTGCGCAGCTCTAAGGGTGCCATGCCGGGTGCCGTCGGCTCGCATCGGCATGGGTGCTGTGTGACGACGCGCACGCGCCGGGTGGCGTCAGACGGGCACGACCACGCCGGTGAGCTCGTCGATCACCTCCCGGGTGCCGGCCCCGACCAGCGGTCCCCACACGTGGGGGGCGTCGGTCAGCCAGCCGGCCACGGCCGCCGCGAGTCCCGGCACGTGCCGGGCCAGGTCGGCGAGGGCCAGGTCGAAGCGGGCGGCGCCCTCGGGCGTGCGGACCAGGAGCAGTGCCGTGCGGTGGACGAGCACCCGCAGCTCGGGGCCGGTGTTCCGGGCGGCGGCGCGCAGGACCGCGTCCAGGACACCGGCGTCGGTCTCCTGGGCGAGCAGCGTGTCGAGCAAGGCTCGGCGCAGCGGGCGGGAGGCGGAGGTGCCGGGCGCGGCGAGAACGTCGGCGAGGGCCAGCCGCAGCGGCTGGGGGCCGTCGTCGAGCAGCTCGGTGAGCAGCAGCCGGAGCACCGCGCGCGCGGCGGGCCCGAGGTCGAGGCGCCGGTCGGCGTACCCGGCCACACAGCCGGTCAGCTCGGGCCGCCGTACGACCGCTTCCCGGACGACGGCCGCGACCGGCCGGGCCAGGGCGGGGGTGGCGGCGTCGCCGAGGGCGCGGACGGTCTCGTCCGCGTCCGCCCCCTGCGCCAGCCTGGTGCGGAACGCGTCGAGCACGGGCTCCGGGTGGGTCGTCAGGGCGTCGGTGAGGGCGCTCGGCGGGAAGTGCGGGTCGCCGGCCGCGAAGCGGTCCAGGGCGCGCGCGAGGTGCCGGTCCCTGCTGTTGGGGTCGCGGACCAGGAGGGCCAGGGCACCGCCGTGCAGCGCGCGGTCGGCGGTGCGGACGAGGACCGCGAGCGCGGCGTACCGCAGCAGGGTGCGGTCGCCCAGGTCGCGGGCGTACGGCGCGACCCGCAGGCCGTGGGTGACGGCCGCGGCCCGGCGGGCGGGGCGCGGGTCCTCCGCCCAGCGGTCCACGGCCCGGCACATCGCGCCGGGCTCCTCCTCGGCCAGCACGGTGAGCAGTTCGTCGGCCCGCCGGTGCGTACTGTCGACGAGCGCCTCGGTCAGCGCGTCCGTGGCGGCGTGGCGGTGGGTGTGCAGCAGCGCCTGCGCGGCGGTCGCCACGGTGGCGTGCGGGGTGGCGGGCAGCGGCCGCTCGTCGTCGAACCAGCGGACCAGGTACGGCAGTACGGTCACGGGGTCGGCGGTGAGGAGGGCGGCGGCGGCGTCCAGGAAACGGGGGCCGCTCTCGCACGGGGGTCCGTCGGCCAGGACCAGGCGGCGCAGCAAGGCGCACCGCGTCTCCACCGGCAGCCGCAGCGCGGTCCAGAAGGCGGGCCCCAGTTCGTCCGGGACCGTGCGCCGCTGCTCCCGCCAGGCCACGACGCGGTCGGCGAGCAGTCGCAGTACGTCCGTGTACGGGCCGGCGTCGGGTACGCGGGCGAGGGTGCCGGTGAGCAGGCGGGCGGCCCACCAGGAGCCGGGGTCGGCGTCCAGGGCGTGCGTCAGGTCCGCCAGCCGGGAGGCGAGCCTGGGCCCGCCGTGCCGGCGGGCGAGGGACAGCAGGGCCTGGACGACGGGACCGATGCGGTGGCGGGGCACGGGGCCGGTGTCGGCGTCGGGGGCGTGCACGAGGGTGTGCAGGGCGCCGTCCAGGTCGAGGTGGCCCCCCTGGAGCCAGTCGGCGAGCTCCTGGTGGGCGAAGCGGTAGCCGTCCCCGGCGGGGACGAGGAGCCCCTCGACGAGGACGGCCTCGGCCCATCCGACCGGCTCGCCGTCCCGGTCCGTTCCGGTGCCGGACCCGGCGGCGAGGACGGCCTCGGCCCCTCCGGCCCACTCGCCATACCGGTCCGTACCGGTGCCGGCGGCGTACCGGGCACCGGCCCCTCCGGCCTGATCACCGCGCCGGTCCGGGCCAGTTCCGGAACCCGCGGCGAGGACGGCCTCGGACCACCCCACCAGCTCGCCGTGCCGGTGCGGGTCGCCGCCGGGACCGTCGGCGTACCCGGCGCCGGCCCCTCCAGCCGGCTCACCGTGCCGGTGCGGGCCAGTTCCGGACCCGGCGGCGTACCCGACCGCGGCCCGCCCCGCCGGTTCGCTGCGACCGGGGTGCCGGTGCTGGCCGGTGTCGGGCCGGCGTGGCGAGCCGGCGTCAGCCCATCCGGCCGGCTCACCGTGCCGGTCCGGGCCGGTGCCGGGGCCAGCGGCGTACCCGGGCTCCGGGAACAGTGCCTCGAACGTCTCCCGGTCCAGCGCGCCGTCCTCCGTGCCGAGGCAGTGGCGAGCCGCCTCGTGCGCCTTCCCGGCGGCCCGGGCGGCCAGGCGGCGCACCGCGGTGCCCCGGGCACCGGTGCCACCGGCGAGGCGCCGGGCGATGCGCAGGCACGTCAGGTCAAGGTGCGCGGTGAGGACGCCGTCGCGGTCGACGGGCCCCTCGGGCGCCGCTCCGGCGAGGTCGGACCGTACCTCGGCGAGCATGCGCAGGGTCAGCGGGTGGGCCGCGTCGGCGTCGGTCAGGGCGCCCTCCGGGATACCGAGCCGGGCGCGTGCCTCGCGCGCCTCGTCCGCCGTGAGCTCGCCGAGGTGCACGCGCGGCGGGAGTCCCTCGGGGCCCGCTCCGCCGTGGTGCGGCGGGACGGCCGGCAGGCCCGCCTCCTCCGCGTACTCGGCGCCGCAGGACACCAGCAGGCGGGCGCCCGTCTCCGACAGCCAGCGCATGGTGCCCTCGGTCCACGCGGCGCGCCGCCGGAACAGGCCGGACGGCATGTGCTCGGCGTCGTCGAGGAGCAGCAACAGGGGGCGCCCGGCGCTGTGCGCGAGCCCGGCGAGGCGCTCCGGCGCGAGGTCGCCGACGTCCTGCGGGGGGAACGGCATCCGGGCGACGACCTCGGCGGCGGCCCGCTCCAGGGCGCGCCGGGCGGCGTCGGCGACCGAGGTGTCGTCCGCGCGCAGGTCGGCTCCGCGCAGCCAGAGCGTCGGCAGCCCCTCGCGGTGGCGTCGGTCGGCGAGAGCGGCGAGTTCGGTGCTGCGGCCGCTGCCGGGCGGCCCGACGAGGCCCACGACGGCGGCCGTACCCCGCTCGACGGCGTGCAACCGCGCGCGTACGGCGTGCCGTTCGACCGGCTCGACGGGCGTGGACGGCGCGTGGAGTGCCACCGAGGCGGCGGTCAGCCCGACCAGTCCGGCGAGGTTGAGGTCGGTGCCGTAGGCGGGGACGGTGGCCGCGTTCGCCACGAGCAGCGCGGCCAGGGCCGGCGCCGTGGGGCGCAGGGGGACGGCGAAGCCGACGTCGGAGACGGCGGTGCGCAGAGCGGTGCCGAGGACGCCGACGACGGTGCCGGTGGCGGGGTCGAGCACCGGGCCGCCCGCGGCTCCCCCGCCGAGCCGCAGCGCGTCCCGTCCGGCGGTGCCGACCGCCAGCTCCAGGGCGCCGTGGACACGGTGGGTGCGGTCGGTGGCGGTGTACGTCACCGAGGCCGTGCCCAGTACCCGTGCCTCGCGCCAGCCGCCTGCCGGGATCCGTACGTAGGCGCCGGTGCGGACGGCACCCCGGGAGGTGACCGGCAGGGGGGCGATGCCGAGGTCCCCACCGCGCACCAGGGCCAGACCGAGGTCGGGCAGCGGCGTCACGGCGTCGGCGGTCACGATGCTGTGGCGGCCGTCCGCGCCGTGCAGGACGAGCCGGGGCAGCCCGTCGACGGTCTCGTGGCTGGTGATCACCGTGCCGCGGCGGTCGGCCACGAAGCCGGTGCCGCGCGGGCGGCCGGCCAGGTCGTGGAGCGCGACAAGGCCGGGGTCCGCGTCCCGGACCCGCTCGAGGGCGTGCCCGCCCTGGAGTGCCGGCTCCCCTCGGAAGCGGTCGAGCGACGGCATCCTGGAGCCTCCTGCCGTGCCGTACCTGGTGCCTTGCCCGCGACATTAGGCGCCAGTTGATCAGCGGCACAGATCGGTCGGCGAACGCGCCCCCTTGCGCTCCCCCGCTTCACTCCGAGCGCCCGTGCATGCGGGTGAACGGAGGGGGGTCGGTGGACAGACCCTAGGGGTGGGGGAACCGAGGGGGACCGTGGAGCGGCGGCATGTCCATCCCCGTGACGCCGCTCCACGGGCGGAATCCGCGCGCCTTCGCGAACGCAGGGTCCCTGGCCCTTCGCGGCTGCGGCGGCCCGTGGCGCGCCTCAGACGAGGAGTCGCCCCCGCCGCCCCTTCCCGTCCCGACCCTGGGGGCTGCGCCCCCCGGCCCCCCTTGTCGGCCCTGGCGGGCCTCGTCCTCAAACGCCGGACGGGCTGTGATCAGCGGCGGAGCCCCGGGAAGGGGCTCACGTCGCGAAGACCGCCAGGCTCTTGGCCTTCCCCCGGTGCTCCTCCACCAGCGCCAGGAACCGCTCCCCCGGTCCGAAGACCGCCACGGCGCCCCGTCCCGCGTACTCCTCCGGCATCTCCAGGCGGACGCCGTTCGTCAGCAGCTTCGCCCGGCGCTCCTCCACGTCCCAGCGCGGGAACGCGGCCGCGGCGGCCTCGGCGATCGGCATGACCGTCAGCTTCTCCTGGAGCTCGTCCAGCGTCTTCGCCGCGTCCAGCCGGTACGGGCCGACGCGGGTCCGGCGCAGCGCGGTCAGATGGCCGCCCACACCCAGGCCGGCGCCCAGGTCACGGGCGAGGGCGCGGATGTAGGTGCCGGAGGAGCAGACGACGGAGACCACGAGGTCGAGCACCGGCGTGCCGTCCGCGGCGACGGCCTCCCGCACGTCGTAAACGGAGAAGGACGACACGGTGACCGGCCGGGCGGGGATGTCGAACTCCTCGCCCTCCCGGGCGCGCTTGTAGGAGCGCACGCCGTCGATCTTGATGGCGCTGACCTTGGACGGCACCTGCATGATGTCGCCGGTCAGCTCGGCGATCCCGGCGCCGACGGCCTCGCGGGTCACCCCGGAGGCGTCGGTGGAGGCGGTGATCTCACCCTCGGCGTCGTCGGTGACCGTGCTCTGGCCGAGCCGGATCGTGCCGAGGTACTCCTTCTCGGTCAGCGCCAGGTGGCCGAGGAGCTTGGTCGCCCGCTCGACGCCGAGGACGAGAACGCCCGTCGCCATCGGGTCGAGGGTGCCGGCGTGGCCGACCCGCCGGGTGCGGGCGATGCCGCGCATCTTGGCGACCACGTCGTGCGAAGTGAAGCCCGACGGCTTGTCCACGATGACAAGGCCGTCGGGCGTGGTGGGCTTCTGGGTCATTCGGCGGTGTCGTCCGTCTCGTCGTCTTCCGGCTTGCGGTACGGGTCGGCCCCGCCGGCGTACGCGGCGCCCGCGGACGCCTCGCGCACCGCGGCGTCGGACTGGCGCGCCTTGTCGAGGAGGTCCTCGATGGCGCGGGCCGTGTCCGGCAGGGCGTCCATGACGAAGGTGAGGGTCGGCGTGAACTTCACGCCCGCCGCCCGGCCCACCTCGGAGCGCAGGACACCCTTGGCGCTCTCCAGGCCGGCCGCGGCCGCCTGCCGCTCCTCGTCGTCCCCGTACACCGTGTAGAAGACGGTCGCCTCCCTGAGGTCACCGGTGACCCGGGTGTCCGTGATGGTGACGTGCGAGCCGAGCCGCGGGTCCTTGATCCCGCGCTGCAGCTTCTGGGCCACCACCTCTCGGATGAGGTCCGCCAGCCTCTTGGCGCGCGCGTTGTCGGCCACTGGTCCGTCTCCTTAAGTGCTTAACGTCTTGCTTCAGTCTTCGTCGCTGTGGAGCCTGCGTCGAACCGAGAGCAGTTCCACCTCGGGCCGCCCGGCGACCAGCCGCTCGCAGCGGTCCAAGACGTCGGTGAGGTGGTCCCATTCCCCGGAGACCACCGCCAGGCCGATCTCGGCCCTGCGGTGCAGGTTCTGGTTCCCGGTCTCCGCCACGCTGACCGCGTACTTCCGCTGCAGTTCGGCGACGATCGGACGGACGACGGAGCGCTTCTCCTTGAGCGAGTGGACGTCGCCGAGGAGCAGGTCGAAGGACAGAGTCCCCACATACATGTGTGCATCCGGATGTCCCGCCGGCTCGGGATAGGCATCTCCCCGGTCCGGGCGGAGCCGCCCCGTGGGGAAGGGCACCGCCGCTGCGGCACCGATACGGGAACCGTACACGCAACGGCCGGGGCCGATCGACGGAAATTCGCTTCCGCCGACCGGCCCCGATCGCGTGCTGCTGCGGTCAGACGCGCGGCTTCTCGCGCATCTCGTACGTCGCGATGACGTCGTCGACCTTGATGTCGTTGAAGTTTCCGAGGTTGATACCGCCCTCGAAGCCTTCGCGGATCTCGGTGACGTCGTCCTTGAAGCGACGCAGACCCTCGATGTTGAGGTTCTCCGCGATGACCTTGCCGTCTCGGACGAGACGCGCCTTGGTGTTCCGCTTGACCTCGCCGGAGCGGATGAGAACACCCGCGATGTTGCCCAGCTTGGACGACTTGAAGACCTCGCGGATCTCCGCCGTACCGAGCTCGACCTCCTCGTACTCCGGCTTGAGCATGCCCTTGAGGGCCGCCTCGATCTCCTCGATCGCCTGGTAGATGACCGAGTAGTACCGGACGTCCACACCCTCGCGCTCGGCCATCTGCTGCGCACGCCCGGCGGCGCGCACGTTGAAGCCGATCACGATGGCGTCGGAGCCCATCGCCAGGTCGATGTCGGACTCCGTGACCGCACCGACGCCGCGGTGCAGGACGCGGATGTCGACCTCTTCGCCGACGTCCAGCTGGAGCAGCGAGGACTCGAGGGCCTCGACCGAACCGGAGGCGTCACCCTTGATGATCAGGTTCAGCTGCTGGATCTCGCCGGCCTTGAGCACCTTGTCCAGGTCCTCCAGCGACACGCGGCGCGTGCGCTTGGCGAACGCGGCGTTGCGCTCACGGGCGGCGCGCTTCTCGGCGATCTGACGGGCCGTACGGTCCTCGTCCACGACGATGAAGTTGTCGCCCGCACCCGGGACGTTGGTCAGGCCGAGGACCTGGACCGGCGTCGAGGGTCCGGCCTCGGCGACGTTGTTGCCGTTGTCGTCGAGCATGGCGCGCACGCGGCCGTAGGCGTCGCCCACCACCATCGTGTCGCCGACCCGCAGGGTGCCTCGCTGGACGAGGACGGTCGCCACGGCACCGCGGCCGCGGTCGAGCCGGGACTCGATCGAGATGCCCTGCGCGTCCTGCGTGGGGTTGGCACGCAGGTCGAGCGAGGCGTCCGCGGTGAGGATGACGGCCTCGAGAAGGCTGTCGATGTGCAGACCCTGCTTGGCGGAGATGTCGACGAACATGGTGTCGCCGCCGTACTCCTCGGCCACGAGGCCGTACTCGGTCAGCTGACCGCGCACCTTGGTCGGGTCGGCGCCCTCGACGTCGATCTTGTTGACCGCGACGACGATCGGGACCTCGGCCGCCTTGGCGTGGTTGAGCGCCTCGACCGTCTGCGGCATGACGCCGTCGTTGGCCGCGACGACCAGGATCGCGATGTCGGTCGACTTGGCACCGCGGGCACGCATGGCGGTGAACGCCTCGTGACCCGGGGTGTCGATGAAGGTGATCTTGCGATCCTCTTCGTTGACCTCGGTCGTGACCTGATAGGCACCGATGTGCTGGGTGATGCCGCCGGCCTCGCCCGCGATGACGTTCGTCTTGCGGATGGCGTCGAGGAGGCGGGTCTTGCCGTGGTCGACGTGACCCATGACGGTGACGACCGGCGGACGGACCACCAGGTCCTCCTCGTCGCCCTCGTCCTCGCCGAACTCCAGGTCGAAGGACTCGAGCAGCTCGCGGTCCTCCTCCTCCGGGCTGACGACCTGAACCGTGTAGTTCATCTCGTCCGCGAGGAGCTGGAGCGTCTCGTCGGAGACGGACTGGGTCGCGGTGACCATCTCGCCGAGGTTCATCATGACCGCGACGAGCGACGCCGGGTTGGCGTTGATCTTCTCCGCGAAGTCGGTGAGCGACGCACCGCGCGACAGGCGAATGGTCTCGCCGTTGCCGCGAGGCAGCATCACGCCGCCGACCGACGGGGCCTGCATGGCCTCGTACTCCTGGCGCCTCTGCCGCTTCGACTTGCGACCGCGACGCGCGGGACCGCCGGGACGGCCGAAGGCGCCCTGCGTGCCACCGCGGCCACCGGGACCGCCGGGACGGCCACCGAAGCCGGGACGGCCGGCGAAGCCGCCGCCACCACCAGGACGACCGGCACCGCCGCCGCCACCGGGACGACCGGCGAAGCCGCCGCCGCCACCGCCACCCGGACGGCCGGCGAAGCCGCCGCCGCCACCGGGACGACCGCCGCCACCGCCGGGACGACCCGCACCGCCCGGACCGCGGCCGCCGGGGCCACCGCCGGGACGCGGGCCGGCAGCGGGACGCTGCGGCATCATGCCGGGGTTGGGACGCGGACCGCCGGGGCCGCCGCCGGGACGGGGACCGCCCTGCGGACGGGGCATGCCGCCCGGAGTGGGACGCGCACCGCCCGGAGCCTGCGGACGGGGACCGCCGCCCTGGCCGGGGGCCTGGGGACGGGGACCGGCGCCGGGGGCACCAGGACCGCCGGGACGCTGGCCCTGCGGGCGCGGGGCCTGCGGACGGGCCATGCCGGTGGAGCCACCGGACGTGAACGGGTTGTTACCGGGACGCGGACCGGCCGGGCGGGCACCCGGACGCGGAGCGCCGCCACCGGGACGCTGACCCTGGCCTGCCGGACGGCCCTGGCCGCCCTGACCCTGACCCTGGCCCTGACCGGCGGGACGACCCCCGGGCTTGGGCGCACCGGGACGGGCGCCGCCGGGCTTCGGGCCGGACGGAGCCTGGGCCGCGGCGGGCGGGGCCTGGAACTCCGGAGCGGCCGGGGCCGGACGCGGCGCGGGGCGCGGGCCCGGCGTCGGACGCTGACCCGCGGGGGCCGGCGCGGGCGCCGACGGAGCCGCCGGCGGCTGGGCCGCGGCGGGCTTGGGTGCGGCCGGCGGCTTGGGAGCAGCCGGACGGGCCGCCTGCGCCGGAGAGGGCGCCGCGGGCCTGGGGGCAGCCTTCTTGGGCGCGCCGGGCTTCGCGGCGGACTTGCCGTTGCCCCCGCCCTGCTGGAAGGCGTCAGTCAGCTTGCGTACTACGGGCGCTTCGATCGTCGAAGACGCCGAACGGACGAACTCACCGAGTTCCTGGAGCTTGGCCATGACGACCTTGCTCTCTACACCGAACTCCTTGGCGAGTTCGTAGACCCGGACCTTAGCCACTTCGCTCCTTTGAGGTCCGGGTTGCGTCCGGACCGTCGCTAGTTCATGGGCGTACTCATCGCGTACTCATCGAGTGCTCATCGCAATCTCGACCTGCTTTCGACTCGCGAGGTACCAGGCCGTACGGGGGTTTCCGTACGGCAAGTTCTTACGTGTTGCCTGTCAGTCGGCACGGAGCCACTGCTCAGCAACCTTGTGCCTGCTCGACGTAGTGGCGCAACGCCTTTACGTCGAGCGGTCCCGGGACGCGGAACGCCCGCGGGAACGCCCTTCGGCGCACCGCCTGGTCGAGACAGACCGGTACGGGGTGTACGTACGCACCCCGGCCGGGCAGCGTACCGCGTGGATCCGGGACGCACGCGTCCTCGATCACCACGATCCGCAGCAGCTCGCCCTTGACCGCTCGCTCGCGGCACCCCACGCAAGTGCGTTCGGGGCACACGCCAGCCTGTGTCCGGCCAGACACTCCTCAGTCTACCTCCCCGGACCGACCTCACCCCTCCGGGGCAAGAATCGAACACCGCAACGAGCAAAGCTGTCGTGATCTCAGCCAACCGCGGCCTGGATCTATTCCCCGGTCTGTTCGGTGTCCGGCCGGATGTCGATCCTCCAGCCGGTCAGCCGGGCGGCCAGACGGGCGTTCTGCCCCTCCTTGCCGATGGCCAGGGACAGCTGGTAGTCCGGCACGGTGACCCGGGCGGACCGGGCGGCGAGGTCGACGACCTCCACCTTGGAGACCCGGGCCGGCGACAAGGCGTTCGCCACCATCTCGGCCGGGTCGTCGGACCAGTCGACGATGTCGATCTTCTCACCGTTGAGCTCGCCCATGACGTTGCGCACCCGGCCGCCCATGGGGCCGATGCAGGCGCCCTTGGCGTTCAGGCCCGAGCGGGTGGAGCGGACGGCGATCTTGGTGCGGTGTCCGGCCTCGCGGGCGATCGCGGCGATCTCCACCGAGCCGTCGGCGATCTCCGGCACCTCCAGGGCGAACAGCTTCTTCACCAGGTGGGGGTGCGTGCGCGAAAGGGTGACGGACGGGCCGCGGACGCCCTTGGCCACCCGGACGACGTACGACCGCAGGCGCAGGCCGTGGGTGTAGGTCTCGCCGGGGACCTGCTCCTGCACGGGCAGGATGGCCTCCAGCTTGCCGATGTCGACCAGGACGTTCTTCGGGTCGCGGCCCTGCTGCACCACTCCGGTGACGATGTCGCCCTCACGCCCGGCGTACTCGCCGAGCGTCGCGTCGTCCTCGGCGTCGCGCAGGCGCTGCAGGATGACCTGCTTGGCCGTGGTCGCGGCGATGCGGCCGAAATCGGACGGGGTGTCGTCGAACTCGCGGGGCTCCTGGCCGTCCTCGAGGTCGTCGGGGTCCTCCTTCGCCCACACGGTCACATGTCCGGTCTCCCGGTTGAGCTCCACGCGCGCGTGCCGGCGGCTTCCCTCGGTGCGGTGGTAGGCGATGAGGAGGGCCGACTCGATCGCCTCGACCAGCAGGTCGAAGGAGATCTCCTTCTCCCGTACCAAGCCCCGCAGGGCGCTCATGTCGATGTCCACGGCTACGCCTCCTCTTCCTTCTTGTCGTTCTTGTCGGACGCGTCGTCCTTGCGGTTGAACTCGACCTGGACGCGCGCCCGGGTGATGTCGTCGACGGCGAGCCGACGCGCGGTGGGCTTGCGGCCCTTGACCCCGGGGACCTCGAGGTCGAGGCCCTCCTCGTCGGCCGCGAGGATCCTGGCGACCAGTTCGCCGCCCTCGGCGAGCTGGAACCGCACCAGGCGGCCGGTGGCGCGCACGTAGTGGCGGCGCTCGGTCAGCAGGCGCTCCGCGCCGGGGGTGCCGACCTCGAGGGTGTACTCCGCGCTGCCCATCGCGTCGGTCTCGTCGAGCTTCGCCGAGAGCGCGCGGCTCACATCGGCGATCCGGTCGAGGTCGGCGCCGGTGTCGGAGTCGACGACGACGCGCAGCACCCGCTTGCGGCCGACCGCGTCCACGGCGATCTCTTCGAGATCCAGGCCCTGGGAGCTGACGAGCGGTTCCAGAAGTTCTCGAAGCCTCTCGCTCTGGGTGGTGCTCATCCGGGTGACTCCTCGGCCGCGTGTGCTGTTGTGGGTCGGTGCGCGTGTCTGCACAAAGGGTATCCGGTCGCAGGGGGTGTTGCCGTCCACCCGGTCGGCGAGGTGCCACTGGGCGCCGCCGGGCAAGCTCCCGGGTACGGTGATCGCGGGCCCCGCCCGATCTTCCGTCCAGCCCCGTTCGTCACGAGCCCCCCGAGGACGCCTGCCGTGTCGTTCCCCCTGTCTCCGCGCGCCCGTTCGGGGCCGCGCAGAAGGAGTCTGCTCGCCGCCGCCCCGGCGGCCCTGCTGGTGGCGGGCTGTTCCGCCGGGTCCGACGGCCCCGGCACCGCCGCCCCGCGTCCCTCGGCCGAGGACCGGGCACGCGCGCGTGCCGCCCGGGACAGCCGGGCGCTGGCCGAGTGGTACGACGCGGTCCTCGCCGCGCATCCGCAGCTCGCGGCCCAACTGCGTCCGCTGCGGGCGGACGTGGTGCGGCACGCGGAGGCGTTCGAGGCGCGCGCGACCCGCTCGCCCTCGCCGTCGGCCTCCCCCAGCCCGTCGGCCTCGGCGTCCGCGGTGACGGCGCCGTCGTCCTCGCCGTCGGCCGCGGTGCCCGTGAGGAAGAAGGACGCCGTCGCCCAACTGGTCGCCGAGGAACGGCGGATCGCCGACCTGCGGGCCGAGGAGCTGCTGACCGCGCCGGCCGAGCTGGCCCGGCTGCTGGCCTCGGTGTCCGCGGCCGGTGCGGCCCACGTGTACCTGCTGACGGAGGCCGGACGGTGAGCGAGGCACGGGACGAGGAACTGCGGGCGCTGCAGGCGGCGCTGGCCGCCGAACACGCGGCGGTGTACGGCTACGGGGTGGTCGGCGGGCGGATCGGCGAGAAGCGGCGCACCGAGGCACGCACCGCGTACGACGCGCACCGGGCGCGCAGGGACACGCTGGTGCGCGCGGTGAAGGGCGCCGGTGGTGCTCCCGTCGCCGCCGCGGCGGGCTACGCGCTGCCGTTCCCGGTGCCGAACGCGGCCGCCGCGGCGCGGCTGGCGGCCGAGCTGGAGAACCGGGTGGCCGGCGTCTACGCGGACCTGGTGCGCGCGACCACCGGTGAACTCCGCAGGTCGGCCGCCGAGGCGATGCGCGAGGCGGCGGTGCGGTCGGTCCGCTGGAGCGGTGAGAGCGTAGCCTTCCCTGGGCTCGCCGAGCGGGGCGGTACGGCGTCGGGGGACCCGGCGCCGACGCCGTGACATGACGGGGGCGGCCGGCACCGCGTACAGCAGGAAGGAACGACTCGCGCATGGTTTTCGCACCGCCGAAGCGTCTGGTGAGAGCGCTCGGTGAGACGGCGCCCGAGGGCGACGACTGGCTGGAGAAGCTGCCCGACCTGGCACGCGAGGCCGTGGAGCGGCGCGAGTTGACGGTGGAGCGGGTGCAGTTGCCGGGCGGGCGCAGCAGTCTGGTGGTGCTCGTGCGCACGCCCGACGGCACGCCCTCGGTGCTGAAGCTGGCGCCGCGCCGGGCGCGTCCGGAGAGCGAGCGGGCCGCGCTGGCCCACTGGGGCGGCCTGGGCGCGGTCCAGCTGCTGGAGTCCCCGGCCGCCGGCGCGGAGGGCGAGCTGCTGCTGGAGCGGCTGCACCCGGAGGTCTCGGTGCGTACGCTCCCTGAGGCGAAGGCGCTGCTCGAGGCGGCGGGGACCCTGCGCAGGCTGTGGGTCGACCCGCCGGAGGACCACGGCTTCGAGACGGTGGCCGAGCGCACCGGGCGGCAGGCACGGGCGATGCGGGCGACCGCGGACTCCGCTCCGGAGGTGGCCCCGCTGGTGGACGCGGCGCTCACGGCGCGCGAGGAGCTGCTGGCCGCACCGCCGGAACACCGACTGCTGCACGGCACGTTCCGGCAGAGCAAGGTGCTCTCGGGGGACCGGATGCCGTGGCTCGCGGTGGGCCCCGACCCGGTGGTCGGGGAGCACGCGTTCGATCTGGCACGGCTGGTGCGCGACCGCGTGGAGGACCTGATCGCGCAGCCGTCGGGCGCGACGACGACGCGCCGGCGGGTACGGCGGCTCGCGGAGTCGCTGGAGGTCGACCGGGAGCGGCTGCACGGCTGGACGCTGTTCCGCGCGGTGGAGTCGGGCGTACGGGCCCGGCGCGTGGGGCGCGAGCAGGACGCGGAGCTGCTGCTGGAGTTCGCCAGCTGGCTGTAGGGCACGTCTGCCCTCCTGTGGGGCACGACGGCCCCGAGGTCGCAAGGGGCGCGCCCCCCTGCACGGGCAGGGGGGCGCTCGGGGTCCGGTCGGCGTAGCCTCCCGAGCTTGCTGACCGGAGTCTCTCGGGGCCGTCACCGGGCCGGGGTCAGGGGCCGCCCGGAGGCGCCGGCGGTGACCCCCCTGCCGTCCCGGCGGGTCCGGCCTGCACGACCCCCTCCATCGCCAGCAGCCGGACGTGACGGCGGATCAGCGCACCCTGGTCGTGGAGGTCGGGCACGGGGTGCGCGGCGGCGGACTCCGCGCGGAAGGGGACGTGGGCGAAGAGGGCGAGGTCGCCGGGCGGTATGCGCCACGACAGGTGCCAGCCGCCGGCCACCAGGCAGAGGGCGTGGGCTCCCTCCTGGTCCGGTCCGGTGAGCGGGGTGAGGACCGCGCTGGCCGGGTGCAGGGCGGCGAGCCAGGCCAGCAGGTGGGCCCGCTCCCGCTCGGCGTCGCCGAGCCGGCGTTCGTAGGCGTCGGCGTGCTGCTGCCAGCGCGCCAGCCTCAGCCGGCTCACCGCCAGTTCGTGCTCCAGGCGCAGCCGGTCGACAGGCTCGGCCGGCCGGCCCGCCGGTCCGGAGCGGCGGGGCCAAACCAGCCGGCGCAGCAGCCCCTCCCGGTCGCGCCCGGACGTGCCGGTGCCGGTCTGCGGTTCCGTCACGGTCATCGGTCCCCTTCGTCCGGGGCCGGCTCGGGCGCGGGCTCGGACACGGGGGTGAGCGGGCCCGCGTACTCGGCCACATGCGCGAGGGAGCAGCGCTCCGGGCGGCCGTCGAGCGACATCAGGGGCATCCCGTCGAAGGACCGCTGACCCTGGAAGTACCAGGTCTCGCCGTGCACGTCGCGGTACGGCAGCGCCAGGTCGTACGCCGTGCCGCCGAGCAGGAAGGGCCGCATCACCCCGGCCGGCCGGGGTGATGCGGGGCCGTCGGGGCGCGCCTGTCCCTCCGGGCCGGCCCAGGGGCCGAGGTCCGGCCAGGTCCCGGCGCCGGTGTCGTCCGGCTCGTCGTGGCCGGTTCCGGCCAGGTGCGCCAGCGGCAGGACACCGGATGCGGCCAGTTCCGTCCACAGGCCGATTCCGGTCCCGCCCCGCTCCGGCCGCCCCCCGGCACCGGTTCCGTCCGGGTCCGCCTCGTCGGCGTGCGCGGTTCCGTCCAGGTGTTCCTGGTCCCTGAGTCCCGGGTCGTCCGCGTCCGGGTGCTCCCGCCCCCGCACTTCCGGGTCGTCGGGATCTCCCTGTGCGCCCGGCCCGGTTCCGCTGTCGTCGGGGTCCTCGCTCCCGCCGTGACCCCCCTGCGGGGCTGGATGCTCGCGTCCACCGAAGTCCTCCCGCCCGGCGAGGCGTTGGTGATCTCCATACTCTCCCCGGCCGGCCGGGTGCTCGTGTCCGCCGAACTCCTCACGCTCAGCCGGGTGCTCGTGTCCGCCGGGCCCGCCCCGCCCGGCGACGTGTTCGTGGACACCGAGGCCCCCCGGCCCCGCGGAGCGGTGTTCGTACCCCCCGAAGCTTCCAGGCGCACCGGGGTCCGGCGGTCCCGCGTCTCCTGCCACCACGGGGTGCGCGGCTCCCAGGGCCCCCTCCGCCCCGGGACGCGGTCCCCCGGCGTCCGCCGGCTGGCGCCCCGCGGCCGGACCGGCGGGCTGGACGGCGGCGGTGACGCGTACGCCGTCCCGGCTGCCCTCGCCGGCCAGGATGTGCGGCGCCGTGCACTCCGCGGACGCGGTGATGCCGAAGTACGCGCACCACCCGGGCCAGCGCGTGAACGGGGGCTCGAGACGGAGCAGCACGTGCACCGTGTCCCCGTCCGCCCACACGGTCCGTACGTCCGGGTGGCCGCCCACCTCCCGCTCGATGGTCCGGGCCACCGTCCTGGCGCGTTCCCGGGCGGCGTCCCAGGCGAGCGCCTGCTGTTCCAGTTCGGTCGGCGCGGGCGAGGCGGACGGGTGGCCGCCGTCCGCGGTTCCGTGCGGGGCCAGGGCGCCGGGGTGGGGCACGGGGACGTACGGGACGGCGTACACCTCGGTCGGCGGGGCGGCGGTGAGGAAGAAGTCGTGGCGGGGCACCGCCACGGTGACACGGACGACGGGGACGGCGTCCGACGGGTATTCGTTCACGCGGGCACCGCCCCCGCCGCCCAGCGCAGCCTGCACATGGCACGGTGCGTCAGCGCCTTGACCGCGCCGACGGTGCGCCCCATGGTGTGCGCCGTCTGCTCGATCGACAGCCCGCCGATGAACCGCAGCTCCACACAGGCCCGTTGGGACGGGCCGAGGGCGCTCAGCGCGCGGTGCACGGTCTCACGGGCGACGACGGCGTCCAGGTCACGCAGGACGAGGGATTCGGTTCCGGGGCCGGGCTGGCGCGGGTCGCCGAAGTCGGCGACCAGGGTCTCGCGCCGGTGGCGGCTGCGGCCCAGCTCGTCGAGGTGGATGTTCCGGGCGATCGTGGTGAGCCAGGCGGCCGGATCCGTACCCCGCCAGGCGAAGCCGGAGATGTTCCGCAGGGCGCGGGCGAAGACCTCCTGGGTCAGGTCCTCGGCCAGGTGCCGGTCGCGGGTGCGGGCCAGCAGATAGCCGAACACCAGGCCGTGGTACTCGCGGTAGAGAAAGGCGAACGCCTCCCGGTCGCCGGTACGGGCCCGGGTGAGCCACGCCGGTTCCGAGGCGTTCGGGGTGGTTCTCGCGGTGGACGGTAAGGACACGTTCGTACTCCTTGGAGGGGTGGGTGTGAAGGCCGGCCCGGCTGACCGGCCGGTGCTGCCGCCGGACGGGGCCCCACGACGGAGCGACGTCTTCGATCTTCATGTAGATGTAGATTTCGCGCGGACGGCCGACAAGGGCCGACGGCCAGGGGTGTGCGCACGCCGGAGCGGGTGGGACCGGCGCAGCCGACCGCCGACGCCAGGGATTCCGGCTCCCGAAAGCGTCTACAGTCTTCATGTAGATGAAGATCGGGTCAAGGCAGACAAGGCATATTCCGGCCGAAGAGTGAAGACGGAGCACAGACGGCGTGAAGAAGCAGGGAAGGCGCAGGGAGGCGGAGTTGGGGGCGGGGCAGGGTAGCGCGCATGCACCCGTACGCTCCGGCGTACACCCCGCGGTCCGGCCCCGATCTGCAATCTACTTGCGCTTGTAGATGGCCATGTCCGATCCTCTGACGTGTGACGAGCCGACAGACACCGCTTTCTCCGCCGCGGACCGCCGACAGCGGTCCGCAGTCCCCGGGTGAGGATCTGGCGGCGCTTCTCGAGCGCCTCCTTGCACTGCCCCAGAGCGGCACCCAGAAGGACCTCGCCACGGAGGCGGGCATCTCCTACCCGACGCTCAACGCCTGGATGAACCGCACCCGGGGCACGTCCCGGATCGCTCCGGAGAAGCTGCGGGCGATGGTCGAGGTGTTCCGCCGCTGGGGCGTACGGACGACGCCCAAGGAGTTCTTCGAGGCGGTCGGACGTCCCGTCCCGGGGCCCAGCCGCGACGAACGCGAGGCCAGGCTGCTGAAGCTGTACCGGCAGCTGCCGGAGGCCAGGCAGCGCGCGCTGATCAAGGACGCGGAGGCGATGCTCCAGGTCAGCCGGATCACCTGATCCGTCCCCGGCCGGCCGGATCGTCCCGTCGGCCCACGAATACCCCGAAAGCCCCACAGGTGCTCATCGGCATCGCTACGATCGGAAGCCGCTGGCCTCCCGAAGCGGAACACCGTGCCCTTGTGCATCCCTGGGGAGGCAGTCATGTGCATTCGCGTTCACACGGCGGACGATCTGCCGGACATCGTGGTCTGGGATCCGGACGAGGTGAGCGTGCTGGTGGCACGCGGCGCCCACCTGTTCGACGTGGTCCGGGAACTGCGGGCGCTCCTGATCGTCGACCTGGGCGCGCCGGAGGGGCCCGGCACCGTCCTCCTGTGCTTCTGCGGCGAACGGCTTGACCTGCCCGCCGGTCTGCTCGGCCGCGCGCTCGCGGCGGAGGCCTGCTGACGGCACAGGGCCGCCCGGCCGCGAACGGTTTCCGTTCGCGGCCGGGCGGCCCCGGGACTGCCGTTACCGACGGCCGGTGAGCCGGGCGACCGCCTCGTCGACGGTCAGCTCCTCGCGCTCGCCGGTCCGGCGGTCCTTCAGCTCCACGACGCCGTCGGCGGCGCGGCGGCCGGCCACCAGGATCTGCGGCACACCGATCAGCTCGGAGTCGGTGAACTTCACGCCCGGGGAGACACCGGCCCGGTCGTCGACCAGGACGCGGACGCCCGCGGCGGACAGCTTCTCGGAGACGTCGAGGGCCAGCTCGGTCTGGAGCGCCTTGCCGGCGGCGACCACGTGCACGTCGGCCGGGGCCACCTCGGCGGGCCAGCACAGACCCTTGTCGTCGGCGGTCTGCTCGGCGAGGGCCGCCACCGCGCGGGAGACGCCGACGCCGTAGGAGCCCATGGTGACGCGGACCGGCTTGCCGTTCTGGCCGAGGACGTCGAGCTTGAGCGCGTCGGCGTACTTGCGGCCCAGCTGGAAGATGTGACCGATCTCGATGGCGCGGTCGAGCTTGAGGCCGGTGCCGCAGCGGGGGCAGGGGTCGCCCTCCTCCACGACCACGACGTCCACGTACGCGTCGACCTCGAAGTCACGTCCGGCGACGACGTCCTTCGCGTGGGTGTCGGCCTTGTTGGCGCCGGTGATCCAGGCGGTGCCGGGCGCGACGCGCGGGTCGGCGATGTACGTCACCTTGTCCAGGCCCTGCGGGCCGACGTAGCCGCGCACCAGGTCGGGGCGGGCGATGAAGTCGGCCTCGGTGACCATCTCGACCGCGGCCGGGGCGAAGTGCGCCTCGACCTTGTCCATGTCGACCTCGCGGTCACCGGGCACGCCCACGGCGACGATCTCGCCGTCCACCTTGACCAGCAGGTTCTTCAGCGTGGCCGAGGCCGGGACACCGAGCTGGGCGGCGAGCGTCTCGATGGTGGGGGTGTCGGGGGTGGGGATCTCCTCGGCGGCCAGGACGGCGGAGCCGTCCACGGGCTTCAGCTCGTACGCGACGGCCTCGGTGTTGGCGGCGAAGTCGCAGTTGGGGCAGTCGGCGAAGGTGTCCTCGCCGGCCTCGGCGGGCGCGAGGAACTCCTCGGACTTCGAGCCGCCCATGGCACCGGCGGTGGCCGCGCAGATGCGGTAGTCGAGGCCCAGGCGCTCGAAGATCTTCTGGTAGGCGGCACGGTGCAGGGCGTACGACCGGGCCAGGCCCTCGTCCTCCAGGTCGAAGGAGTAGGAGTCCTTCATCAGGAACTCGCGGCCGCGCAGGATGCCGGCGCGGGGGCGGGCCTCGTCCCGGAACTTGGTCTGGATCTGGTAGAGGATCACCGGCAGGTCCTTGTAGGAGGACGCCTGGTCCTTCACCATCAGCGTGAAGATCTCCTCGTGGGTGGGCCCGAGGAGGTAGTCGCCGCCCTTGCGGTCCTGGAGGCGGAAGAGCTCGGCACCGTACTCGTCCCAGCGGCCGGTGGCCTCGTAGGGCTCGCGCGGCAGCAGGGCGGGGAGCAGCACCTCCTGGGCGCCGATGGCGTCCATCTCCTCGCGGACGATCCGCTCCACGTTGGCGAGCACCTTCTTGCCGAGGGGCAGCCACGTCCAGATACCGGCCGCGGTGCGGCGGACGTAGCCCGCGCGGACCAGCAGCTTGTGGCTGAGGACCTCGGCGTCCGCCGGGTCGTCGCGCAGCGTCTTCGCCATCAACTGGGACATGCGCTGGACCGGTGCGTTCGCCATGGTTCTCGTACTCCTGCTGCGTCTAGGTGATGAAGGCGAGGTTAGCCGGGCGGCACGGGGCGGCGGAAATCGGTTATGCGCGCCGGAGTGGCAGAGGGGCGCCCATCACGGCGTACGGGGTGGACGCGCTCGGGAAGTGGACCTGGCGGGCGAGGTCCTGGTAGCCCAGCGAGCGGTAGAGGCGGCGGGCGGGGCTCTCGATGTCGAGGGCGGAGAGGATCGACCGGGGCTGGGCCGCGCCGGCGGTGATGGTGGTGATCAGGGCGCGGCCGATGCCGTGCTTCTGGTGGCGCGGGTGGACGTGCAGCTCGGTGATGACGAAGGAGTCGTCGAGCCAGTCCTCGTGGCCCTGGGCGCGCAGGTACGGCTCGACGACGGTGGACCACCAGTGCGCGCGGTCGTTCGGCATGCCGTAGACGAAGCCGGCCAGCCGGCCCCGGACGGTCGCGCCGAAGGCCCGGGCCCCGGGGAACGTCATGTGGCGCAGCACGATCTGCCGGCGGACGGCGACCTCGTCGGGGCCGAGTCCGAAGGCCACCGCCTGCACCGCCAGCGCCTCGTCGACGTTGCCGGGCAGGTCGAGGGGGCCGATCACGATGTCGTCGGGCTCGGGGCGGCCGTGACCGGGAAAGCGCAGCATGCCGGCGAGACTACAGGGGCGGGCCGGTCAGAACAGCACGCTCATGAAGGCACCGACCTGGCGGAAGCCCACCCTGTCGTACGTCCGGCGGGCGGCGGTGTTGAAGTCGTTGACGTAGAGGCTCACCAGGGGGGCGACGTCGGCGAGGGCGTAGCGCAGGACGGCGGCCATGCCGGGGGCGGCGACGCCCCGGCCGCGGTGCTCGGGGGCCACCCAGACGCCCTGGATCTGGCAGGCGCGGTCGGTGGCGGCGCCGATCTCGGCCTTGAAGACGACGTTGCCGTCGGCGTCGAAGCGGGCGAAGGAGCGGCCCGAGCCGACCAGTTCGGCGACCCGGGCCTGGTAGAGCAGTCCGCCGTCGCCGGCGAGCGGGGAGACGCCGACCTCCTCGGTGAACATCGCCACGCACGCCGGCATGATCGTCTCCAGTTCGTCCTTGCGGACGCGGCGGACGTACGGGTCGGGGGCTATCGCCTCGGGCATGCGGTCGGTGACCAGCAGCGGCTGGTGGGCGCGGACGTCGCGGGCCGGGCCCCACTGGGGTTCGAGCAGCCGCCAGAGTTCCGCGGTGGCCTCGGCCGGGCCGACGACGGAGGAGCAGCGGCGGCCGGCGCGACGGGCGCGGTCGGCGAAGGCCCGGACGGCACGGGGGGTGGCGCAGATGGGGACGAGGTTGGCACCGGCGTAGCACAGGGAGGTCAGGATGCCGTCCTCGTACCAGCCCCACATCTCGCCGCCGAGCCGCCACGGGTCGAGGCCCGCGATCTGCACGCGGGCGGTCACGAAGGCGTTCGCCACCGGGTCGCGGTCGAGTACGGCGAGTGCGGCGTCCAGGTCGCTCGGCTCGAGGACCCGGGAAGTGGTCTGCGTCAACACGTGCGGGGCCTCACACAAAGGGGTCTGCCTGATTTCCGCACTGTACCCGCGGATGCCGGGGGCCGCCGCCCCCGGATCCCGCGGTCCTGGACGGACGGCGTCAGCCGGCCACCGCGATCTGCGGCTCGCCGGAGGCCACACCGTCCTTCTCCATCTGCTCGGCGATCTTCATCGCCTCCTCGATCAGCGTCTCCACGATCTTCGACTCCGGCACGGTCTTGATGACCTCGCCCTTCACGAAGATCTGCCCCTTGCCGTTGCCCGACGCCACACCCAGGTCCGCCTCACGCGCCTCACCCGGACCGTTCACCACGCAGCCCATCACCGCGACCCGCAGCGGCACCTCCATGCCGGTCAGACCCGCGGTGACCTCCTCTGCCAGCTTGTACACGTCCACCTGCGCGCGCCCGCACGACGGGCAGGAGACGATCTCCAGACCCCGCCG
>NZ_AZUS01000036.1:0-41765 GCF_000527195.1 Streptomyces sp. CNH189
GCCGCGGCCGAAAACGGCTCCGCCGCGGGCGGCAAGGCCAAGGAGTCCATCCAGGTCGTCGACGTCGCCCAGCTGCTGCTGGAGTCCGTCAAGACCTCCGCCGCGGACGACGAACCTCCCGCGGGCACGACGGACGCGCACAGCACGCCCGAACCGGAACCGGTCAAGTAACACGGGACACCGCCGGAGGGGCCGTCCGACCGGACGGCCCCTCCGGCATGATCCGGCAAAGTTTTCCCCGGCTATGTATAAACCGTCTACGCGGTTTGTTATTCTGGGGAGGCTTCAGCGTCGGCATTCGGCGTCGCGTTGTCCGGGAGGCGGCACATGGTCAAACAGGCGCGGGCCGCGCGCACGCGGCGTTCGCTGATACGGGCAGCGGCCGAGGTGTTCGCCGAGGTGGGCTTCGTGCCCGCGTCCCTGGGCACCATCAGCGAACGGGCCGGTGTCAGCAATGGGGCACTGCACTTCCACTTCGCCAACAAGAGCATGCTCGCCGAGGCGGTCGAGGCGGAGGCCGCCGAGAGCATCCGCCGGATCACCGAGGCGGCACAGGCCCGTCAGGGGGACCCGCTCCAGGCGGTCGTGGACGCCTCGCACGAGCTGATGAGTGCCCTCGCCCAGGACGTCATGGTCCGCGGCGGCTTCGAACTCGCCGGTGACATCGCGCGCCGTGTGAGGTCCCCGCTGCGGGAGGAGTGGCAGCGCTGGGTCGAGGACGGCCTCCGCCGGGCCGAGCGCGGCGGAGTGCTCGCCGAGGGGGTCTCCTGGGCCGACGCCGCCCGTGTCGTCGTGGCCGCGACCGTGGGCCTGGAAGTGCTCGGCGCCAAGGACGCCTCCTGGCTGTCCCACCAGAACATGACCCGGTTCTGGGAGCTGCTGCTGCCACGGTTCGCCGACCGGCGGCACCTGAGGACACTGGTGTGCTCCGGCACACAGCCGCGAACGGCCGTCCCCGCACCGGCGCGCGCACGGCCCACGCACCCCGATCCGTAGGGGCCCGGGTCCTCACGGACAGGGCCGGAGCCCGATGCTCACCGGGACCGACCCCGTGCGGCCCCGCTCTCGGCAGAAGGCTCCGGCAGAAGCCGGAAGTGCCCCGGGGCGAGACGCCCGGACCGGGGAACGCTCCCTGCACGGCCCGCTTCTCCCGGCCGGGACCCGGGGCGCTCGCCCCCGCGTTTCTCCCGGACCCGCCCTCCCCGTTCCCCGTCCTTCGAGGATTGCTCGAATGCCACTGAAGAAACCGGTGCCTCCGACCGGGGTACGGCTAGCGTGCAGCATCGCCGACGACTTTCCGCCATCGGCGGTGCCCGACGACGAACGGAGGGAACCATGGAGATCCAGGTCTTGGGTCCGTTGTCCGCAGTCGTGAACGGAGACTCGATCGTCCCGACCGCGGGGAAACCCAGACAGATCCTTGCTCTGCTCGCGTTATATCCAAGCCGTGTCGTGTCCGTCTCGACGCTGATGGAGGAGATCTGGGGAACGGCACTGCCGCAGAGCGCGATGACCACGCTGCAGACGTACATCATGCAGCTGCGCCGCTACCTCGGTACGGCGATGGGACCCGGCGCGCCGGGCGCGGCGAAGGACGTTCTGGCCACCCGGCACGGCGGCTACGTGTTGCAGATCCCGCCGGAGTCCGCGGACGTGTACACCTATGAGCGCCTGGTCGCCGAGGGTAAGGAGGCCTTCGAGAAGGGCGAGGACGAGAGGGCCGCCCGCTGCTTCCGGCAGGCTCTCGCCCTGTGGCAGGGGCCCGCGCTGGTGGACGTGCGACTCGGTTCGGTCCTGAGTATCGAGGTCACGCGGCTGGAGGAGTCCCGGCTGATGACCATCGAGCGGCGGATCGACGCGGATCTGCGGCTCGGCCGGCACGCGGAACTGATCGCCGAACTCACCGACCTGATCGCCCGTCACCCCCAGCACGAGGGCCTGCACGCCCAGGCGATGGTGGCCCTGTACCGGTCCGGACGGCAGGCGTCCGCCCTGGACGTGTACCGGAAGCTGCGGACGGGACTGATCGAGGAGATCGGAGTGGAACCCTCGCCGCAGTTGCAGCGCCTGCACCAGGCCATGCTCGCCGTCGATCCCGAACTCGACGTGGTGGCCGGTCCGCGCCGCGGCTCCACCTTCGACCGGTACGCGGCCTAGGCCCGTCCGGCGGATCCTGCCCAGGCATCCGTTGCCGTACCGGAGTCCTGCGGCGGCCCGGAATCCCGGCCGCGGCCCTCCGTCTGCGGCGCGGTTCACGGCTGTCTGTGAATCTTGAGGTCTGCCCCGTGACATCGGGCGTGTGCGTGAGGGAGGACGGCATGGCGGACCAAGAGCCGGTGCGACTGCACTGCTTCGCACACTCCGGTGAGGACCTCTCCGTCCTCGACGACTGGGCGGCGATCGCCGGCCCCGGTGTGCGGCCGCCCCCGGTCCCCCCGCCGGGCCGCACAAGGCGGCGGACCGAAACCCCGACAACCGCGTACCGGGTCCTGCTCGCCGACGTCCTGCCGCAGCTCACCGCCCCGCACCCCGGCCCGTACGCGCTGCACGGGCACGGACCCGGTGCGATGGTGACGCTCGCCGCGGCCCGTGCCCTGCATGAGGCCCGCCTGCCCGGTCCGGCGCTGCTCGCCGTCGGCGCCTGTCCCTCGCCGCGCCCGCCCCTCGGACCGCCCGGGGCCCGTCGTCCGCCGGACCCGGCGACGCCGCCCGCTGGGGACGGAAGGGACCGGGGCCGTGCCGCCCTCCCGGTGTCCCGCCGCCGACGTGCAACTGGCCCGCGCCTGCAGGAATCGGTCCGCAGGCCCTCCCCGGTCGGCCCGCTGACCGTTCAGGTGCTGGTCGCCGCCTCGCGGGAGAATCCCCCGGCTCGGCCCGCGACAACCGCCGGCCGGCGCCACTGGACCACGGGGCCGGTGCGGTCGCGCACCGGCCCAGGGCGTCACTTCTTCGTACGGGGTGGTCGCGAACTGCCCCGGCTCCTGGGCCAGGCCTGCCGCATCGCCCGCAGGCTGGTCCGGGGGCCGGCGCCCGTCGGCTGATCCGTCGTCGGCCATCGGATCCGGGTCCCCGTTCTGCCGTCCGGACCCGGTCCGCGTCCCGGACGGCGCGCTGTGAAGAGAGGTGTTCAGATGTCTGGTGAGCATGTGGGCAGAGCGAGGCACCGCATGCACGTGGAGGCGCCCGCCGGCGTGGTCTACGCGGTGCTCGCCGATGCGGTCAGGCTGCCGCTCTGTTTCTCCGCGAGCGTCCACGTGGAGCGCCTGGAGCTCGACAGCGAGCGGGAGCGCCTGCGGGTGTGGTCCCTCCTGGACGGACGGCTGAGGTCGTGGACCGCGTCGCGGCGCCTGGACCCGGTGGAGCGCCGCATCGAGTTCTGGCAGGAGCGCTCCACGTCTCTGCTGCAATCCATCACCGGCGCGTTGAGCGTACGCGACCACGGGCCGCGCGAGGCCGAGCTCGAGCTGCAGTACGGCTTCAGCACCTCCGGCGATCTTCCCGACGAGGTGGCGTGGGCGGCGTGGTGCGCCGATCTGAACCTTCGCACGCAGCTCACCGACCTGAAGCGGTTCGCCGAACAGTGGACGCGCCTGGACGAACTGGCGCTTTCCTTCGAGGACTCGGTGCGCATCCACGGCCCGGCCGAGCTGGCCTACGATTTCTTGTACCGGGCGGGGGACTGGGCCGGGACGGTGCCGCACATCGTGCGGGCCGGTCTCACCGAGGACGCACCCGGGGTGCAGCGCGTGACGTTGGAGACGCTGACCGGGCGCCGCTCGCAGACCACCGAGTCGGTGCGGATCTGCTTCCCGCACGCGGGCCGCATCGTCTACAAGCGGACCGTGGTCCCCGACCTGCTGTCGGCGCACACCGGCGAGTGGTCCGTCGTCCCGGACGAGACGGGGGTGACCGTCACGGGGAGGCAGAGCGTCGTGCTGCGCGAGGAGGACATCGCCGCGGTGCTCGGCGAGAGCGCCGGCCTCGCACAGGCCCGCCAGTACGTGCGGGCGGCACTCGGCTCGGAGTGCCTGTCCCTGCTCGCCCTGGCCAAGCAGCACGCCGAGAGCGCCGTGCGCATGCTGTGACGTCCGGTCCGGTGCGGTGCCTTCGCACGGCGCGGTCGAAGGGCGACGACGGCGGGCCTTTGGTACGGCCGGTGACGTCCGGGACGAGCCCGGGCGTCACCGGCCGCACGGACCTGACCGATGGGTACGGGGGTGACCCGGGGTCAGGAGTGTGTTGTCTCCGGCTGCTCGGCGGGGCTGCCGGCGAGCGTGTCCTCGGACTCCGGCAGGGGACCGCCGCGCAGCAGCAGGGCGCTGACGACGGCGCCGGCGGCGAAGATGGCGGTGCACCACCAGAACACCGTGGTGTATCCCTCGATCGACGCCGAGGAGAGCTGCTCCGGTGTCGGCTGCCCCTGCACATTGCTCTTCAGCCAGTCGGTGGTGGCGGTGGCGGCGATCGTGTTGAGCAGGGCGACGCCGATCGCACCGCCGATCTGCTGGCCGGTGTTGACGCACGCCGAGGCGATGCCCGCGTCCTCGGGGGCCACGCCGGAGGTACCGGTGCGCAGCACCGCGGCGAAGATGAGACCCATGCCGAGACCGGCCACCATGGTCGGACCGAGCAGGTGCGTCGCGTAGCCGGAGTCCGGACCGATCCGGGTCAGCCAGGCCATGGCGGCCGCGGTGAGCAGCAGGCCGGCGGTGACCAGCGGCCTGGGGCCGGTCTTCGGCATCAGCTTCACGCCGCCCACGTTGGCGCCCACACCGGTGAGCACGATCAGCGGCAGCAGCGAGACACCCGAGACGATGGCCGAGTAATCCAGGTCGGTCTGCATGTAGTAGATGAGGAACAGCATGACGCCGAACACGCCGGTTCCCACGAACAGCACGGCGAGGTAGGCGCCGCCGCGGTTGCGGTCCAGGACGATCCGGGGCGGCAGCAGCGGCTGCGCGGCGCGCGTCTGCCAGAACGCGAACACGGCCAGCAGCACACCGCCGAGGGCGAGGAAGCCCCACGTCCCGGGGGTGCTCCAGCTGTCGTCCGCGGCGTTGGAGAAGCCGTAGACCAGGGAGAACATGCCGCCTGTTCCCAGCAGCACACCGGGGAGGTCCATCCGCGCGCCGGTCCTGGGCTGCTTGTGCAGCAGCGCGATGCCGCCGACGAACGCCACCCCGGCGAAGAGCAGGTTGACGTACATGCACCAGCGCCAGCTCAGGCCGTCGGTCAGCACACCGCCGATGATCAGGCCCAGACCCGTACCGCTGGCCGCGACCGCACTGTAGGCGCCGAAGGCCTTGGCCTTCTCCTTCGGGTCGGTGAAGGTGGTGGTCAGCAGGGCCAGGCAGGCCGGTGCCAGCATCGCGGCGAAGACGCCCTGGCAGGCGCGGGCCGTCACCAGCATCCCGAAGCTGTTCGCGGCACCGCCGACGGCGGAGGCGATCGCGAAGCCGGTCAGCCCGATGAGGAAGGTCTCCTTGCGGCCGAACAGGTCGGACAGCCGTCCGAAGAACAGCAGCAGGCCTCCGAACGGCAGCGCGTAGGCGGTCACGATCCACTGCCGGTCCGCGTCCGTGAACTCCAGCGCCTCCTGCGCCGACGGCAGGGCGAGGTTCATCACCGTCAAGTCGAGGCCGACCATGAGGTAGGCGGTGCAGACGACGGCGAGGATCAGCCACCGCTTCGGGTCCGCGGCCGCCCCCGAGCTGGGCCCGGCAGCAGGGGCTGCGCTTGTTGCCATGATCATCTCCTGGTTCACGTTGTGTCGAGTGGGCTGAGGCCTCATCTCCTAAGACGGTTGTGCGGGCCGGTCTGTGACATGGTCTCGGCCCGCCGGCGCCGTGCGGCGGCGGGCGTGTGCCGGTGCCCGCCGCCGCAGCCAGATCAGCTGACCTCGCCCTTGATGTGCCGCTGCAGGAACTGGTGGGCCCGGTCGCCGAACTGCGCGCCCCACTCGATGGACCTGTCGACCGTCGTCTGGAAGTGCACGCCGCCCCACACCCGGCTGTCCGCGCAGTCCCGGGTGAACCTGGTCCAGGTGTCCCAGTGCAGCTCGGTGTCCTTCGCCGGCACGAGCCCCGGCTCCGTCAGTCCGGAGCCGGCGGGGAAGGAGTACGTCCAGTCCAGGACGTCGTCGCCGAGGAAGCGCCGCGCCGCCTGCGCCTCCGCGGAGCAGAGCGTGGTGGAACCGGAGATGTACTCCGGGTGGTCACCGACGGGCAGGTAGGACGACCACTCGTTGGCGGGCATGTCATGGACTGTGCCCTTGCCGACGCCGCCCCAGGCGCTGATCTTCTTGCGGCCGTACACGTGGTGGACCGCGGTGAAGGGCCGCACGGAGTTGAACTTGGTCTTCCAGTGCCAGGCGGCGATCAGGTCGTCGAGCCGGGCCAGGGCGGTGACCGCGTACAGGTGGCACCAGCCGTCCAGGTCCAGGTCGTGGCTGAGGGCCGCGGCGCTCGGCGCCAGGGCGATGCCCGCCAGCTTGTTGTCGAACCACTCGGCCATCAGCTTCTTCTCGTCGGTGAGCGTGGCCGACGCCTCGAGGATCTGGTCCACCGACTGCTTGTACTTGCGGACGTTGGTGTGGGTGGAGTGGTCGGGCACGGGAACCGTGAACTGCCCCGGGTTCCGGTAGGTGTAGGGCTTGACCAGGGCCAACTGCGGGGTGACGAACGCCTGGATGACCCAGATGCCCTTGTCGCCCGGGCCCCCGCCGACGCGGCGCTGGTGGGGATGGAGCGCCGGCTGCCACTTCGAGGGGTTGACCAGCTTGTAGGGGGAGTTCACGGGCTGGTAGCCGGTGTAGTCCTCGTAGGGCTTGCCGTGGTACTTGCGGCCCACGTTGCCCAGGTGGTTCATGCCGTCGTTCGCGCGGGCACGGACGACGGCCTTGCCGGCTATGTTGCCGATGCCGATCGGAGTGGTCGGGTCCTCCGACCGGTCGTCGGGGTCCAGGCCGGCCGCGGTGAACCCGGCCCGCATGACCGGCACCCGCTCCTCGAACACGCCCTCCAGCACCCGCAGCGCGGCGTACAGACCGGCGATGTTCTTGTTCCGGTTGGTGGCGGCCTCGCCGGCGGGGCGACGGGCGATCCGGGAGTGGATGCCGACCGCGGTCGGGTGGTAGGGCGCCAGCGCGTCGAACCACGACAGCTGGAACAGGCTGGTGATCCAGATGTAGACGGACGCGTCCATGGGGCCGATCACGCCTTCCTCGGGGAAGACGCCACCGGCTCTGGTGATGATCAGGTCCCGGATGAAGTTGCCGTTGTCGAAGTCGAAGTCGACAGTCGGCGGCTCATCCGCGGCGCCGGCGGCGGCGGCCGTTCCGGTGCTCCCCAGCGTGGCCAGGGCCGCGGCCGAGGCACTGCCGATCAGCAGCGACCTGCGCCGCGGTGAGAAGTCTGAGACAGAGGAGCGCTCGGACGTCGTCATGGATGGTGTCCCTTCTTCAAGAAGAGATCTGCGGCCCGGAACGAGATCCGGTGGCAGACCGCGCCCGAAGGCGTTGACGGTGGTGCGGGTGCTGCGGCGTCGAGCGTTCCGTACGTTTTCGTCCAGGTTCTTCGGCGCCGCCGGGAAAGTGCAGCGCCTGTTATCCCTGTTCTTTGTGAATCTCCATCTGTCGAATGGGTTCGTACCCGGCCGGAAGCTGGTAGTAAGAACAGACCTCGAGGAATTCCTTGTCCTGCGTCCACTTGACGGCGAAAAGGTTCATTCGCTCGCCGTCGTAGGCTCGCGGAGCGCGTGTCACGAAGTCTTCGAGGTGCGGTCCCGTGGGAATCGGAACCGTCGACAGGTTCAGGCCGGCGCCTGGAGGAGGGGCAAAGGCGACCCGCAGGATCTTTGGAGAGTCCCAGCTGAGAGTGATGTTGGCCCTGAATGAATTGGAGGCAAAATCCAGCATTCGCTCGTTCGGCTCCGTCATCCCGATGTCGCCGAGCATCGACCGGATGGCACTCGGCCGGGGACGGCCCTCCGCGGTGAACTGGAAGTACAGGCTCACCGTCTTGTTCTTGTAGTTGACCCCGACCATCACCACGTTCTCCAGGCCGTAGCGGGTGAAGAGGCCGACGTTCTCGGCCACCGCGCGCGGCATGGACGGGATGTCGGCGATCTCCGACACCTTCTGCAGGTCGCGGGGGAAGTGTGCGTACAGCTTCCGGAAGCCGCCGACGACTCCGCAGTCGGCGAAGTGCTCGGTGACGGCGCAGCGCTCCCGGATGTCCGAGAGCAGGGCGGCGACGGGGTGGTCGGTCTCGGTGACGAAGCCGTGCGCCAGCGCGTGGGCGTACGGGTCGTCGATCCTCGGAGGGACCGCGAGGCCGTAATCGAGCTCACCCGCGTGGTTCTCGCCGGCCTGGGCGCTGAAGACGACCCCGCCCTCGGCGAAACCGCTCCGGTACTCGGTCAGGATGGGCCAGATCTTCTCACGCGAACAGGGCGCGCCCACCAGTCGGGCCGTTTCCTCGATGGCCGAGCAGAGTTCTTCCGCGTCGGTTTCCCCGGACACCTGTCCTCCAAGCAGTAAACGTCAGGAATGGCTTCCACTGAAAATGCCGCCGCCCGCTCTCGATGACGAGCGGTCCCGGCGAACCAGCGGATATTCGCCGTGTTCCCCGAGTGGGGCATGTCCGGGCCCACCGGCCTCGATGGCGCCTTTGCGAGCAGGTCCCCGTTTCGTGGAAAACAGTGCGACCGGCCCTGCAATACCAAACCGATTGGCCCGTATTCTTGCCCGCAATAGCTGGCGAGCGCAAGGCCGATCGGTGCCGTCGGTGCCCTGCTCCAGTGGCCTTCAAGTGAGATGAGATTCGTACTGGACGGTGCTCTGAAGAGCGGGGAAAAGAGGGGGATCACCGGGGACGGGCGCTGGGCGCTCCCGGCGCTCCCGGCGCTCCGCCCTCCGGACACCCGGACATCCGGACGCGCTCGGGTCCTGCCGGCAGGCCGGCAGGACCCGAGGACCGCGGACCGGTGGCGGCTCACACCGGGTAGAGGCCGTAGCGCCGGTCCCGTTCCCGCAGATCCTCGAGGGCGACGTCGAAGTCGGCCCGCGTCATGTCGTTCAGCAGGGTGGGGCAGAAGTACATCTCGGCGAACGGCGACATCAGCGGGTAGAAGGACGACATGCGCACGTGCCCACCGGGACGGATGAGGAAGTCGACCGGTTCGGGGACGTAGGCGTTGGCGGCCAGGAGCTCCTCGGTCAGGGCCGGGATCTTCCCGTTGAACTTGTTGAAGATGCCGATCACCTCGTGAGCGAGGGACATGCCCATGATGAAGTGCAGGGTGAAGTCCGACTGACTGTCGGACTTGGCCCGCAGCGCCTCCAGCTCCGTCAGCCAGCGCTCGGGCACGACCTCGAGCGTTCCGGAGTAGTTGAAGTTGAGGGTGTCGTGACAGCGTCGCACCACCTCGGTGAACGCGTTCATGGCCGTGGTCACCTGCTCCTCGGAGCGGCTGTAGTTCGCGACGGAGGAGACCGTGACGTAGAAGGTCGTGAAACCCTCCTCCCTGGCCCAGCCCGTGAACTCGACGAGCTTGTCCGTCATTGCCGCGTAACTGTCGTCGAGGGAGATGCCCTGTTTCTGGGACCAGCGGCGCATTCCGTCCGGCAGCAGCATCAAGTTGGTCACCGTGATCTCCTCTGGTTACGTGATCTGTCGTTCGGAGCTGTCCGAGCGGGCGCCGGCGCGCATGGAAAGAGAGGGCGCAGCTCTCCCGGGGCCCGGCGGGCGGGCCGTGCAGGCAGGAGTTCTGCGCCCCCGGCGGTGCCCTGCCGGCCGCGTCGGCACCGCCTCACGCGGCGGCGGTCACCAAGGGTTCTCGCAACGGTCCGGACCCGGTCGGTCACGCGACCTTCGTCGCGCTCAGGATGGCTTGGACGGGGATGACGTCCGGCGGGACCTCGGCGGCGTTCTTGGTGATCGCCTTCGTCACCTTGAACCCGCACTCCTCCAGCCAGCCCTGATAGACCGACAGCTTCTGCGGGCCGCCCTGTCCCATGGTGCATCCGATGAAGAAGGCCGGGAAGAAGTCGACGTTGTAGTTGTCGGTCTCCTTGATGTTCTCCGGGTACACCGGCACCAGGATGTTCACCTGCCCGCCGACCTCGAGCGACTTGTTGACGCCCTTCAGGATTCTGAGCACGTCGTCCTTGTCGAACATGTCCAGGAAGTGCTTGATCAGCACAACGTCGAACCCCTTGGGGATCTCGTCGAAAACGTTGCCGCCGACGAAGGAGAGGTGCTCCTCCAGGCCCTCGGCCCTGAAGTTCGCCAGGCACTCCGCTTCCTTCTCCGGCAGGTCGAAGGTGGTCACCCGGAGGCCGGGGGACGGCTTGTGCCGGTAGGTGTGGATTGCTCCGAGGCCGGTGTTGCCGGCGAGGTCGAGCACCCGGGCGCCGGAGGGAATGTCGATGTTGCCGAAGAACCAGGGGTCGATGTTGGCGGTGACGGTGTTCATCAACTTGAGCCAGGCGTCGTTCAGGTCCTGGTGGTCGGCCACGGCGTCGTACAGGGTGCCCTCGGCGCCGTACAGCTCCTTCAGGCCGACGATCGTGCCGGTGCGCGCGCTCTCGGTGAGGTAGAAGAGCTGCCGCAGCGCCGTGACCTTGATCAGGTTCATGTACGCGAGCGCCCGCTTCAGGTCGTTCTCGGCGACACCTGCCAGCGCGTCGAGACGGTAGCCGCCGGACTCCTCGTCATGGGCGACGAAGCCCTCCTTGACCATCAGGAAGAGGAGCTGCTCCACGGCATCCGGCTTGGCCCCGGTGGCCTCACCCAGTTCCACCGCGGTCAGGCCCGGGGTCTCGCGGAGCCGGTCGACGATGCCGAGCTCGAAGCAGGACAGCAGGCTCATGAACCGCGAGGGTCCCACCATGTACTCGCGGAATCGGGCAAGCGTGGCTTCCGGTGTCAAGGTAATGGTCCCTTTCGAATCGGTTGGTTCCACCGCCGGGGCGGTGGGCTGGTCACGGGTCACGCCCGTTCCTCGAGCTGCTCCTGGAACCGGCGGGCCAGCGCGAGCCGCTGCACCTTCAGCGTGGCGGTCCTGGGCAGTTCGGCCTGCGGTATCTGGACCGGATCGGCCAGCTGAGGGAAGTCGGCGACCGCCGCGCGCCAGCGGTCCCGGTCCAGCGGCTCGTCGTCGACGGTGCAGATCACCGGGACCGGCTCGGAGTTCGGACCCTGCACCACGACCAGCTCGCTCAGTTCGCTCAGCTTGCCCAGCACCACGTCCTCGACCTCCAGGGAGCTGCGCACCCCGGAGATCATGTCGACCTCCCGGTCGAGCATGTGCAGGCAGCCGAACCTGGTGCGGTAGCCGACGTCGCCGGTGCGCCACCAGTCGCCCTTGCGGTTGGAGTCGTACCGTTCCTGCTCGGCGAAGTAGGTCTTCGCCAGCCCGTCCCAGGCGACCTCGATGAAACCCGGGTTCTGCTCGGACGGGGGGTTGCCGTCCCGGCTCACCACGCGGACCCTCGCGGCACCCTTCGGCATGGCCCAGCCGACGCAGCGTCCGTTCGCCTTGTGGGCGGAACCGCGGAAGTAGGCGCGGCCGACGGCCGGGCCGACCTCGCTCTGCCCGTAGATCTGGAAGAACAGGGCCCCCCGCCGGTTGGAGGCGTCGAGCAGCCGGCTCATCGTCTTGGGGTGGATCGCGTCGAACGTGCTGCTGAAGACCTTCACCGACCCAAAAGGCATGCGCGGGTCCTCGGCGAGGTGCTCCAAGTCCATCAGCAAGTTGGGAAGCGCCTCGACGAGCACGGGCCGGTGCTCGATGAACTGCTCGGCGACGCCGGCGGGGTCAGACTCCTTCAGAAGCAGGACCGGGAACTCCTTGAGGAGCGCCAGCGACATCGCCGCGACCATCCGCGAGTGCACGAAGGGGACGTGGATCGCGACGGTCTCCTTCTTCCGCATCAGGGAGAGAAGCCGCCACTGCGGCAGGAGCCGGAGGCCCTGGGTGCGGGGCGTGTGCACCACGAGTTTGGGGATGCCGGTGGTGCCGGAGGTGTGGGTGATCACGGCGGCTGCGTCGATCGGCCGGACCACGGGCTTGACCCGCGGCGCATCGGCGAGCCCGGCGAGTGAGACCGCTCCCGGCCGGTCGCCGTTCACGGTGATCACCCGCGCGGTGAGGTCCGCGAGCGGGACCTCGGCCAGCTTGTCCAGCTTGTGCACATCGGTGAGTAGGTTCGGCCGGCCCACCCTCTGGATCAGGGCGCCGACGGTCCCGGCGTCCAGGGCGGGCGAGAGCATCACCACGACTGCCCCGATGCGGGACGCCGCGGCGGCGAGCATCCAGATGTCGGCGTTGTGCGTCTTGTGGATCACCACGTGCTCGTCGGGGCGGACACCGGCCGCCCACAGGCGGCCCGCGAGGTCGTCCACGTGGCCGGCGTACCGGGACACCGTCAGGCGCCGTCCCGCCTCGGGCAGGACGTCCAGGTCGTGGTCCAGGGTGATCGGCGTCGACCCGTTGACGGCCGCGGCCATTTCTGGCAACAGGCCGATGTGCAGACCGCGCTTCTGTATCGATTTGTAGGCTATGGAGCCCTTCATGGGACTGTCTCCTTCAGGCACGCTGCGAGGTCAACGGCGCACTGTGCGGGGGGCCGTGCGGGGCCGGTCGGTGCCATCGGGCCGGGTGGGCCCCGGGGCCGATGCTGCCCGTCCGGAGCTCACGGCGCCCCGGCGGCCGGCGCGATGGCGGCGGAAACCGTCCCGGGAGTGCCGAGAGCGTATGGGCACCATCTCAAGCACCGCTCGACTCCCGGCCGAGCCGAGCCGGGCGGCGGTCCCAAGAGCTCCGGCCGTTCCGCGGAACGGCCGGAGCCCCCGGGACCGGGTCACGCGCCCTGTGCGACGCGCCGGCCGGAGGACGTGTGGGTGCGCAGCACGGCGCGGAGGGTCTCGGCGACTCGTTCGACCTGGTTCGCGCTCAGTTCGGCGTGCATGGGTATGGCGAGGTTGCGGCGGAAGAGGTCCGCCGAGACCGGGCACGTCTGCTTCGTCTCGAACACGGGCTGGACGTGCGTCGCCCAGGTGCCGTGCCCGCAGCCGATGCCCTGGGCGCGCAGGTCCGTGGCGACCGCGCCGCGGTCCACGGCGTGATCCAGGGTCACCATGTAGGACTGCCAGGCGTGCGTGCGGTCCTCGGGCACCTGTGGGAGCGTGAGGAGTTCCTCGTCGGCCAGCAGTTCGGCGTAGCGCGCTGCGACGGCCCGGCGGCGCTCCAGCAGCTCGCCGATCCGGCCGATCTGCACCTGCAGGATCGCCGCGGCGATGTCGGACAGCTTGAAGTTGTAGCCGATCTCGGTGAACTCCGGGATCGGCAGGCCGACGACCTGCGCCTGGTCGAAGATGCTTCCGATGCCGAAGGACGACCGCAGCCTCGCGTCCGCCCCGACCGCCGGGTCGGTGGCGATCAGCGCACCGCCCTCACCGCTCGTGGCCCCCTTGCGCCCGTGGAAGGACAGACAGGCCACCTCGGCCAGCGCTCCCGCCTCACGCCCCTGGTACGTCGCGCCGACCGCGCAGGCGGCGTCCTCGACGACGAACAGCCCGTGACGGTCGGCGATCGCCTGCAGGGGCGCGTAGTCCGCAGGCATACCGAGCGTGTCGACCGCGATCACGCCGACGGTCCGCGGGCCGACCAGGTCCGCCACCGCCTGCGGGTCCACGGTGCCGGTGTCGGCACGCACGTCGGCGAAGACCGGCGTCGCACCGACGTAGCGCACCGCGTGGGCGGGCGCCGGGAAGGTGTAGTCGGCGACGATCACCTCGTCGCCCGGTTTGACGCCGAGCGCGAGCATGGCCAGGTGCAGCGCGGCACCGCAGTTGCTCACCATGACCGCGTCACCGGCGCCGTAACGCTGCTTCAGCTGGGCTTCCAGCGCCTTGCCCCTCGGACCCTGACCGGCCGGCCAGCCCGAGGCGAACACCTCTGCGACTGCCGCCAGTTCCTGCTCGCCCAGGCTCGCGTGAACCAGGGGGACCGTGTTCGTGCTGCTCATCTCCGTCACGCTCCGCACTCCGAGGTCGACGACTGGGAAGGAAGAAGAGTGGGGGGTTCGTAGCGGAGCGGGGTGATCTGGCTGACGTCGTAGCGCTGACGCATCTGCTCCACCGCCTCGGGGTCCACCGCTCCGCCGGCCGCCCAGATCTCCGCGATCTCCTCGAAGTAGTACTCGTGGTAGGGCGACGGGTAGCACTGGAACAGCATGCGCGCCGGCGCGTCCGAGGCGTTCCTGAACGCGTGCGGGACTCCCGAGGGGACGAACATGCAGGCGCCCTCGGCCGCCCGGACGGCCTTGTCGCCGTCCGGGGACTCCCAGTCGTGCCAGGAGTCCCCGGTGCGCCTGGTCGGTTCGAACGCCAGGAGCTGCAGCTCCCCCTCCAAGACGTAGAAGAACTCCTGCGAGTCCTTGTGGGTGTGCGCCCCGACGTCGAACCCGGGCGGCACGACCACCTCGAAGATCGATACCGAGGAGCCCTGCGCCTTGGTGGCCTTGAAGGTCACCTCCTGCGCCTTCGTGATCAGCTTCCGTCCGTGGCCGGGCGGCACGATGAGGCCAGTCATACGCTCTTGTCCATCTCTGCAGGTGTCTCGACGTTCCAACGGCCCAGCGCCATCTCGGCGGTGATTCCGGGGCCGAACCCCGCGATCAGGCCGGTGGCGTCGGGCTTCGGGGTGTCCTCTTCGAAGAGCCTGCGCGCGGCCTCGAGCACCACGGCGCTGGCGATGTTCCCGTACTCGGTCAGGGTCGCCCAGCTGTGACGGAACACCTGGCGGTCGACGTCGAGGAACTTGGCGAGGTCGTCCAGGATTCGCGGACCGCCGGCGTGGATGATGTAGAAGTCGAGGTTGCCGACGTCCCAGCTGTGGTCCTTGGCGAACTCCCGCAGCACCGGGGCCAGCGGTTCCATCGTCCCGGGCACCCGGCGGTCCAACTGGAAGTGGAAGCCCGTGTCGCGCACGGAGTAGGAGATCCAGTCCTCCGTGTTCGGGATGAGGTAGGAGGCGTTGCGCTCCAGTTCTATGCCGACGCCCCCGTTACCCCGCACCACGGCGGCCGCGACCGCGTCGCCGAAGAGTCCGTCGGACAGCAGCGAGCCGATGTCGTCCGCGTCGGGCTGGTAGCACAGCGAGCACAGCTCGCACGACACGATCAGGACGTTGCTGCCGGGGTGGGCCATGCAGAAGTCGTGGGCCCGGTTGATCGCCGCCCCGCCCGCCGCGCACCCCAGCTGTGCGATGGGTATCTGACGGGTCCCGGACGGGAACCCGAGCGTGTTGATCAGCCATGCGGTCAGCGACGGCATCAGGAAGCCGGTGCACGACACATAGATGATCGCGTCGATGTCACGTGCCGTCACGTCGGCGTTCTTCAGGGCCTGTTCGACGACCTCGGGGGTGCGCTTCTTGGACTCGACCTCGTAGATGCGGTTACGTTCCGTCAGGCCCGGGTGCGTCAACGTCTTCTCGATGGGCTGGACGATGTGCCGCTTCTTCACCCCCGTGTTCCGGATCAGCCGCAGCGCCAGAGGAAGCTGAGGCTTTCCACCGTGGACTCTTTCGGCGAATTCCAGAGTCTCTTCCATCGTGATGACGTATTCCGGAGCACTCACCGCGGGCTTGCACAGCCTAGGCATGTCTGGGGTCTACTTTCTCTAGGTCTGCCTTCTATACGTGAAGGGCCTTTCGCGCACTCCCGGTGCTGCCCGGCCGGACGACAGCGGGGCCGGCCGCACGCGCGGCCGCGGCGCTTCGCGCTCGGTTTTCCAAGGCCTTCGGGGAACACCCGCGGGCGTCACGGCGCAGGGGACCGGAGTGCGCGGTTCGGTTCGTTTGCCGGTCCGGCCATGAGGGCCCGGCTGCCCCGGAACCGGCCGTTGCGGCCGGTTGGCGCGCCCGTCGGCCGTCGGCGGCGCCGGGCGCGGGGCCCGGTGTCAACTCCCGTGCCGTCACGGGTTCGGTTCCCACGCCGTCACGGGCGGTCGGATGAACCCCGTGGAGAGAAGGCCTGGATCGGAGAGGGGTGAAGAACGCCGCTCGAAGTCCTGCGAGTATTCGGACGGTTCCGTCCGGACGGGGCGTCACATGCCCGGCGTGAACTCGGCCTCGCCCGCACGCCGGTGGGCGCGGTACTTGATCCGCCGCCGAGGCACAGATTTTGGGCAGGGGAGGCTTGCTGAAATAGTGACACGGGTCGTTCACCGCGCCAAGGGCGGCTTGAAGTGAGGTAAGTCACGCGGGTTGGCGGTGTGCGTGCACGGCCGGGTGAGCCGCCTTGTGGCGAACTGCCCCGTCAGCCCGTCGTGTTGCCTTCCGGCGGCAGGATCAGGGTGGGTTCGAGGACGACGCGGGCAGCGGGTTCCTCGGGCGCATTCGCGAGCGCGTGCCGCACCCCCCGCTGCTGGCGCCATCCGGCCTGGGCGACCACCACGGCGACGTACGGGATGAGGACGGCGCCGACCAGGGCGCAGACCGCGAGGGCGGGCCAGCGGCTCCAGGTGAGGGCCATCAGGACCACGCAGCCGGTGCGCACCAGCATGGCCGCGAGGTAACGGCGCTGGCGGCCGCGCAGGTCCTGGGTCAGGCCGGCGCGTGCCCCGGTGATGGACTCGGCCCGGGGTTCGTCCCGGTGCCGCCATGGGGTTCTGCTCATCGGGCCTCCGTGGACACCGGCGGGTGCGCCGGACGACGGGAAGGGGAACGGGACCCCGGCGCCTCGAGGGGGATCCCGCGCGGTGCGGGTGTTCTCCTGCTCTGCGGGCCGCGCGCACCGGGGCGCTCGGCCGAGTCGTCGTCGTGCGGTCGGCCGTCCTCGCGGACGGTGGGACGACGACGGCGCGGGTGACCGTCCCTGATCACCCGCGCCGCCGTCACCGGTCCTGCCCCTTCGTCGTGGGCCGCCGGGTCAGTTCAGTTCCTGGTCCGGCTCTCGCTGCGGGACAGGGCGCTGTCCCGCCGGCTCCAGGTGGCCGTTGGGCGTGTGACCGCCGTGCTCCCAGGCCTGCTCCAGTTCCTGCAGCGTCGGCTTCGTGACCTGCTCGCCGTACAGCCAGTGGCTGAGCTTGTGGCGCAGCACCTGCTTGCGTCCCTGCGGGTTGGGCACGCCGTCGTGCTCCTTCGCGGGTGCCGGCAGCGGCTTGTAGTCCTCCCTGGCCAGCAGCTTGTACTCGTGGCCGCGGTCGATGCGCTCGTGCACCTCGACGAACTCGCCGTGCGGCAGCCTCTTGATCCTTCCGGTCTCGCGGCCGTGCAGCAGCTTGTCCCGCTCCCGCCGCTGCAGACCCAGGCAGATCCGCTTGGTGATCACGTACGTCAGTGCCGGGATCAGGAAGATTCCGATCCGCACCGTCCAGGTGATGGCGTTCAGGGACAGGTGGAAGCGCTCGGCCAGGATGTCGTTGGCACCACCGAAGAACAGCACCAGGTACAGGGCGACGAACGCGCAGCCGAAGGCGGTCCTTGTGGGATGGTCGCGCGGTCGGTCGAGGAGGTGGTGCTCGCGCTTGTCCCCGGTGACCCACGCCTCCAGGAACGGCCACAGGGCGATCACGGCCATCATCAGCGTGGGCAGGATGACGGCGGGGATCAGGATGCCGAGGCTGAGGGTGTAGCCGCCCGGCAGGACGACCTCCCAGGAGGGCATGGCCCGCAGGGCGCCCTCGAGGAAGCCCATGTACCAGTCCGGCTGTGATCCCTGGGAGATCTGGTCGGAACGGAAGGGGCCGTACTTCCACACGGGGTTGATCTGGGCGATGCCCGCCATCAGCGCGAGCACACCGGTGACCAGGAAGAAGAAGCCGCCGGCCTTGGCCGCGTAGTTCGGCAGGAAGGGCTCGCCGACGACGTTCTTCTCGGTGCGGCCCGGGCCCCGGAACTGGGTGTGCTTGTGGTAGAAGACCAGGATCAGGTGCACCGTGAGCAGGCCGAGGATGAGGCCCGGGATCAGCAGGATGTGCAGGGGGTAGAGCCGGGGCACGATCTCGGTTCCGGGGAACTCGCCGCCGAACAGCAGCATGTGCGCGTACGTGCCGACCACCGGGATGGCGAGCGTGATGCCCGCGGCGATGCGCATGCCGGTGCCGGAGAGCAGGTCGTCGGGGAGCGAGTACCCGAGGAAGCCCTCCAGGATGACCAGGACGAGCATCACGAAGCCGATCAGCCAGTTCAGCTCACGCGGCTTACGGAACGACCCGGTGAGGAAGTGCCGCAGCGTGTGCAGGCAGAGCGCGCCGATCATGACCAGGGCTGACCAGTGGTGCAGCTGGCGGATGAACAGGCCGCCGCGCACCTCGAAACTGATCTCCATGGTGGAGGCGAAGGCCTCCGACATCATAATGCCCTGCATCGGCTCGTACGGGCCGTCGTAGACGACCTCGGCCATGCTCGGATCGAAGAACAGGGTGAGCCAGATCCCGGTGAGGATCAGGATGACGAAGCTGTAGAGCGCGATCTCCCCGAACATGAAGGACCAGTGCTCGGGAAACACCTTGCGGACCAGGAACCGGAAGTGGTAGATCCCGAGCCGCCCGTCCACCCAGTCGGCGACGCGTTCACCCTTCGGCGTCTCGGCCCGTGTGCCCTGCGGCGCCGTTTCGGTCGTGCTCATACCCGTGCGCCCTCCCCTCGCCGCTCGGCTGTCACAGGCACACCCGGCCCGGCCGGCACGCGGCCGGGGGTCCAGGTGGCCTGCCGCGGCGCTAGCGGGCCCGTGCCCTGGAGCAGCTGGAACGTTATCGACGCGCGCTGTGACCGGACAACCGGCCTTGAGTCGGAACCCGGTCGGAACTCAAGTGTTTCTCTAGTGAGTTGCGAGTTCCGGGGGTGCATATCGGCTGCCGTCGTCAGCAACGGACCATGGTAGACACGCCCGTTACTTGAGCACAGCATCTGTTTTCGGTCTAACTCCGTCTGTATGAAGGCTAGTTGATTGATTCTCCTCATACGGAAGAGCGTAGGGCCGTGTCGGCGGAGGCTTGCAGCCGGGTACGGCGTGCCGTGCGGTCCCCGGGCACGGTGCTCACGGTCTGCGCCGGTCGTGGGAGGGCGCCGAGGCCGGCCACTGCGGCACGGCGTCCGCGGTGGTCATGGGCGGGGGAGCGGAGCCGGGGAGGGCGCCGGCGGCGGGGGCGTCCTGGGCGGCGGAGCGGCGAGGACGCGCGTTCGGGCCGTGGGTGGTGCTGGGCGGCGCCGCCGCGGCCGGGCCGCGCGGGCCCCGGAGCACGGCCCGCAGCACACCCGGCCGCACCGCGACGGCGGGCGGGGCAGCCGCCTGCCGCAGTTCCAGGAGCAGCCTCGCCGCCCGCGGATCGGTGGTCGAGGCCGCCGCGACCCGGGCGGCGTACCGCCTGCCGAGCCGGGCGCGTGCTCCGGCCGGCGACCCGTCGGCCGCGCGAAGACCGCGGATGCTCGTCCGCCAGGCGGGGGCCAACTGGTGGGCGAGGGCCCGGCGCAGCCGGTAGGAGAGGCCGACCGTGGTGCCGTGGGCGGCGAGCATGTGGTCGAGGAGGAGGGCGGACTGCACCGCTGTTGTCATGCCCTGGCCGTGAGCCGGGTCGAGGGCGGCGAAAGCGTCGCCGACCACGAGGAACTGGTCCGGCCAGCGGCGCATCCTCTCGTAGTGGCGCCACCGGTTCCCGGTGCGGTCGCAGCCGTAGACCGGTCCGAGGGGCGTGGCGGTCTCGAGCACCTCGCGCAGTAACGGGTGGCGCAGGGCGCCCGCGGCGCGCAGCAGCCCGGCGTGGTCGGCGGGCGGGCGTTCGCCGGCTCCCGCGGACAGCGTGACCGACCAGCGGCCGCCCTCGACGGGGTTGAGCACGCCCTGGGACGGATCGTCGGCGGAGGCCATGAACCACAGGCTCTTCCAGTCGGCGACATGGCCGACGGGCGGGGCGAACACGGAGGTGGCGTGTGTGGTCCTGGTCTCGGTCACCGTTTCCGCGGGCGGCTCGTAGCCGAGCTCGGCGAGCCATTGGGGCGCACGCGAGCCGCGTCCGGTGGCGTCCACCACGAAGTCGGCGGAGAGCAGACGCGGGGCGCCCCACTCGCCGGGCGCCTTCCGGTCCCGGCCGCGCACCCACACGCCGGTGACGGTGTCGTGGCGGCCGGGCAGCAGGGAGGCGGCCTCGTGTCCCTGCAGGAAGGTCACTTTGGGGTCGGCCCGCAGCCGGTCACGCACCACCGCGTCGATCAGGTCACGGCTCGCGCTCAGCATCGACAGGCCGGAGTCGAACCGGGGCAGCCAGCCGCCCGGGCCGAGCAGCAGCATGTCCTCGGGCATGCGGACGCGCACCGCTCCTGCTTCGGCCAGGTCCCGGCCGATGCCGGGGAACAACCGCTCCAGGTCCCGCTGGGCGGCCGTCGTGAGACTGTGGGTGTGCCGCGCCTGGGGCACGCCCCGGCGCCGGGACGGTCCGCGGGGCACCCAGTCGCGCTCGAGTACGGTGACCCGGTCCATGAAGTTGGCCAGGGCCCGCGCCGCGGTGAGCCCGGCGATGCCCGAGCCGATGACCACGGCGTGCCCGTGGCCGTCACACTCGTTGATGACACCTGCTTCGGGCATCAACTCGCCTCCCCTCCGCGTGGGTTGTGGTTGCATCATGCGGTGCGCGGCCGCCCGCGCGACAGGATTCGACCGGTTGGGCGTGACGGGGTCGAGCGGTTGTCGAGGGGAACACGAGGAGATCTCGAGGAAGGCTCGAGCGGCGGGAACCCCGGACGGCGGCGACTCGGCGGAACCGGCCCGCCGGCCGGTGGCGGGCCGGTGGGCGCCACGACGTCACGCGTCCCCTTGGCCGGGGAGGTGCGGCCGGTGCCCGGGCGGGCCCGGCGCCGCCTCGTGGAACGGCACGCGACCACGGTGACCGAGAGGGCCGGAGGCCGCCGCCGGGGCGTCGCGGCGGCGGACGGCCCCGCACGCGTGTGCGTCCTAGGCGGGAAGGACCCGGGCACGGCGGGACGACGACCGGGCGGGGCCGGACCCCCGCCACGGCGGTGTCTCTCGCGCGTCGGCCGTCCGTCGGCCGCCTCCGTCACGGCACCGCGCTGTGCGGGTACGCTGGCCCGGCGAGCGCCCGGTCGACCAGGGGACCAGCGAGGCCGGTGTAGCCGAGCGGGTCGAGCAGCGCGGCCGCCTCGTCCCGGCTCAGCACGCCGGCGAGCTGCGGCAGTTCGGCCAGCACGTCCGCCAGCGGCCGACCGGTCCGGGCGGCGAGCGCCGACGCCCGGGCCATCAGTTCCCTGGCCGCCGTCCTGCCCAGGCGCGGCGCCAGGACGGCCGAGACCCGTTCGGAGACGAGTTGCCCACCGGTCGCCTCGAGGTTGGCGCGCATCCGCTCCGGGTGGACGGTGAGTCCCTGCGTGAGTTCGACGGCCGTGTGCGCGGCTCCGCCGGTGAGCCGCAGGCACTCGCGCAGCGGCTGCCACTCGGCGTGCCACATTCCGGCCGAGCGCTCGTCCTCGGCCGGCAGGCTCTGGAACAGCACGGTGGCCAGGGCGGGCACCTGGAGGGCGGCGGAGCGGATCAGGGTGGCGAGCACGGGGTTGCGTTTGTGCGGCATCGCCGACGAGGCACCCCGCCCGGCGACCGCGGGCTCGGCCACTTCGCCGACCTCGGTACGGGTGAGGACCAGCACGTCCGCGGCGATCTTGCCGAGGGCCCCGGCCGTGTGGGCGAGAGCAGCCCCCAGGTCGGCGACGGGCGTGCGCAGGGCGTGCCAGGGCAGTACCGGGGTGGTCAGCCCGGTCTCGGCGGCGAAGGCGGCGCCAAGTTCGTCGAGTACGGCCGTGGGGCCGGAGTCCTCGCCCGCGTACTGCAGATAACCGGCCAGGGTTCCGGCCGCGCCGCCGAGCGCCACCGGAAGCCCTCCGTGGGCGACTCTCTCGAGGCGGTCGGCCGCATCCAGGACCAGGTTGCGCCACCCGGCCGCCTTGAGCCCGAAGGTCGTAGGAACGGCGTGCAGCGCGAGGGTGCGGCCCGCCATCACGGTGTCCCGGTGATCGGCCGCGAGACCGGCCAGGGCGTCGGCCACGGCCCGCAGGTCCGCAAGGATCAGGCGCAGCGCGCGTGCGGCCACCAGCATCGCGCCGGTGTCGAGGACGTCCTGGCTGGTGGAACCGCGGTGCACGTACTCGGCGGCCTCCGGGGAGCGTTCCGCTACCACCGCGGTCAGCGCCTTGACCAGACCCACGACAGGGTTGGCGGTCTCCCGCGCGGCGAGCGCCAGCTCGCGCATGTCCAGCAGGTCGGCGCGGGCGGCGGCCGTGATGGCCTCGGCCGCGTGTGCGGGCACCGTGCCGCAGCGGGCCTGGGCGCGGGCCAAGGCCGCCTCCGCGTCGAGCATCGCCTGCAGCCAGGCGCCGTCGCCCACGGCCGACTCGACGGGGGTGCCCGCCCGGACCGGTGAGAGCAGCCCGGTGTCCAGGTGGTCGGGCAGGGGTGTGCTCCGCCGGGGCTCTTGCAGCGAGGTCATGCGTCCGCCTTCGTGCTCGGGGGTGTGGTCGTCGGGGCGGTGGCGAGGCCAGTCGCACGGGCGCGCGGTCGCCGTGGCAAGGCCGCCGCCGCGGGCACGGCGAGGACGGCCGCCGCGATGGCGTCGGAGTCCTCGAGAGTGACGGAACCGACGCCGGGCCTGATGCCTGCGGCGGTCACCCAGTGCACGGACTCGGTCGGCACCCCGTAGGCGAAGCGCCGGGGATGCGGTACGTCCCGGGCGTCGATCAGGTGGTAGGGCCGTTCCGACACGGCGAGGCCCCCCGTCTCGTGGTCCTCGCCGCCGGTGCCCGCCGCCGCGCGGGGAATGCGGTGAGGACGGCACTGTCCGGTCCGCAGCAGATGGTTCATCAGCGGGTCCGCGGTGCGCCGCAGGTCGATCTCGGGCAGGCGGGCCTCGATGAGGACCGCGGCCCGCACCCGCACGCCGGGTATCTTGCTCGACGTACCGGTGAAGCAGGGACCGAGCGGATCGTGCGCGTCCGCGGTGACGCGCAGGCCCGGACCGGTCACGTCGAGGACGCCCGCGTCCATGAGCGCGGCCATCTCCTCGATGCGGGACACCGGCGGGCCTATGGACAGGTAGGCGTTGAGCGGTGTGTACCAGTGGTCGAGGTCGTCCCGGTGGGAGGCGGCGGTCAGGCCGGCGTGGTCGACGGCGAGCCGCACCTCGTTGCGCAGGTCCCTCAGGACGTCGAGCGCGGCCTTGACCGGTCCGCTCACGTTGCCCTGGCGGGCCAGCCGGACGTCCTCGTCGAGGTGGTCGCGCAGCCAGCTGCGGAAGGCGGCCGGGTCGCCGAGGGCGCGGGCGCCGTAGGGGCGGGCGACGCGCTCCCAGTCCCAGTGCTCGGCCGGGCCGATCCCGGCCTCGCCGAGGAGCCGGTCCTCCTCCCGGCCCGGCTCGGCGCGCAGGAACCGCTCGGTGAACTCCTCGCCGACCGAGGCGGGTTCGCCGCGTGCGGTGAGCAGGGTGGCGTAGTAGACGCCGCGCACCTCCTTGGAGATCAGCGGCCACAGGTCGGCGGCGAAGTCGATGGCCGCGCCGCGCGGCTCCCGGTCACGCAGCGCCGCGACGTACCCGGCGGTGAGGAGCCGGGGGAAGTATCGGCCGTGGGGGCCCTTCTCGTTCTCGCCGCGCGCCTGGTAGGGCACACCGCGCCGGGACCCCGCGTACAGGCGTGGCTCGCGGCCCGAGGGCCGGTAGACCAGGCGACCGTCGACACGGGTGAAGACGCCTCCCCGGCCGTGGGTGAACAGCGCCATGTAGTCGAAGAAGTTGAGCCCGAGTCCACGCAGCAGCACGCTCTGGCCGGGCCGGACGCCCGACAGGTCTACGTCGGCCGGGTTGGCGGGGGCCACGTACGTCAGCCCGTGCCGGGCGGCGAAGCGGGCCAGCTCCCGCTCCCCGGCGGTGGGCCGGACCGGTACGTGGCCCTGGGCGAGGACGACCGCGGACAGACCGGTCAGCCGGGTGCCGTCCTCCAGGATGACGGTCTGGGGTCCCGCGTGGCCCGATGCCGGGTCGGCGTCCTCGAGGGCCACGGCCCGTACGCGATGCGTGTGCACCGTCACGTGGGCGGCGGCGTCCTCGACGACGCGTCGGAACGCCCATGTCAGGTAGCAGCCGTAGAGGGCGCGTGTGGGATAGGAGTCGGGGCCCAGAGCGCCCGCCTCGGCGAGGACCTCGTCACCGGCGGCCTCCGGGGCGGCGCCGAGCGTGCCCGCCTCCACGGCCTTGGCCCACAGGTACAGGCTCGGCCCCTCCTCCAGCGGGCCGTCGATGCGGACGCTGGCGTCGGTGTAGACCGTCACCTGGGAGGCGACCGTGTTCATCAGCAGGTGCCGGGACTGCGCAGGGCGCCACACCCGTCCCGAGCCCGGCGGGTCCGGGTCGACGACGTGCACGGTGACGGTGTGCCGGCGGGGTGACTTGCGTTCCTGTGCGCAGAGCCGCTCCAGTACGGAAAGGCCCCGGGGACCGGCCCCGACGATGCACACCTCGAGGGGTGCATCGGTGCCGCCTCCGGCAGACAGGGCGGGTGCGCGGGTGCTCGCGGGTCCGGGGGGAGAGGGGTCGTTCGGGGGAAACTGAGCGGCCGCCGTGACGAGCGGCCCTGCGGGGAGTCCGGCGCTTCCTGCGCGGCCTCCTCCGTGCGTACCGTCCACAGTGCCTCCTTCCTGGGCCACCGTCGGCGCAGGGGCTCAATCAGGACTCGCTTCCGGGTGGAAGTCGGCTGGAGGGGACGAGCGCTCGGGCGGGGAGGGCCGGCTCCGGAAGCCGATCACCGCGGGCGCGGACCGCCGGGCTGCTTTTGCGAGCGGGCCCGAACGAGGCTGTATCGGGACTCGAGTCTCCGGTCGGGTAATTGGACTGCCCGCCGAAGAGCCGCCCCGTTCATGCTCTTCGGGCTCACACATTTTCACCGGACCGGGCGGAGAGCGGAGCATGGAGTTTCTTCACGAAGGCGATCAACCAGGGACAGGGAATGCCGCGTCGGCTCCGAAATGGACACGGGGTGTTCATGCGGCGTACAGAGGTCATGGGGGCGAGCCGACTCATGACGGAGTTCCGATGAGGCCACTCTCATGTCCCGGAGGCCATGCTCGGGAAAGCCGCGCCGCCGCCGGATCCGTTCTGTGCGTTCCCTGCATCAAGCGGGTGGAACGCAATCTGCGCGCACTCCCGGGTCTCCATCAGGAATGCCTGCACCAGGTGTCGCCGCCGGCTCGGCAGACGAATCCGACCAAGGTGTCAGGAAGTCGACGGCGCGACTACATGGACATCTCGGTGCTCGACGTCCGTCACAACATCCTCGCCCTCCTCGAGTCGTGGTCGAGAACGGTCGTGGAGCGGCTCGGAACCACCGCGCCGCGCCGCACCGTCCCCCACCTGGCGCGGTTCCTCACGCTGCACCTGCAGTGGATCACCGCCCAGCCCTCGGTGGTCGAATTCGCGGAGGAAATCGAGGGTCTCGTCGCCGAACTGCGCCGGACCATCGATCCCGACCCGAGCGACGTTCGGACGCTCACCAGGAAGTGCGTCATGGACGGCTGCCCCGGGACGATCAGCGCCTCTCCCCGAAGCGGCGGAAATACGGGAAGCGGCAGCATCTCTTGTTCTTCGGGTCATTCATGGAAAGTTCACGAGTGGCTCGATCTCAGGAAACTTATGGAACGGCAGCGAAAGGGTGTCACCGCATGATCAAGCCTCCGAGTCACAGGCTCGTTCCCACAAAGGTGGCCGCACTCGCCGTGGGCGTGTCCGAAGCGACGATCCGCAAGTGGGTGAGCCGCGGGAAGATAACCCGCTACGGCGCGCCCCACCGTCGCTCGGAGTTCGACATCGAGGAACTGACGGAGCTCGCCCTGCAGCGTCGGCCCTGATCCGGCGGCGGGACATGCCGGGCAGCCGGTTCCGGTGCGGGTGGTGCGGCGGCGTTCCGCTTGCGGAGCTGCCCGCCGCACCGTGGCGTCCCCCGCCTCGGGCGGTCCGCGCCGGGTATTCGTTCCGCCGGCGCCCCCTGTGCGGGGTCGCCGGCACCGGCACCGCCGTCGGACCCGTCGAAGGCCGTCGTCGCACCGCGGACGTGTCCGGCCGGTCGCGACGGCGGCCCCGGCGGCCCGCAGACGGCCTCCGCCCGGCCGGGCGGAGGGGGCGGCGGCCGGCGCCGGCAGACCGCCGAAATCCCCGGCGGGACGGGCGCGTTCGCCTGCGTCGGCTGCGGCGTCCGTCCGGCGTGCCGTTCCGGCATGAGGCTCGGCGGGATCTCGTTCGAAGTGACCCAGGTCACTTCTGCCCGGTGTTGGCGTCACGGCACCACCGTGTCACTATTCACCCACGTCTCCCCTGCCCGAAAGCTGTTGTGAAGCAGGGGGCGCGTGCCGTGGCCGCCGGTCCGCGCACGCCGAACCGGGTCGCCGCCCGCACGACGCCGGCCTCTTCCGTACCCGATGAAAAGCCCGCCCGGGCGTGCGGCGCCGGCTGCCGCGGCGCGCGACGGTCTCGCGCCACGCGCGGACGGGCCGGGCCTTTCCCCCCCACGTCCGCGCAACCCCGTCCGGTCGGTGCACGCCGTCGCACGCGGGACGGGACGCGTGAACACCTCCGCCGGGACGGCGTCACACGGTGTCGACGGCCGGCGGACGAAGTTCCCCGTCGCGTGCGGTGGTCCGGCGGCCGTGGCATCCCCGGGGAGCGGCGCCGTCCGGCGGCTCGCTGCTCCACCCCTGAGCAGCCGTTCCGTGAAAGCTGCGTGCTTGTGCGGACACGGCCCCGTCCGACGTCCTGCTTCATCCCATCTCAGACGATGCGGTCTCCATGCAGAAAAGACAGAGGGAGCTGAGTGCGTTGACCCTACCGAGCTCAGTGGAGGAGGTGTCAGAAGGCCACCGGGCCCGCTCGGTGGGCGTTGGCCGCGCTCACGCCAAGGTCATCCTGCTGGGAGAGCACGCGGTCGTCTACGGCGCTCCGGCGCTCGCCCTTCCGGTTCCGCAGCTGACGGTCACGGCCAACGCCGGATGGTCCTCCCACCTCTTCGAGGGCCAGGGCGACTTGTCCTACACGATGACCGGTTCCCCGTCGCGGGCGATGGTGACGCAGAGCTCCGACGGCCTGCGCCGACTGTTCACCGAGTTCAAGGCCAGGATGGGCGTGGCGGGCAGGCCGCACCTCGACGTGCTCCTCGACAGTGCGATCCCGCTCGGCCGGGGGCTCGGCTCCAGTGCGGCCAGCTCACGTGCGATCGTTTTCGCCCTCGCCGACCTCTTCGGCCTCGAGCTCACCGAGGACACGGCGTTCGACCTGGTGCAAACGGCGGAGAACATGACCCACGGCCGGGCCAGCGGAGTCGATGCCCGAGCCGTCGGCGCGGCGGCCCCGTTGTTGTTCCGGGCGGGTGAGGTCCAGCAGCTGAAAATCGGCTGGGACGGCCTGTTCATCGTCGCGGACAGCGGCGTCGCGGGCAGCACCAATGAAGCGGTCGAGCTGCTGCGTGAAGGGTTCCAGCACCGTGCCGGCGCACAGGAGCGGTTCGTCGACCGGGCGTCGGACCTGACCCGCGCGGCCCAGCAGGCCCTCGCCGAGGGCAAACCGCAGGACCTCGGCCCGCAACTCACCGACTACCACCGGCTGCTCCGCGCGGCAGGCCTCAGCACCGACCGGATCGACGCGCTGGTGGAGGCCGCGATCGAGGCGGGCGGCCTCGGAGCCAAGATCACCGGCGGTGGTCTGGGCGGCTGCATGATCGCCCTGGCCCGGCCGGAGCAGGCCAGGGACGTCACCCGGCGGCTGCACGAGGCCGGCGCCGTACAGACGTGGGTCGTACCGCTGAAGGGGCTCGACAACCATGCGCAGTGAACACGCCACCCCGGTCCGGCCGCGGGAGCAGGGCACCGCGGGAAGCGCCACCGCCGTCGCGCATCCGAACATCGCCCTGATCAAGTATTGGGGCAAGCGCGACGAGCGACTGGTCCTTCCCCGCACCGACAGCCTGTCGATGACGTTGGACATCTTCCCGACGACCACCCGCATCCGGCTCGTTCCCGGAGCCGGGAACGACGACGTGACGTTCAACGGTGTCCCCGCGACGGGCGAGGCGCACCGGCGCATCGTCGCGTTCCTGGAACTGGTGCGGGAGCGGGCCGGGCTCGCGCACCGGGCGGTGGTGGAGACCGAGAACACCGTCCCCACCGGAGCGGGCCTGGCCTCCTCCGCCAGCGGGTTCGCCGCCCTGGCCGTCGCCGCGGCCCGCGCGTACGGGCTCGACCCCGACGCCACGGCACTGTCCCGCCTGGCCCGACGCGGCTCCGGATCGGCGTCGCGGTCGGTCTTCGGCGGTTTCGCAGTCTGGCACGCCGGCACCGGCACCGACGCGGACCTCGGCTCCTACGCCGAGCCGGTGTCCGTGGCGGACATCGACCCGGCGCTGGTCATCGCCGTGGTCAACGCGGGACCCAAGGCCGTCTCCAGCCGGGAGGCCATGCGCCGGACCGTCGACACGTCCCCGCTGTACGGATCGTGGGCCGACTCCAGCCGGGCCGACCTGGCGGAGATGCGGACGGCGCTGCGGCTGGGTGACCTCGAAGCGGTCGGGGAAATCGCGGAGCGCAACGCGTTCGGCATGCACGCGACCATGCTGGCGGCGCGCCCGGCGGTGCGTTACCTGTCGCCCGCCACGCTCACCGTGCTCGATCTGGTGCTCCGGCTCCGGCGGGACGGCGTGCCGGCCTACGCCACCATGGACGCCGGCCCGAACGTCAAGGTGCTCTGCCACCGCGCGGACGCGGACCAGGTGGCCGAGGCCGTGCGCCACGCCGTCCCGGACGGCGCGGCGTACGTCGCCGGACCGGGGCCCGGCGCCCGCCTGCTGGACGAGGCCGGACGATGACACGGCAGGGCGCGGTCGTCCGGCGCGCGCCGGGCAAGCTGTTCGTCGCGGGCGAGTACGCGGTGGTGGATCCCGGGAACCCGGCGATCCTGGTGGCGGTCGACCGGCACGTGGCGGTCACCGTGTCCGGCTCCCCCGACGCCGACACCGTGCTTTCCTCCGACCTCGGTACGCGGCCGGCGCGGGCACGATGGCACGAGGGCGGGCTCGTCGTGCGCGGCGAGGACGGTGCGCGACGGGCGCGCGCCCTCGCCCACGTGATCGCGGCGATCGAGGTCGTGGGCCGGCTGCTGGCCGAACGGGGCCTGCCGGTGCCCGCGCTGTACGTCTCGGTGAGCAGCCACCTGCACGACAACGGCAGGAAGTACGGCTTGGGTTCGAGCGGCGCGGTGACCGTGGCGACCGTTGCGGCCGTGTCGTCCTTCTGCGGCGTGGAACTGTCGCTCGAGGACCGGTTCCGCCTGGCCATGCTCGCCACGGCGCGGATCGACGCCAAGGGCTCCGGCGGTGACCTCGCCGCCAGTACCTGGGGCGGCTGGATCGCCTACCGGGCACCCGACCGCGCCGCCGTACTCGACCTGGAGCGGCGCCTGGGGACCGACAGGACACTGCGCGCGCCCTGGCCGGGTTTCGAGGTGCGCAGGCTGCCGCCGCCCCGGGGACTGTCGCTGGAGGTGGGCTGGACCGGCGAACCGGCCTCCACCGCGGATCTCGTGTCCGACCTGCACCGCCGGACCTGGCGGGGCACCGCCTCCCACCGGCGGTTCGTGGAGGCCACCACCGACTGTGTGCACGCTTCGGTCGCCGCGCTCGAGGCCGGGGACCGCCGGGGACTGCTCGAGCAGATCCGCCGGGCCCGGCGGGAACTGGCGCGCCTGGACGACGAGGTCGGCCTCGGGATCTTCACGACCAGGCTGACGGAGCTCTGCGCCGCCGCCGAAGCCGTCGGAGGCGCGGCCAAGCCCTCGGGGGCGGGGGGCGGCGACTGCGGTATCGCCCTGCTGGACGCCGAAGCGGCATCGGACATTTCACACGTACGGAAGCGGTGGGAAACGGCCGGGGTGCTACCCCTGCCGGTCCGTCCCGCCCCGGAAGGGAACGAGAAATGATCGCTCAGCGCAAGGACGACCACGTACGGCTCGCCGTCGAGCAGCAGCAGGACCACAGCGGACGCAACCAGTTCGACGACGTGTCGTTCGTCCACCACGCCCTGGCCGGCATCGACCGGTCGGACGTGTCCCTGGCCACGGCCTTTGCCGGCATCTCCTGGCAGGTGCCGCTCTACATCAACGCGATGACGGGCGGCAGCGTGAAGACCGGCATCATCAACCGGGACCTGGCCATCGCCGCCCGCGAGACCGGGGTGCCCATCGCGTCCGGGTCCATGAGCGCGTACTTCAAGGACCCCTCGTGCGCCGACACGTTCCAGGTGCTGCGCACGGAGAACCCCGACGGGTTCGTCATGGCGAACGTGAACGCGACGGCATCGGTCGACCAGGCGCGGCGGGCCGTCGGCCTGCTGGAGGCCGATGCCCTGCAGATCCACGTCAACACGGCGCAGGAGACGGTGATGCCGGAGGGCGACCGGTCGTTCTCCTCCTGGGTCCCGCAGATCGAGAAGATCGCCGCGAACGTCGACGTTCCCGTGATCGTCAAGGAGGTCGGCAACGGGCTGAGCCGGCAGACCGTCCTGCTCCTGCGGGACCTTGGCGTGCGGGTGGCGGACCTCGGCGGCCGGGGCGGCACGGACTTCGCCCGCATCGAGAACGGCCGGCGGGACCCCGCCGACTACGCCTTCATGCACGGCTGGGGACAGTCCACCGCCGCCTGCCTCCTGGACGCGCAGGACGTCGGCATTCCGGTGCTCGCCTCCGGCGGCGTGCGCCATCCCCTCGACGTGGCCCGTGCGCTGGCGCTCGGCGCCTCCGGCGTCGGCGCGTCCGGGGGCTTCCTGCGCACCCTCCTCGACGGCGGCGTGCCCGCGCTGGTGTCACAGATCTCGACGTGGCTCGACCAGCTCGCGGCGCTGATGACCATGCTCGGCGCGCGCACCCCCGCCGACCTGGCGCGCTGCGACCTGCTGGTCCACCGCGACCTTCGATCCTTCTGCACGGACCGGGGCGTCGACACCCGGCTGCTCGCCCAGCGGTCCGGCTCCGCCGGCACCTTCCACGAAATGACGGGAGCACATGATGACTGACGCGCACGCGATCGCCGGAGTCCCGATGAGGTGGGTGGGACCCGTGCGCATCTCGGGGAACGTCACCACCACCGAGACCCAGGTGCCGCTCGCCACCTACGAGTCGCCGCTGTGGCCGTCGGTGGGCCGGGGAGCGAAGGTCTCCATGCTGGCCGAGAAGGGCATCGTCGCCACGCTCGTGGACGAGCGGATGACACGTTCGGTGCTCGTCGAGGCGACGGACGCGCAGACCGCGTACGCCGCCGCGCGGGCGATCGAGACGCGCATCGACGAGCTGCGCGAGGTGGTGCGCGGCTGCAGCCGGTTCGCCCGGCTGATCGGCATCCGGCACGAGATCAACGCCAACCTGCTCTTCGTCCGGTTCGAGTTCTCCACCGGGGACGCCTCCGGCCACAACATGGCCACCCTCGCCTCCGACGTGCTCCTGCAGCACCTGCTGAAGACGATCCCGGGCATCTCCTACGGATCGATCTCCGGGAACTACTGCACGGACAAGAAGGCCACCGCGGTCAACGGCATCCTCGGCCGCGGCAAGAACGTGGTCACGGAACTGCTCGTGCCGCGCGACGTGGTCGAGAAGGTCCTGCACACCACGGCCGCCAAGATAGTCGAGCTGAACATCCGCAAGAACATGCTCGGCACCCTGCTCGCCGGCGGCATCCGCTCGGCGAACGCCCACTTCGCGAACATGCTGCTCGGCTTCTACCTGGCCACGGGCCAGGACGCGGCCAACATCGTCGAGGGCTCCCAGGGCGTCGTCATGGCCGAGGACCGGGACGGGGACCTGTACTTCGCCTGCACGCTGCCGAACCTGATCGTCGGCACGGTGGGCAACGGCAAGGGCCTCAGCTTCGTGGAGACGAACCTGACCCGGCTCGGCTGCAAGGCCGACCGCGAGCCCGGGGAGAACGCGCGCCGGCTCGCCGTCATCGGGGCGGCGACCGTGCTGTGCGGTGAGCTCTCGCTCCTGGCAGCACAGACGAACCCCGGCGAACTCATGCGCGCGCACGTCCAGTTGGAACGCGACGACAAGACAGCAAAGGTCGGTGTTTAGGAGATGTCCAACGATTCCGCGATCGGAATTCACGATCTGTCCTTCGCTACTACCGAGTTCGTCCTGCCCCACACGGAACTCGCCGAGCACAACGGCACCGAGATCGGCAAGTACCACGTGGGCATCGGCCAGCGGTCGATGAGCGTGCCCGCCGCCGACGAGGACATCGTGACCATGGCCGCCGCCGCAGCAGCCCCCCTCATCGCCCGGCACGGCGCGGACCTCATACGCACGGTCGTCCTCGCGACGGAGTCGTCGATCGACCAGGCCAAGGCCGCCGGCGTGTACGTGCACTCCCTGCTCGGCCTGCCGTCGGCCACCAGGGTCGTCGAGCTGAAGCAGGCCTGCTACGGGGCGACGGCCGCCCTGCAGTTCGCCATCGGCCTGGTGCGGCGCGATCCCGCCCAGCGGGTCCTCGTGATCGCCAGCGACGTGTCCAAGTACGAGCTGGACAGCCCGGGCGAGGCCACCCAGGGCGCGGCCGCGGTGGCCATGCTGGTCGGCGCGGACCCGGCCCTGGTGCGCATCGAGGAGCCGTCGGGCCTGTTCACCGCCGACGTCATGGACTTCTGGCGGCCGAACTACCGTGAGGCCGCACTGGTCGACGGGCAGGAGTCCATCGCCGCATACCTGCAGGCAGTGGAAGGCAGCTGGAAGGACTACGGTGAGCAGGGCGGCCGCCCGCTGGAGGAGTTCGCCGCGCTCTGCTACCACCAGCCGTTCACCAAGATGGCCTACAAGGCCCACCGCCACCTGCTGAACTACTGCGGGTACGACCCCGACAAGGACGCGGTCGAGCGCGCCATCGGACGGACCACGTCATACAACACCGTCATCGGCAACAGCTACACCGCGTCGGTGTACCTCGGCCTCGCCTCGGTGCTCGACCAGGCGGACGACCTGACCGGCCGGCCCGTCGGCTTCCTCAGCTACGGATCCGGCAGCGTCGCCGAGTTCTTCGCCGGCACCGTCGTCCCGGGGTACCGGGAGCACCTGCGGACCGCGGCGCACAACGAGGCGGTCGACCGGCGCAGGCCACTCGGCTACGCCGAGTACCGCGAACTGCACGAGCGGTCCTTCCCGACCGACGGAGGCGATCACCCCACCCCGTCGCAGACCACCGGGCCCTTCCGGCTGGCCGGGCTCAGCGGTCACAAGCGCATCTACGAGAAGCGCTAGGGCACCCGCGGGCTCGCGGGCAGGCGGGCGGTTCCGCCGGGGCCGCCCGCCTGCGGGCCGGGGCCCCCGCGGCCGCCGGCACGCACATGCAGTGCACGCAGTGATTTCCACACTTTTGAAGGGGGGGCAGCCGCATGAGCGACGTCAGAGTCCTCGGCACGGGTGCCTACGTGCCCGAACGGATCGTCACCAACGACGAGGTCGGCACGGCAGCCGGCGTCGACGACGCCTGGATCACCCGTAAAACCGGGATGAAACAGCGACGCTGGGCCGCGCCCGGCCAGGCCACCTCGGACCTGGCCACCGAAGCCGCCCGCGCCGCGCTCACCTCGGCCGGCATCACCGCCGACCACCTGTCCGCCATCGTCGTCGCCACCTCCACACCCGACCGGCCCCAGCCCCCCACCGCCGCCTACGTCCAGCACCACCTCGGTGCCACCAACGCCGCCGCCTTCGACGTCAACGCCGTCTGCTCCGGAACCGTCTTCGCGCTCTCCGCCGCCGAGGGCATCCTCGCCCGCCAAGGCGGCCACGCCCTCGTCATCGGCGCCGACATCTACTCGCGCATCCTCAACCCCACCGACCGCAAAACCGTCATCCTCTTCGGCGACGGCGCCGGCGCACTCGTTCTGGGCGCCACCGGCCAGGGCCCGCGTATCCGCCACATGACCCAGCACACCTTCGGCGAGCTCTCCCACCTGATCCACGTCCCCGCCGGCGGCAGCCGCCACCCCCTGGACCACCCCGCACTCGACGCCGGCCGGCAGTACTTCGCCATGACCGGACGCGACGTCGCCCGCTTCGTCACCGACCACCTCCCCCCGCTCACCAAGCAGTTCCTCCACGAGGCCGGCGTCACCCCCGACGACATCCGCCACTTCGTCCCCCACCAGGCCAACGGACGCCTCCTGGAAACCGTCTTCACCGACCTGGCCCTGCCCAACGCCACCATGCACCAGACCCTCACCCACTACGCCAACACCGGAGCCGCCTCCCTGCCCATCACCCTCGACGCCGCAGCCCGTCAGGGCGCCTTCCACCCCGGCGACCTCGTCCTCCTCGCCGCCTTCGGAGGCGGCATGGCAGCCGGGCTCGCACTGATCGAGTGGTGAAGGGACTACACCGGCCCGCCCTGCCCGCAGCCGACGAGGACGGCACGCACGGCGGAGGCCGGCCAAGCCGTCGACCCGGCTCCGTGCCCCCGTGCACACCCCTGCGCACAAGGAGAAACGTGTGACTGCACAAGTGCCCCCCCGGTCGGGTGCGGACCGGGAGCCGGCCGCCACCGCGCGCCGCACCAGTGAGGAACTGCTGCAGCGCGTGGAGCGGGAGCTGCGTTCCTTCCTCGCGGCCGAACGCGACGTCTGGGCCGAGGTGGACGAGCGGGCCGTCGTCGCCATCGACGCGCTGTCCGACCTGGTCGCGTCGGGCGGCAAGCGTATCCGGCCGGCCTTCTGCGTCACCGGTCATCTCGCCGCGGGCGGTGACCCGCAGGCCCCCGGGATCGTGGCGGCCGCCGCGGCTCTCGAGATGCTGCACGTCTCCGCCCTCGTCCACGACGACATCTTCGACGCCTCCGTCCAGCGGCGCGGTGAGCCGACCGTCCACTCGAAGCACTCCGCGCTGCACACCCGCCATGCGTGGCAGGGCGAGTCGCGCCGGTTCGGTGAGAGCGTGGCCGTACTCGTCGGCGACCTGGCCCTGGTCTACTCGGAGCAGCTGATGTCCCGGGCGCCGTCGACGGTGGTCCCGGTGTGGAGCATGCTGCGCTCGGAGCTGATGATCGGTCAGTACCTGGATCTCGCCGCGGCCGCGGAGTTCTCCGTCGACCCCCGACTCTCCCGGCTGATCGCCCTGGTCAAATCCGGCCATTACACCATCCACCGGCCGCTGGCCGTAGGGGCGAGCGTGGCGGGACGCCCCGACCTCGCCCCCGCCTTCAGGGAGTACGGAGAGGCGGTGGGCGAGGCGTTCCAGCTCCGCGACGACCTGCTGGACGCGTTCGGGAGCTCCGCGGACACCGGAAAACCCGCCGGACTCGACTTCAGCCAGCACAAGATGACCCTGCTCCTCGGCTGGGCGATGCAGCGGGACGAGCACATCCGCAGCCTGATCACGGAACCGGGACACTCACCCGCCGAGGTGCGCGGCCGCCTTCTGGACACCGGTGTCCCCTCCGACGTCGAGAAGCACATCACCGACCTCGTCGAACGGGGCTGCAAGGCCATCGCCGACGCGCCCGTGGACCCGGTGTGGCGCAGCGAACTGACGGACATGGCCGTGCGGGTCGCCTACCGCAACGCCTGATGCGCGACGCCGGGAAAAGAACGCCCCCACGCACACACGGCAGAACCGCGCGTTCCCTCGAGGGGCCGGTGCCGCGCTGCGCGAAGCGGGCCGGCGACGACGGCGGACCGAAGGCGGCAGTCGGGGCCGCGGCCCGACCGGTGGGCGCGTGACGACCGAGAACCGTTCCCCCGCCCCGTGCGAGGCCTCCCCGGAGGACTTCCGCAGCCGGCGGGCCCTCACCGCAGGCGGATTCCCATGACGACCTTCTCCTTCGAGTTCTTCCCGCCCCGTACCGCGGCCGGCGAGCGCACCCTCTGGGACGCCGTCCGCCGCGTGGAGGCCCTGCGCCCCGACTTCGTCTCGGTCACCTACGGGGCCGGGGGCTCCTCACGCGACCGGACGATCGACGTCACCAGGCGCATCGCGGCCGAGACCACCCTGCGCCCCGTCGCCCACCTGACCGCCGTCGGCCACTCGGTCGCCGAACTGCGCCACATCATCGGCATGTACGCGGACGCCGGCATCCGGGACGTGCTCGTGCTGCGCGGCGACCCGCCAGGAGACCCCCAAGGCCGCTGGACGCCGCACCCCCAGGGGTTCACGTATGCGTACGAACTCGTCGAACTCGTCCGTTCCCTGGGTGACTTCGTGATCGGGGTGGCCGCCTTCCCCGAGAGGCACCCGCGTTCACCGGACTGGGAGAGCGACGTCCGGCACTTCGTGGCGAAGTGCCGGGCCGGTGCCGACTACGCCATCACGCAGATGTTCTTCCGGGCCGAGGACTACCTGAGGCTGCGCGACCGGGTGGTGGCCGCGGGCTGCGACATCCCGATCATCCCGGAGATCATGCCCGCCACCGACGTGCGCCAGATCCGCCGCTTCGCCGAGCTGTCCGGAGCCACCTTTCCGGAGGACCTCGCCCACCGCCTCGAGACGGCCCGCGACAGCCCGGCCGAGGGACACCACATCGGTGTGGACCACGCCACCGCCCTGGCGGAACGCCTCCTCGCCGAAGGCGCCCCCGGGCTGCACTACATCACCCTGAACCGCGCCACCGCCGCCCTCGACATCCACCGCGCCGTCCGGCACTCGGGGAGCGTCGGCGCCCACTGAGCCCGGGCACTCTCCCGGGCCGCCCGCCGGCGAACCGGCGGTCAGCCCACGGACCGGCGTGCCTGCCTCACCGCGCGGTTGATCGCCCAGGCGTCCGCCACCGGGCCCAGATGGCCGAGCTTGTCGGGGTTGATCACCGCGCGGATCGTCTGGATCTGCCCGTCGAGCACGTCGAGCGTCCAGGTGTTGAGCACCTTGTCGTCCCGGGCGCGGAAGATCGCGCCGGGCTGGCCGTTCACCTCATGCCGCTCCAGCGTCACGTCGACCCGCGCCAGCATGGGGAAGACCGAGGCGAGCAGCCGGGTCACGTTGTCGGCGCCGACCACGGTCCTGGCGAGCTGCGGGGCCTTGCCGCCGCCGTCCCCGACCAGGGACACGTCGGCGGCGAGCAGCTCCCGCAGCCCGTCGAAGTCGCCCTCCCGCAGGGCATCGAAGAACCGCGCCGCCAGCCTGTCCCGCTCCTGGCGGTCCGCCTCGAACCGGGGGCGCCCCGCTTCCATGTGGCGCCGCGCCCGCACCGCGAGCTGGCGGCACGCCGCCTGGGACCTGCCCACGGCGGTCGCGACCTCGGGAAAGCCGAACCCGAACACCTCCCGCAGGACGAAGACCGCACGCTCGAGCGGGCTGAGCCGCTCGAGCAGCAGCAGGGCCGCCATCGACACCGATTCGGCCAGTTCGGCCGACCGGGCCGGATCCTGGGCGGGGTCGGTCAGCAGCGGCTCGGGAAACCACGGGCCGACGTACTCCTCCCGCTGGAAGCGGGCCGAGCGCAGCACGTCGATGGAGATCCGGGTGACCGTGGCGGAGAGGAAGGCCTTGGTCGACTTCGGCTGCGTCGGGGAGGTCGCGTAACGCAGCCAGGTCTCCTGGACGGCGTCCTCGGCGTCACTCACGCTGCCCAGCAGCCGGTAGGCGATCGAGAACAACAGGGGCCGCAGCTCCTCGAACTCTTCGGTCCGCGTCATGCCAGCCCTTCCCTGAAGCCTTGGCGCCATGAAGGGTAGCGCAGCTCCCAGCCCAGTTCCCGCTTGGCTTTGGCGTTGGAGAACCCGCGCCCTTCGGTCATCATCGTCACCATGGCTTCCCCGGCCAGCAGCCGGCCCAGCCACCCGGGTACTCGCAGGGGCCGCTTCGCCCCCGCGCACTCCGCCAGATGGGGCAGCCACTCGCTGACCGGGGCGGGCTCGTCGTCGACGATGTTGAACACGCCGTGCGCCTTCTGCTCCACGGCCAGGACGGTCGCGTTCGCCGCGTCGTCCAGATGCACCCAGGAGAAGTGGCCGGTGCCGGCTCCGACGAGCGGCAACTGCCGTCTGCGCACCAGCTCGACCCGCTCGTCGACGACGCACGGCCCGTAGAGCCCGCCGTACCGCAGGGCCGCGCCGCCCGCCGTGACGATGACCTCCTCGAGGCGCCGGACGGCCTCCGCCGTCCTGCGCGCCGTGGTGTTCTCCTCCGGGGCGAGCGGGTCCTCCTCCGTCTTCACCCACCCGCCCTCTCGGATGCCGTTCGCGACGCCGGTGCTGCGTACGACGAAGTGGGCGACCCCGGTCGCCTCGGCGGCGGCCAGCAGGTGGTCCGTACCCTCCGAGCGCAGGTGGTTGGTGGTGTCGAACCACCGGTCGGGATGCTTGATGTCGGCCTTCTTGCCGCTGACCACGGCCATCTGGTGCACGATCACGTCCGGCTGGGCCATGGCCACCGCCTCGCCGACCGCCGCCGCGTCCAGCCCGTCCATCACAACCCCGTCCGCGCCGAGCCGCGTCAGCAGGCCCAGCTTGGCCGCACTCGTCGTCGTCGCCGTCACCTGGTGGCCACGAGCCACGAGCCGCGGTATCAGCCGCATCCCTATGGCGCCGGTCCCGCCCGCCAAGAACACCCGCATGATCACCAACTTCCCGCCACCGGCGTCTGTCTCCTGAACCTGAGACGAGTCAGCCCGGCCGTCTGTGACATGGCGCGGAAAGCCGGCCCGCACGAACGCGTCCCTCAGGCGCCGGAAGCCGCCCCGACGGCCATCGGGCCTCCAGGTCGCAGCCGTGCCCGCGGCCGGACGAGCGGCGGTGGGCCCGGGCCGCCGGACGGCGACTGCGACCGGCCGGTCCCCCCCCCTCGCCGGATCCGGCAACTCCGGTCGCCGGTCCGGTCCCAACCGACCCCTGACAGCCGTGTCGACGCTCTGTTCTGGTTACCGCACGTGACTCCTTCTGCCACATTCGTTTCGCTAATCTGTTTCAATCGTTCGGTCGCTAGAGTCGCTGTGGGGGATGCGGATGGCTGCTGAGCTGCGAATTCGGCGCAGCGACCCACGAGATTCAGGCATCTGCCAGGCCACCTCTCCCCGGTCGGTCCAGCCCTTCGTCCCCGGCAGCGGGCGGGCGTGGCGGTGTCTGCCCCTCCCAGGAGGCGCCGCATGACGGTCGGCGGTCAGCACGATCTCTTCGACGCACAGGCGGTCGCCGGGCAGATCCTCGCCCGGAGCGCGCTGGAAGCCCGTGAGCGCAGGAAGAACGCCGAGGCGGCGGCCGCGGCCGGGGGAGAGGTGACGCCGGCCGGGCTGCTTCCGGCACCCGCTGGCAGGTCGACGAGGACGACACGGTGCTGTGGGCCGCCGGAGATCTGGCGCAGTCCCTGGCGGTCACCGATCCGTGCGGTGTGCACAGCACCAGCGCGTTGCAGCAGCACCGGCGGCGGGCGTTGAGCACCAGCGGCATCAACGCGATGCCGGCACAGGCCAGGACGGCGCCCGGCATGGTCCTCAACGCGGCGCTGCTGGACGCCGACCCGTACGCGCTGTGCACACCGGCCGGCCGTCCGCGCCCCCGGGTAGGCGCTCGGGGTGACGCATGGCAACAAACCGCCCAGCCGGTTTGATGTAATGGTGTCCCATCGCCTGCTCGCGCGGTGGAACACGCGGCAGAGACATCGGCACCCACAGGCGCCGTGCGGCGGTCCGCACGGCTCGACGTAGGCGGTCCTCATGGTTCTGCGGCATTTGCGTCTCATCGCGGTGAACATCGACGGAGTACTGCTGAACGACACGTTCAGCCCTGTCATCCACCGGTTCGTGGCCGACCTCGGCGGTGTCTACACCGCCGAGGTGGAACGCGCGCTGCTGTCGCAGCCGCAACTCGAGGCCGCCGCGGCTCTCGGTATCCCGGGGGTCACGCCCGAGGAGGTCGTGGAGGCCTACTTCCGCAGGCGGCAGGAGTACCTCCGCGAACACCCCGTACGGGTGCTGGACGGCGCCGGCGCCCTCCTCGGCCGGCTGCGCGCCACGGGAGCGGCCCTGGTGTGCTACGGCGGGCTCGGGCGCCCTCATTTCGACCGTCATCTGGGCTCGTACGCGGAGCACTTCGACGGCCCCCGGTACGTGTGCACCGACGGGTTCCGTCCCGGCGTCCGGGAGATCGCCGAGGACGTCTTCGGGCTCCGGTGCGACCAGGCGCTCTTCATCGACGACGTGGCGCGCGTGGCCGAGGCCGCACGGGCCCTGGGGGCGGCGTTCATCGGGCATCCGACCACCTACGAACACAGCTTCCAGCGGCGGTTGATGCGCGAGGCCGGGGTCCGTCACCTGGTCGGTTCGCTTGACGCGATAGACGAGTCGTTGTTGCGCACGGTGGACGCCGAGGCCGCGGCCGGATGTCCGTGACCGAAATATTGGCTCAACTTTGGCTGCCCGGTAAGGTACGATCCGGACGGTTTGTTTTAATGTATCGCCGCTTCGGAGCGCGACGAACGCGAAGTGAGGTCCCATGGCCCAGCAGGAACGAGCGGTCAGGACCCGCCGCGCAGTGCTGGAGGCAGCCGCCACTGTCTTCGCGGAGCACGGGTACGCCGCGGCCACGGTCGCGGACATCCTCAAGACCGCGGGAGTGACCAAGGGCGCCCTCTACTTCCACTTCGACTCCAAGGAAGCGCTGGCCAAGGGTGTTCTGGAGATACAGACGGACCAGCCCCTGCCCGAGAACGGGATCAAGCTCCAGGAGATGGTGGACCTCGCCATGACGGTGTCCCACCGGCTGGTGCACGATTCGATCCTCCGGGCCGGCGCCCGGCTCTCGGCGGATCCCAACGGCCGCAAGCACTACGGCAGCGCTTGGCCGATGTGGGTCGACATGCTGACGGAGATCCTGACCGAGGCCCGCCGGCGCGGGGAGACCCTGTCCCACGTGGTGCCGCGCGAGGTCGCGGAGATGCTGGTCAGCGCGTTCAACGGCGTACAGCTCTACGCCCAGCTCGAGACCGACCTGAACGACGTCGAACAGCGGGTCTCGATCCTGATGAAGCACCTGCTGCCCTCCATCGCCTCCCCCGCAGTGCTGATGCGGCTGGACGTGGCCCCGGATCGCGGGGCACGCCTGCTCGGCGAGTCGGCACCCGTGACCGAGCCGGTCTGACACGTCGCCTCCAGGAAGAGCCGAGGCTGTCTTGAGCCCTGCGATGCACTGTGGGTCGCAGGGAAGGGGGGGCCGTGGACAGTGCCGGGGACAAGGTGGTGGCCCTGCTGAGGATCGAGCGCGGGCAGGCCACCGAGGAAGAGCTCGCCGCGGTCGCCGTGACGCTGTTCTCGGTGGTCTCCAGACGCGGGGACGGAGCCAGGAGCGCTGATCGGGGCCGGTCCGTCGCGCACTGGCACCGGACGTGGCGGACCGGGGTCTACCGGGCGCCGCACAGCTGGAGATGACGTGCCCGCCGGGCGGTGCCGTGACCCAGCCGCCTGCTTCCCGGACGAGAACCGCGCCAGCGGTTTGGTGTTGCGGGTGCGCGCCGTCCCCACGGGCCGTGTCCGCGTCGACCGAGAGGAAGAGGACTGTCATGGCGACGGTGATGGAACCCTCCGGGCTCCAGGCGGGGCCGGCCGACGCGCGCGGACGCGTGGCCGAACTGCACGGGATCCGTGCCCAGGCACTGGCCGGCCCGGGCGAGAAGGCGACCCGGGCGCAGCATGCCAAGGGCAAGCTGACCGCGCGGGAGCGCATCGAACTGCTGCTGGACGCGGGTTCGTTCCGTGAGGTG
>NZ_AZUS01000037.1:0-34855 GCF_000527195.1 Streptomyces sp. CNH189
GTTTCATAGTGTTTCGGTGGTCATAGCGTAGGGGAAACGCCCGGTTACATTTCGAACCCGGAAGCTAAGCCTTACAGCGCCGATGGTACTGCAGGGGGGACCCTGTGGGAGAGTAGGACGCCGCCGAACAATCATTGTAGAAAGCCCCCGTGCCATTCGGCACGGGGGCTTTCTGCGTTTCCGGGCATTTTCCCGGCAGGTGTCCCCCACAGGGAACTGAGCTAGAGACGTCCTGCCGATTTCAGTGCCAGATACGCGTCTGCGAGCGCCGGCGCCAAGTCTTCCGGTGTCGCGTCCACAACCGTCACGCCGTGACGGCGCAGCTGTTCCGCCGTACGGTCGCGTTCCGTCTGGGCCTGTGCGGCCGCCGCTGCTTCGTAGACCGCTTCGGCGTCACCTCGGCTCCGGGACATGGTCGCGATGTGCGGGTCGGCCACCGAGGCGAGCAGGACCGTGTGGCGCTGCGTCAGCCGGCTCAGGACGGGCAGCAGTCCCTCTTCCACAGGAGCCGCGTCCAGCGTCGTGAGGAGCACGATCAGGGAGCGACGCGGGGCCGTGCGCAGAGCCGTGGCCGTAAGACCTCGAGCGTCCGTCTCGATCAGCTCGGGTTCCAGCGTGGCCATGGCGCCCACGAGAGACGGCAGGACATCACCCGCCGCACGTCCCTGGACCAGGGCGCGCACACGGCGGTCATAGGCCAGCAGGTCGACGCGGTCGCCGGCGCGGGACGCCAGGGCGGCGAGGAGCAGGGCCGCGTCCATGGAGGCGTCCAGGCGCGGTGCGTCGCCCACACGGCCCGCGGAGGTGCGGCCGGTGTCGAGGACGAGCAGGATGTGGCGGTCGCGCTCCGGGCGCCAGGTGCGTACGGCGACCTCCGACTGGCGGGCGGTGGCGCGCCAGTCGATGGAACGGGTGTCGTCGCCGGGGACGTAGGCGCGGAGGCTGTCGAACTCGGTGCCCTCACCACGGGTCAGCACGCTGGTGCGGCCGTCCAGCTCGCGCAGGCGGGCGAGCTTGGCGGGCAGATGCTTGCGGCTGGTGAAGGGCGGCAGGACCCGCACGGTCCACGGGACGTTGTGGGTGCCCTGGCGGGTGAAGAGGCCGAGGGGGCCGTACGAGCGGACGGTGACGCGGTCGGCACGGCGGTCGCCGCGCCGGGTGGGCTTCAGGCGGGTCGTGACACGGCGCCGTTCGCCCGCGGGGACCGTCAGCCGGTGGCGGGAGGCGGCCGTCTCCGTGCCCGGGGCCCAGCTGCTCGGAGGCCAGGCGTCGCGGACGCGGGCGCGCAGGGGGCGGCGGGAGGCGTTGGTGACCGTCAGGGTGACGTCGGCGGTGCCGCCCAGGCGCACGGAGGTGTCGCCGGAGCGGGTCAGGCCGAGCTTCCGTACCGGGGCGGCCAGGGCGAAGTCGCAGGCACAGGCGACCGCCAGGGGGGCGTTGACGGCGAGGATGCCCGTCCAGCCGGGTTCCCAGATGCCGACGGGGATCGAGCCGAGGGCCGCGAGCAGGGCGGCGCGTCCGGTGGGTGCCATCAGCGGGGGACGGGGACGTGGGACAGGATCGCGTTGATGACGGAGTCGGCCGTCACGCCCTCCATCTCCGCCTCAGGGCGGAGCTGTATGCGGTGGCGGAGCGTGGGGAGGGCCAGAGCCTTCACGTCGTCGGGGATGACGTAGTCGCGGCCGGTCAGCCAGGCCCAGGCGCGGGCGGTGGCGAGCAGCGCGGTGGCGCCGCGGGGGGACACGCCGAGGGCCAGGGACGGCGACTCGCGGGTGGCGCGGCAGACGTCCACGACGTAGGCGGTGATCTCGGGGGAGACCGTGGTGGCGGCGACCGCGCGGCGGGCGGCCTCCAGGTCGGCGGCGTTCGCGACGGGGCGTACGCCGGCGGCGCGCAGGTCGCGGGGGTCGAAGCCCTCGGCGTGCCGGGTGAGGACGTGGATCTCGTCCTCGCGGGAGGGGAGGGGGATGGTCAGCTTGAGGAGGAAGCGGTCGAGCTGGGCCTCGGGCAGGGGGTAGGTGCCCTCGTACTCGATGGGGTTCTGGGTCGCGGCGACCAGGAACGGGTCGGGGAGGGCGCGGGGGGTGCCGTCGACGGTGACCTGGCGTTCCTCCATGGCCTCCAGCAGGGACGACTGGGTCTTCGGGGGCGTGCGGTTGATCTCGTCCGCGAGGAGGAGGTTCGTGAAGACCGGGCCGGGCTGGAAGGAGAACTCGGCGGTGCGTGCGTCGTAGACGAGGGAGCCGGTGACGTCGCTCGGCATCAGGTCGGGGGTGAACTGGACGCGCTTGGTGTCGAGTTCGAGAGCGGAGGCGAGCGCGCGGACCAAGAGGGTCTTGGCGACGCCGGGGACGCCTTCGAGGAGGACGTGGCCGCGGCAGAGGAGGGCCACGACGAGGCCGGTCACCGCGGGGTCCTGGCCGACCACGGCCTTGGCGATCTCCGCGCGCAGGGCCTCCAGGGAGGCCCGGGCGGCGGCCGGGTCCCCGGTGGGCGCGGCGTTGTCGGTGGTCGGGTCCATCATGGACGGCGTACCTGCCTTTCGAGGGCGTCGAGTTGGTCGGCGAGCCGGACGAGTGCTGCGTCGTCGCCGGGGGGCGGGCCGAAGAGGACGGTGTGCGGGGCTTGTCCGTCGCCCTGGAGGCGGGCGGACAGGGCGGGGAGCAGGACCTCGGGCGTGTGCGCCTGGGTGGCGGGGACGCCGACGAGGGGGGCGAGGCGGGTGCGGGTGGCGGAGCGCAGAGCGAGGGCGGCGCGGTCGCGGGCGTCCGCCTTGCGGTAGAGGCGGGCGCGGCCTTCGGCGGTCTCGGAGGCGCGGATCGCCACGGGGAGGTTCTCGGGCACCAGCGGGCCGAGCCGGCGGGCCCGCCACAGGGCGGCCAGGGCCGCGGCGACGAAGAGCTGCAGCGTGCCCCACAGCCAGCCGGAGGGCAGCAGGTCGAAGAAGCTCCGCTCCTCCCGCTCCAGGGCGGACGCGTCGGCCGGTGAGGGGAGGTACCAGACCAGATGGGGGCGGGAGCCGAGGAGTTGCAGGGCCAGTGAGGCGTTGCCGTGCCGGTCCAGGCGGTCGTTGAGGAGGATGTCGGGGGCGCCGAGGAGGACGGTGTCGCCGCTGCCGGAAGGGGCGGGGACACGCAGCAGGGTGGCCAGGCGCCGGCTGGGGTAGCACTCGTCGGCGTCGAGGTGGGCGGAGGAGTAGCGGATGCCGCCGGTGTCGGCGTCGCCCGCGCGTCGGGCCGCGGGCAGGGCGCAGTCGGGGTCGAGGGTGGTGTCGAGGCTGTTGGCCGGGTCGGCGGTGACGCCGGGGGCGAGGCGTTCGACGGACGCGGCACCGGAGGCGACCAGGACGGTGCGTCCGCCGGATCCCTCGGTGGCCTGGTGCAGCCGTGTCTGCTGGCGGGGCGTCAGCAGGTCGGGGACGGCGACCAGGAGCGTGGTGTCGGGGCCGGCCGCGCCGGCGGCCTCCTCCAGGGTGGTGACCACACGGGTGTCGACGCCGCGGTCGGCGAGCAGCTCGGCGACGGCGCGGCTGCCGTAGGGGTCGGCGGAGCGCGGGTCGAGTTGGCCGTGCCGGGCGTCGGAGCGGACCACGGCGATCGCGACGGCCCCCGCGACCAGCACGGCCAGCGCGAGGGCGATGCCCCGGGCGCGGGTCCACACCTGGCGGACGGTGGGGGAGGCCGAGGTGGACGGGGAGGTGACCTCGGTCGTCATCCGGCGGCTCCCCGGCGGGCGTCGGTGTCCGTGCCCGGGGCGCCGCTCGCGGCGAGTGCGGGCCGGGTGCGCTCCAGGTCGCCGTCGAGTGCGGCGATCCGCCGGTACGTGTCCCGCGCCGCACTGCGACCGCCGTACGTGACGTCGTCGAAGTCGCGGGCGGCGGCGTGCAGCCGGTCGGTGTGGGCGGGCAGGGCGCGGCCGGCCTCCGCGGCGGCCTCGTCGGCGGTGCGGCCGGGGCGGGGGTCGAGCAGGGCGCGTTCCTCCAGGGCGCGGACGACGGCCCGCATGCGTTCCTGGACGGCCTGGTTCCAGTGGCCCTGGGCGGCGTGCGCCTCGGCGGCCGCGCGGTGCTCGGCGGCGCTGCGCGGGCGGTCGTCGAACAGGACGGGTGCCGGGGCGGGGCGGCGGCGCGGGGTGCCCAGGCGCCACCACAGGGCGGCCAGGACGGCGAGCGCGGCGACGATGACGACGACCAGGCCGAGCGCGCCACCGGGCGTCGCGGTGGACGCGGCGTCGAACAGCTTGCCGACCCAGTCCCAGAAGGCGTCCAGGGCCCGCTGGAGCCAGCTGGGGTCGTTCTCGTGGTACATCTGCTTCGACAGCTCGCGCCGGGCCGCCTCCCGCGCGGGGTCGCGCGGGAGGGTGACGGGCGGGTCGTCGTCGCCGCGCAGCAGCAGGCGTACGGCGGTGTCGGCGGCCGTGGGCAGCGCCGGTACGGCTGTGAGAACTCCCCCCGTGGCGGTCACCGCATCAGCTCCCGCCGGTGGCGCCGGTGCCGTGGTCCTGGATGCCGGCCGCGCGGGCCAGTTCGAGGTCGAGGGCCTCGCGGCGGATGCGCTGGTCGATGTAGAGCAGCACGGTGACGCCGGCGGTGATCGGGAAGGTGATCGTCGAGCCGATGACCGAGCCGATGCCGCTGATGATGAGGAACGTCCAGCCGAAGTTCCCGCCCGAGGCCTGCAGGAAGCCGGTGACGCCGTCACCGCTGAACGCGGCGGCGAGGAACGTGAAGGGGATGACGACGATCGCCGCGACGACGTACGCGATGATCGCCGCCAGCGCCTGGATGCCGAAGACCCGCCACCAGGAGCCGCGCACCAGCCGGGAGGACCGGCGCATCGCCTTGGTGATGCCCTGCTTCTCCAGCATGAGCGCGGGGGAGGCGAGCGAGAGGCGGACCATGAGCCAGATGCCGACCACGGCCGCGCCGATGACGCCCAGCAGGGTCAGTCCGAGGCCGACCTCGGGGCCGGCCGCGAGACTGAGCAGGACGCCAGGTACCGCGCCGGCGGCGATGACGCCCGCCGCGATGAGCGACAGCAGGATGATCAGGCCGAACAGCCTGGGGATCTGGGGCCGGGCGTCGCGCCAGGCCTCGGACGTGGTCACGGACCGGCCGAGCACGGCGCGGCTGGTGACGGTCGTCAGCAGGGCGGTCGCCGCGACCGTGCCGATCAGGGTGATCCCGTAGAGCACGGCGGAGCTGAGCAGGAGGTCGCCGAGGGCGTCGGTGAGTTCACCGAGGGTGGCGCTGGGGTCGTCGAGCACGGCGGTGCCGGAGTCGTCCAGGACGAAGCCCTGCAGCAGTACGACGACGACCTCGGTGAGGACGGCGAGGGTCAGCGAGATACCGAGGACCGTGCGCCAGTAGGTGCGCATGGTGGACACGGCACCGTCGAGCAGCTCGCCTATGCCGAGGGGGCGCAGCGGGACGACGCCGGGCTTGGCCGCGGGCGGGGGGCCTCCCCAGCCGTTGCCCCAGCCGCCGTGGGGACCCTGGCCGCCGGGCGGAGGGGTGCCCCAGCCCTGGCCGCCGGGAGGCGGGGGAGGGGCCTGGCCGGGGGCGCCCGTACCGGTGGGGCCGGTGGGCGCGGACCACTGGCCGGCCGGGGGCTGCTCCTTGGACCACTTCACGCCCGGCTCCCGCGGGGCGTCACCCGGCTGCTGCGGCCGGCCGGCGGACTGCTCGGGACCCGGACGGTCGGCGGACCCGGCAGGTCCGGAGGCGTCCGGTTCCCGTCCGTCGGACGGGGCGGATCCGGGCGAGGCCCAGCCCGGAGTGTCGTTCATCGTCGCTCCTTCACGGTGCCCGTCGCGGTCGCGGTGGCAGCTTGGGCAGCCATCGTGCCATGGGGCGGTCGCGGGCGGACCTGCCGAGGTGGGGGCCGCTCGCCTTCTATTGTCCGCGTGACAGGGGGCAGACTGGCGGCATGGCTGATCAGTACGCGCACAGCGGCGACAACAAGCGGCCGACACAGATCCCGGTACTGCGCTGGGAGGAGCCGCCCGAAGGCCCGGTCCTGGTCCTGCTCGACCAGACGCGGCTCCCGGCCGAGGAGGTCGAGCTCGTCTGCACGGACGCGCCCGCGCTGGTGGAGGCGATCCGTTCGCTCGCCGTGCGCGGCGCCCCCCTGCTGGGCGTCGCGGGCGCCTACGGGGTCGCCCTGGCGGCCGTGCGGGGCTTCGACGTGGACGACGCGGCGAATGCGCTGGAGAGCGCCCGGCCCACGGCGGTGAACCTGGCGGTCGGGGTGCGGCGGGCGCACTCCGCGTACCGGGCGGTGCTCGACGGCGGCGGGAACGCCCGGGAGGCGGCCGGGGCGGCGCTGGCCGCGGCCCAGCGGCTGCACCGGGAGGACGCCGAGGCCAGCACCCGGATGGCCGGGCACGGGCTGGCGCTGCTCGACGAACTGCTGCCCGGCGGCGGGCACCGGATCCTCACGCACTGCAACACCGGTTCGCTGGTGTCGGGCGGCGAGGGGACGGCCTTCGCGGTGGCGCTGGCGGCGCACCGGGTGGGGCGGCTGCGGCGCCTGTGGGTGGACGAAACGCGTCCGTTGCTGCAAGGTGCTCGCCTGACGGCGTACGAGGCGGCCCGCAGCGGCATGGCGTACACCCTGCTCACCGACAACGCGGCGGGATCGCTGTTCGCGGCGGGCGAGGTGGACGCGGTGCTGATCGGCGCGGACCGCATCGCGGCCGACGGTTCGGTGGCGAACAAGGTGGGGAGCTATCCGCTCGCGGTGCTCGCGCGGTACCACCATGTGCCGTTCATCGTGGTGGCACCGGTGACGACGGTGGATCCCGGGACGCCGGACGGGGCGTCCATCGAGGTGGAGCAGCGTCCCGGCCATGAAGTGACAGAGATCACGGCACCGCAGGTGCCGGTAGCCGGAGCGGAGGCGGGAGGCGGCATTCCGGTGGCCCCCCTGGGGACCCAGGCGTACAACCCGGCGTTCGACGTGACACCGCCGGAACTGGTGACGGCGATCGTCACCGAAGAGGGCGTGGTTTCGCCCGTGACGACCGCGGCTCTGGCGGACCTGTGTGCCAGGTCACGCCAGGTCACGATTAGCTAATGGGATGATGTCGTTTATGAAGGGACGAGTCCTTGTCGTCGACGACGACAGCGCACTGGCCGAGATGCTCGGCATCGTGCTGCGCGGTGAAGGTTTTGAGCCGTCTTTCGTAGCCGACGGCGACAAGGCGCTGGCCGCCTTCCGTGAGACCAAGCCGGATCTGGTGCTCCTCGACCTGATGCTGCCCGGCCGGGACGGTATCGAGGTCTGCCGCCTGATCAGGGCGGAGTCCGGGGTGCCGATCGTGATGCTCACGGCGAAGAGCGACACCGTCGACGTCGTGGTGGGCCTGGAGTCCGGGGCCGACGACTACATCGTCAAGCCGTTCAAGCCGAAGGAGCTGGTCGCCCGGATCCGCGCGAGACTGCGCAGGTCGGAGGAGCCGGCGCCGGAACAGCTCGCCATCGGCGACCTGGTGATCGACGTCGCCGGGCACTCCGTGAAGCGGGACGGGCAGTCCATCGCGCTGACCCCGCTCGAGTTCGACCTGCTGGTCGCCCTCGCCCGCAAGCCCTGGCAGGTCTTCACGCGTGAGGTGCTGCTGGAGCAGGTCTGGGGCTACCGCCACGCGGCGGACACCCGCCTGGTGAACGTGCACGTGCAGCGGCTGCGCTCCAAGGTCGAGAAGGACCCGGAGAAGCCGGAGATCGTGGTGACCGTCCGTGGCGTCGGGTACAAGGCAGGACCGAGCTGACATGTCCGGTGACAGTGCCGCTTCGGCGTCCGGCCGGCCCGGGGGCCGTCCGGAGCGGCCTGTCGGCCGGCGGACGGCCGCTTCCCGCTGGCGCCACCTCTTCGACGGGGACCTGCTCCAGGGCGGGGTCCAGGGCAGCCCGGTGGTCCGGCTGGTCATGCGCTGGGTGCGCCGGCCGCTGCTGCCCGTCATGCGGCTGTGGCGGCGCAACATCCAGCTCAAGGTCGTCGTCACGACGCTGCTGATGTCGCTGGGCGTCGTCCTGCTGCTGGGCTTCGTGGTCATCGGACAGGTACGCAACGGCCTGCTGGACGCGAAGGTGAAGGCGTCGCAGAGCCAGGCCACCGGCGGCTTCGCCGTGGCCAAGCAGCAGGCCGAGCAGGCCGTGAGCGTCACGGGTGACGAGGGCACCGCGGCCGACGGCCGCCCCTCGCAGAGCGTCATCCAGTGGATGAGCGACCTCGTGGCCTCGCTGTCCAGCGGTGGTCAGGGCGCCTTCGACGTGGTCACCCTGCCCTCCGGCGGTGACAGCGGCAGCGGGCGCGGGCCGCGCGCCTCCGGCGAGGTCGACCCGACGGGCAGTGTGCCGGCGGCGCTGCGCGAGAGGATCGACACCAGTACGTCGGCGGCGCAGAGTTACACGCGCATCGTGTACGACACCGACAAGGAGTCCCAGCCGGCCCTGGTCATCGGCAAGCAGGTCAACGACCCCAACGGTGACCCGTACCAGCTCTACTACCTCTTCCCGCTCACCCAGGAGGAGAAGTCGCTGAGCCTGGTCAAGGGCACCTTGGCGACGGCCGGGCTGTTCGTGGTCGTGCTGCTCGGGGCGATCGCCTGGCTGGTGGTGCGGCAGGTGGTCACGCCGGTGCGGATGGCCGCCGGGATCGCCGAACGGCTGTCCGCCGGGCGGCTCCAGGAACGTATGAAGGTCACCGGTGAGGACGACATCGCCCGGCTCGGTGAGGCCTTCAACAAGATGGCGCAGAACCTCCAGCTCAAGATCAGCCAGCTGGAGGACCTGTCGCGGATGCAGCGCCGGTTCGTGTCGGACGTGTCGCACGAACTGCGCACGCCGCTGACGACCGTGCGGATGGCGGCGGACGTCATCCACGAGGCACGCGAGGACTTCGACCCGGTGACCGCGCGGTCCGCCGAGCTGCTCGCCGACCAGCTGGACCGGTTCGAGTCGCTGCTCGCCGACCTGCTGGAGATCAGCCGCTTCGACGCGGGCGCGGCCGCCCTGGAGGCGGAGCCGATCGACCTGCGTGACGTGGTGCGGCGGGTGGTGAGCGGCGCGGAGCCGCTCGCCGAGCGCAAGGGCACCACGATCAAGGTCGTCGGCGACCAGCAGCCCGTGGTCGCCGAGGCCGACGCCCGGCGCGTGGAGCGGGTGCTGCGGAACCTCGTCGTCAACGCCGTCGAGCACGGCGAGGGCAACGACGTCGTCGTCAAGCTGGCCGCCGCGGGCGGCGCCGTGGCGGTGGCCGTGCGCGACTACGGGGTGGGGCTCAAGCCCGGCGAGGCCACCCGGGTCTTCAGCCGCTTCTGGCGGGCCGACCCGGCACGCGCGCGCACCACCGGCGGCACCGGACTGGGCCTGTCCATCGCCCTGGAGGACGCGCGGCTGCACGGCGGCTGGCTCCAGGCGTGGGGCGAGCCGGGCGGCGGCTCGCAGTTCCGGCTGACGCTGCCGAGGACGGCGGACGAACCGCTGCGGGGGTCCCCCATACCCCTGGAGCCCAAGGACTCGCGGCGCAACCGCGGTCTGGACGACGCCGGACTGCCGCGCGGCGGCGACGGCGAGAAGCGCGCCACGGTGCCGGTGCGGCAGCCGGGCGCCGAGGATCCGGCGCAGTCCGCCCGGGACCCGCTGGCGCTCCGGCCGGGCACGTCGACCCCCACGGCCGACCCCACCGCCCTGCCCGGCAACGGCGCGCGCGTGGTGGCACGGTCGGGCAGTACCCGCATGACACCCGGCGGGAGCGGCGCCCCGGGTGACCGGGCCGCGGGCCGGACGGCGGACGGCGGCGCCGAGGGCGGGGACGGTGACCCGCGCGGTACGGAGAGGGACGGGGAGGCAACGCGTGGGCGGTGAGCGTATGAGGCGCCGGCGGGGGACACCGGCCCGGAGCGTGGCGTACGCCGTGTGCGGTGCCGTTCTGCTGGCCGGGTGCGCCTCCATGCCGGACAGCGGGGACCTGCGCGGTGTGGAGTCCACGCCGCGCCAGGACGCGCAGGTGCGGGTCTACGCCATGCCGCCGAGCGACGACGCCACCCCCACCCAGATCGTGCAGGGTTTCCTGGAGGCGCTGACCAGCGACGACGCCGACTACAAGACCGCGCGCCAGTACCTGACCGCCGAAGCGTCCAAGGGCTGGCGGCCGGAGCAGTCCACCACCGTGCTCTCCGACGGCCCCGGCGCCCGCGCGGACCGGCCGGACCGGCAGGACAGCAGCTCCCTGACCTACACGCTGACCGGCATCAAGTTCGCCACCGTGGACGCGCAGCAGGCGTACGCGCCCGCCTCCGGCCACTACAACGAGATCGTGCACCTCGCGAAGGACGAGAAGAGCGGTCAGTGGCGCATCGACGCGGTGCCGCAGGGCGTCGTCATGGGCAAGTCGGACTTCCAGCGCAACTACACGTCGTTCAACAAGTACTACTTCGCCTCCAACACGGAGGTCGAGGGGTCCTCGCTGCCGATGGCGGTCGCGGACCCGGTCTACGTGCGCCGGTACGTCGACCCCACCACCAGTATGGTGCGCTCCCTGATGTCCGGCCCCACCAGCTGGCTGGACCCGGTCGTGCGGTCGGGCTTCCCCACCGGCACCGAGCTGCGCAAGGGCGCCGGCCCGCTGACCCCGGACGACCGGGGCAAGCTCGTCGTGCCGCTCAACGACCGCGCGGCCGACGTCGGCACCGGCCGCTGCGAGGAGATGGCCGCCCAGCTGCTGTTCACGCTGCGCGACCTGAGCCCCGCGGTGGAGGAGGTCGAACTGCGGGCCGACGGCGGGCAGCTGTGCTCGCTCACCCAGGACGGCGCCGAGACCGTCGCCACCCGGGGCGCGCTGAACCAGCCCGACCATCTCTACTTCGTCGACGACGAGCGCAAGCTCGTGCGGATCGCCGCGGGCAACAGCGACGCCGACCCCGCCCCGGTGCCCGGAGCGCTCGGGGAGGGCGAGCAGAGGCTGCGTTCGGTGGCGGTCGCCCGCGACGAGAACACGGCCGCCGGGGTCAGCCTGGACGGCGGGTCGCTGTTCGTCTCCGCGCTCGCGCCGGGCTCGGCCCTCGGGGACCCGGTGCTGCGCAGCCAGGGCGCCAACGAGCAGGACCGCCTGACCGCGCCCAGCTGGGACACCCAGGGCGGGCTGTGGGTGGCCGACCGTGACCCGGCCCGGCCCAAGCTGTACCTGCTGGAGAAGGGCACCGCGCCGCCGCTGGAGGTGCGCACACCGGGCCTGGACGGCCGGATCCAGGCGGTCCGGGTGGCCGCCGACGGCGTGCGCATCGCCCTCGTCGTGGAGAAGGGCGACCAGCGCTCCCTGCTGATCGGGCGGATCGAGCGCAGCGGACCGGACGAGACCGGTACGGGCGAGCGGCCCACGGTCACCGTGCTGGAACTGCGGTCGGCGACGCCCGAGCTGGAGCAGGTCACGGCCATGTCGTGGGCCGGCGACAGCAGGCTCGTGGTGGTCGGCCGCGAGCACGGCGGCGTGGAGCAGATGAAGTACGTCGAGGTCGACGGCTCCACGCCGGACGTGCCGCCGCCCGCCGCGCTGACCGGCGTGAAGGCCCTCACCGCCTCCGAGGACGAACTGGCGCCGCTGGTGGCGTACTCGGTGGACGGGATCGTCCGGCTGCCCTCGGGGGCCCAGTGGCAGAAGGTGACCCGGGGGATCGCGCCGGTCTATCCCGGCTGATCCGGTTCTCGCTCCGCTGTTCGAGCCGCCGTACGGCCTGGTCGCACCGGTTGTCCACAGGGGTGGCCGGGTGACGGTGGCGTTGGCACAGTGAGGCCATGCGGAGCTGGTGGCGGGACCTCGGCGACCTGGTGCTTCCGGCCGAGTGCGGCGGATGCGGCAGGCCCCGCGCCGTGCTCTGCGCCGCCTGCCGTACGGCGCTGACCGGGGCGGAGCCGGGGCGGGTGCGGCCGGTGCCCGAGCCGCCGGGACTGCCGCCCGTGCACGCGGCCGCCCCGTACGCCGACGCGGTGCGCGCCGCGTTGCTCGCCCACAAGGAGCGGGGCGCCCTGGCCCTCTCCCGGCCGCTGGGGGTGGCCCTGGCGGGAGCGGTGCGGGCGGGTCTGCGGGCGGCCGTGCCGGTGCCGCGCGGGTGCGCCGGCGGCGGGGCCTGGGGCGGTCCCGTGCTGCTGGTTCCGGTGCCGTCCGCCCGGCGGGCCGTACGGGCGCGCGGGCACGACCCGGCGCGGCGGATCGCGTACGCGGCGGCGGGTGAGCTGCGGCGGACGGGGGTACCCGCCGGAGTACTCGCCGCGCTGCGGCAACGGCGCCCGGTGGCCGACCAGTCGGGGCTGGACTCCCGGCAGCGGCTGGCCAACCTCGCGGGCGCGCTCGCGGTGGCGCCGGACTGCGGCCGGCTGCTCCGCCGCGGCCGGGTCGTGCTGGTCGACGACGTGATGACGACCGGGGCGTCCCTCGCCGAGGCGGCGCGGGCGGTGCGCGCCGCGTCAGGTCCGCCCCGTGAACAAACGGAATCGGCCGATCGGGACGGAGAAGGATCGAGTAATTCGGCTTCCGCGTTCGTGTACCTGGGTGAGAGACGGGAAGGGACAGGGCAACAACGGAAATCACCGACGACGTGGCGCGGAGCGGCCAGGCACCCCGCCCGGCCGTCGAGGGAGGCGGACCTGAAAGGCGCCGGCGGAGGCGCCGGACCCGTGTGCGCGGCCGTCGTGGCGGCCTCGCCGGACGCGTTCGGAATACACCGAAACTGACTGAGAACTTACGTCGTTGCAGGTAATCAGAGGGTTAATTCGCCTGAATGGAGGTACGTCGCGGTAGAGGGTGACGCCATCCGTCCGCGCGAGATATGTTCGGTTGTGAGGGAAAGCCGCAGGCCACACCTCTTGGATCGGATTGCCGTGGTGCGGGTTTCTCCATCATCACCCGCACCGGTGGACTGGAGATCTCGCGCGCGGGGGAGGAGGTGGACGTCACCGAGTCCGAGACTCCGGACGTCACCGGAGTCTGGTGCAAAAGGGAGACACATCCGCAGCGAAGCGGAGTGATCCGGGAACGGAGTTCTGCGTGGACATCGTCGTCAAGGGCCGCAAGACCGAGGTGCCCGAGCGGTTCCGGAAGCACGTGGCCGAGAAGCTGAACCTGGAGAAGATCCAGAAGCTCGATGGCAAGGTGATGAGCCTCGACGTCGAGGTGTCCAAGGAGCCCAACCCCCGACAGGCCGACCGCTGTGACCGGGTGGAGATCACGCTCCGCTCCCGCGGTCCGGTGATCCGGGCGGAAGCGGCGGCGAGCGACCCGTACGCGGCGCTCGACCTGGCAGCGGAGAAGCTGGACGCCCGGCTGCGCAAGCAGCACGACAAGCGTTTCTCGCGGCGTGGCACGCGCAGGATCTCGGCGGCCGAGGTCCCCGACCACGTGCCCGGCGTGGCGACCCTCAACGGGACCGGGGCGAGCACCGCCCAGGAGGAGGAGCAGGCGGTCCCGACCAAGAAGATCGGCTCCCTGGAGGTCCAGGGTGACGGTCCCCTCGTCGTCCGCGAGAAGACCCACGTGGCCGCGCCCATGACCCTCGACCAGGCGCTCTACGAGATGGAGCTGGTCGGGCACGACTTCTATCTCTTCGTCGACTCCGAGACCAAGGAGCCGAGCGTCGTCTACCGGCGCCACGCCTACGACTACGGCGTGATCCACCTCAGCACCGACACGATGGTCACCGAGACCAACTCCCCCGAGGCGGGCGGAACCCTCGGCGGCTGATCCGCCGGGCGACAGCACAGCAGGTGCCCCTGGTGCGCGTGTGCGCCCCCAGGGGCACCGGCGTGCCACCGCCCGGCGCCCGCACCGGCACCCCGGTGCGGGCGCGGCATGGAATCATGGCGGCAGCGGCCCAACCGGTGGGCCGTTGCCTTGGGTTGGCGATGGTCAGGACCACAGGCCACAGCCTTCAGGGGGAGGAACGATGGCGGACAGCTTCGGACCGATGCGGGACGAGGATGCCGACGGCGGCGTCGTCGGCATGGGCCCGGACGCGGACACTCCACGCAAGGAGCCGATCAGAGTCCTCGTGGTGGACGACCACGCGCTGTTCCGCCGCGGACTGGAGATCGTGCTCGCCGCCGAGGAGGACATCCAGGTCGTCGGCGAGGCGGGGGACGGCGCCGAGGCCGTGGAGAAGGCGGCTGACCTGCTGCCCGACATCGTCCTGATGGACGTGCGGATGCCCAAGCGGGGCGGGATCGAGGCCTGTACCTCCATCAAGGAGGTCGCGCCCAGCGCCAAGATCATCATGCTGACGATCAGCGACGAGGAGGCCGACCTCTACGACGCCATCAAGGCGGGCGCGACCGGCTACCTCCTCAAGGAGATCTCCACCGACGAGGTCGCCACCGCCATCCGCGCCGTCGCCGACGGGCAGTCGCAGATCAGCCCCTCCATGGCGTCGAAGCTGCTCACCGAGTTCAAGTCGATGATCCAGCGGACCGACGAGCGCCGGCTCGTCCCCGCACCCCGGCTGACCGACCGGGAGCTGGAGGTCCTCAAGCTCGTCGCCACGGGGATGAACAACCGGGACATCGCCAAGGAGTTGTTCATCTCCGAGAACACCGTGAAGAACCACGTGCGCAACATCCTGGAGAAGTTGCAGCTGCACTCCCGGATGGAGGCCGTGGTCTACGCGATGCGGGAGAAGATCCTCGAGATCCGCTGACGGCGGCGCGAGGCACGCGTCCGAAGGGCGTGCGGGCCGCCCCACGGACCGGCGAGGCACTGATCCGAAGGGCGGCAGGGGTTCAGGCGAGCAGGCGGGCGAGCTCCCCGGTGAGCGCCTCGCGCAGCTCCGGCGCGTCGACCCCCTCCACCCGTACGTCCGTGCAGTCCACCCAGCCCGCGGCCTCCACCAGGGCCTGCGCCACGGCCGGCACCGCGGTCCGGCCCTCCAGCGTGACCTGCTTGGCCACCAGGGTGCGGCCCTCCCGCGCCGGGTCCACCCGGCCCACCAGCCGCCCGCCCGCCAGCACGGGCATCGCGAAGTAGCCGTACACGCGCTTGGGTTTGGGGACGTACGCCTCCAGGCGGTGGGTGAAGCCGAAGATCCGCTCCGTGCGGGCCCGCTCCCAGATCAGGGAGTCGAACGGCGACAGCAGCGTCGTCCGGTGCCGGCCGCGCGGCGGGGCGGCCAGGGCCGCGGGGTCCGCCCAGGCCGGCTTGGACCAGCCCGCGACCGTGACGGGCACCAGGCCCGAGTCGGCGATCACCGCGTCGACCTGCTCGCCCTTGAGGCGGTGGTAGTCGGCGATGTCCGCCCGCGTGCCCACGCCGAGGGACTGCCCGGCCAGCCGCACCAGGCGGCGCAGGCACTCCCTGTCGTCCAGTTCGTCATGCAGCAGGTCCGCCGGGATCGCGCGCTCCGCCAGGTCGTACACCCGCTTCCAGCCGCGCCGCTTCACGCACACCACCTCGCCGTACATCAGGGCGCGCTCCACGGCGACCTTGGTGCCGGACCAGTCCCACCACTCGCTGGTGCGCTTGGCGCCGCCCAGTTCGGTGGCCGTCAGGGGGCCCTCCGTGCGCAGCTGCTTGATCACCTGGTCGTAGGTGCCCTCGGGCAGGTCGTGGTTCCAGTGCGGGCGGGCGCGGTAGGCACGGCGGCGGAAGGCGAAGTGCGGCCACTCCTCGACGGGCAGGATGCACGCGGCGTGCGACCAGTACTCGAAGGCGTGCGGCCGCCCTGACCCTTGCGTCCAGTACGCCTCCTCCACCGTGCGGCGGCCGACGGCGCCGAGGCGGGCGTAGGGCACGAGCTCGTGGGAGCGGGCGAGGACGGAGATGGTGTCGAGCTGCACCGCGCCCAGGTGGCGCAGGACGCCACGCACACCGGCGCGCCGGTCGGGGGCACCGAGGAATCCCTGGGCCCGCAGGGCGATGCGGCGGGCCTCGTCGGCCGAGAGTTCCGTGAGCGGACGCGGGAGGGTCGTCATAGGTCCGCACGATAGAGGGCGGCACCGACAACGACCCGGTGCCTTGGGGTCAGACCTTGCCCGGCACGTAGGGCGTGGTGGACGGAAGGCCCAGGTCGGAGGGGAGCAGGGAGCCCACCCAGCCGTCCCGCAGCACCCCCTTGTTGACGAGCGAGGAGCGCAGGACCCCCTCGACGGTGAAGCCGGCCCGCTCGGCCACCGCCCGGGAGGCCGCGTTGCCCACCTCCGCGCGCCATTCCACGCGGTCGATCGACATCCGGGTGAACGCCCAGCGGCACGCGGCCAGGGCGGCCTCGGTGATGTAGCCGTTGCCGCGGTGCTCCTTGGCCCCCCAGAAGCCGATCTCGCCGGTGCCGAAGGACCGCAGGGTGATGCTGAGCATGCCCGTCAGTTCCCCGGCGGGCAGGAAGACGCCGAACGTGAACATCGAGCCGTTCGCCCAGCCGTCCGGCGCGATCTGCTCCGTGAAACCGCGCGCGTGCTCCGGAAGGTAGGGCGAGGGGATCGTCGTCCAGCGCTGGATGTCCGGGTCCTGGCAGATCCGGTACACCGCGTCGGTGTCCTGCGGGCCGACGGTGCGCAGCAGCAGGCGGTCGGTGGTGAGCATGACGGGTTCCATCGGCCGATTCTGCTCGCGCCGGGGCGGGTGGCGCCATCCCTCTCGCCGTGCGTGAGGTGATGATCACTCCGCGCGCGATTCACCGCCGTCGCCGCGGCACCATCCGGGCGCCTGGGACGTTGTCCGTGTAGCGGCCGTGCCACGGTTCGGCTGCGGCGGACGGTCACCGCCCCGGCAGGCCTCCCGGCGTGGAGGGGTCCTCGCATACGATGGCCGTTGCTCAGTCAGTGAAACGGAAACCGACCGTCCCAGGCCCGACCGGCAAGGAGACCAACCCCCGTGTCCGTCCTCTCGAAGATCATGCGTGCAGGCGAAGGCAAAATCCTGCGCAAGCTGCACCGCATCGCGGACCAGGTCAACTCCATCGAAGAGGACTTCGAAGGCCTCTCCGACGCCGAGCTGCGGGCCCTCACCGATGAGTACAAGCAGCGCTACACCGACGGTGAGAGCCTGGACGACCTGCTGCCCGAGGCGTTCGCCACCGTGCGCGAGGCCGCCCGGCGTGTCCTGGGCCAGCGCCACTACGACGTGCAGATGATGGGCGGCGCCGCCCTGCACATGGGTTACGTGGCGGAAATGAAGACCGGTGAGGGCAAGACCCTCGTCGGCACCCTGCCCGCGTATCTCAACGCCCTGTCCGGCGAGGGCGTCCACATCATCACGGTCAACGACTACCTGGCCGAGCGCGACTCGGAGATGATGGGCCGCGTCCACCGCTTCCTGGGCCTCGAGGTCGGCTGCATCCTCGCCAACATGACGCCGGCCCAGCGCCGCGCGCAGTACGCCTGCGACATCACCTACGGCACGAACAACGAGTTCGGCTTCGACTACCTGCGCGACAACATGGCGTGGTCGAAGGAAGAGCTGGTACAGCGCGGCCACAACTTCGCCATCGTCGACGAGGTCGACTCGATCCTCATCGACGAGGCCCGTACGCCGCTGATCATCTCCGGTCCCGCGGACCAGGCCACCAAGTGGTACGGCGACTTCGCCAAGCTGGTGAAGCGCCTCAAGCGCGGTGAGCCGGGCAACCCGCTCAAGGGCATCGAGGAGACCGGCGACTACGAGGTCGACGAGAAGAAGCGCACGGTCGCCATCCACGAGTCCGGTGTCGCCAAGGTCGAGGACTGGCTGGGCATCGACAACCTGTACGAGTCGGTGAACACCCCGCTCGTGGGCTACCTGAACAACGCCATCAAGGCGAAGGAGCTCTTCAAGAAGGACAAGGACTACGTCATCATCGATGACGAAGTCATGATCGTCGACGAGCACACCGGCCGTATCCTCGCCGGCCGCCGTTACAACGAGGGCATGCACCAGGCCATCGAGGCCAAGGAAGGCGTGCCGATCAAGGACGAGAACCAGACCCTCGCCACGATCACCCTGCAGAACTTCTTCCGCCTGTACAAGCGCCACGACCACAGCGGCAAGGAGCAGCCGGGTCTGTCCGGCATGACCGGTACGGCGATGACCGAGGCCGCCGAGTTCCACCAGATCTACAAGCTCGGCGTGGTGCCCATCCCGACCAACCGCCCGATGGTCCGCAAGGACCAGTCGGACCTGATCTACCGCACCGAGGTCGCCAAGTTCGAGGCGGTCGTCGACGACATCGAGGAGAAGCACCGCAAGGGGCAGCCGATCCTCGTCGGCACCACGTCCGTCGAGAAGTCCGAGTACCTCTCGCAGCAGCTCAGCAAGCGCGGCATCCAGCACGAGGTGCTGAACGCCAAGCACCACGAGCGCGAGGCGCAGATCGTCGCCCAGGCCGGCCGCCGGGGCGCCGTCACGGTCGCCACGAACATGGCCGGCCGTGGTACGGACATCAAGCTCGGCGGCAACCCCGAGGACCTCGCGGAGGCGGAGCTGCGCCAGCGCGGCCTCGACCCCGAGGAGCACATCGAGGAGTGGGCCGCGGCCCTGCCGGAGGCCCTCGCGCGTGCCGAGCAGGCCGTGAAGGCCGAGAAGGACGAGGTCGAGAAGCTCGGCGGCCTGTACGTCCTCGGTACCGAGCGGCACGAGTCGCGGCGCATCGACAACCAGCTGCGCGGTCGTTCCGGCCGTCAGGGCGACCCCGGCGAGTCCCGCTTCTACCTCTCGCTCGGTGACGACCTGATGCGGCTGTTCAAGGCGCAGATGGTCGAGCGCGTGATGTCCATGGCGAACGTGCCGGACGACGTGCCGATCGAGAACAAGATGGTCACCCGCGCGATCGCCTCCGCGCAGTCGCAGGTGGAGACGCAGAACTTCGAGACGCGTAAGAACGTCCTGAAGTACGACGAGGTGCTCAACCGGCAGCGCGAGGTCATCTACGGCGAGCGCCGCCGCGTCCTGGAGGGCGAGGACCTGCAGGAGCAGATCCACCACTTCATGGACGACACCATCGACGCCTACGTCCAGGCGGAGACCACCGAGGGCTTCCCCGAGGACTGGGACCTGGACCGGCTGTGGGGCGCGTTCAAGCAGCTCTACCCGGTGAGCGTCGACATCGAGGAGCTGGAGGATGCGGCCGGTGACCGGGCCGGTCTGACCGCCGAGTTCATCTCCGAGTCCATCAAGGACGACATCCGCGCCCAGTACGAGGCCCGCGAGGCGCAGCTCGGCTCCGAGATCATGCGTGAGCTGGAGCGCCGGGTCGTGCTGTCGGTGCTGGACCGCAAGTGGCGCGAGCACCTCTACGAGATGGACTACCTCCAGGAGGGCATCGGCCTGCGCGCGATGGCCCAGAAGGACCCGCTGGTCGAGTACCAGCGCGAGGGCTTCGACATGTTCAGCGCGATGATGGACGGCATCAAGGAGGAGTCCGTCGGCTACCTGTTCAACCTGGAGGTCCAGGTGGAGCAGCAGGTCGAGGAGGTTCCGGTCGAGGACGTCAAGCCGGTCGCCGACCTGGAGAAGCAGGACGCGGTGCCCGCGCAGGGCGGGCCCCGGCCGGAGATCCGCGCCAAGGGGCTCGACGCCCCACAGCGGCGGGCCCTCCACTTCTCCGCGCCCACGGTGGACGGCGAGGGCGGCACCGTCGAGGGCGAGCTGGCCACCGACGAGGAGCCGGTGCGCTCGGAGGCCGACGGCCTCACGCGCGCGGAGCGCCGCAAGCAGGCGCGGGGGCGGCGTCGCAAGAAGTGACGGTCGCCGCCGCTTCGTGAGGAGCGGCCGTGACCACCGGCCGAGGGCCGGGCACCTGAGGGTGCCCGGCCCTCGGCCGTCGTGCGCGCCTCAGCGGGGGACGCCCAGTTCGACGGCGGTGCAGCGCCAGCGCAGATCACGGCCGCGCTCCAGCCGGAAGGCCATGGCGCGCAGCCTGTCCCCGGCACCGATCCGGGCGAACGCCTCGATGGCGCCCTCCCGGGGCTCGAACCAGCCGATGTCGCGGACCACGGGGCGCACCCCGCGGGTGCGCAGCGGGCCTCGCTCGGCGAGCCGGATCAGCTCGTCGTAGGCCTGGCCGGCGCTGTGCCGCAGCATCGCGTGAACGGGGCGCTGGCCGCTGAGCACGGCGACGAGGAGGTCCGCGAAGCGGTCGGTGGGGCGGGGCTGGGGGACGCGGACGGGCACCCCGCCCACAGCCCCGCCCCGGCCCGCGCGCGTTGCCGCCCGGGACGCGGACACGGACACGGACACGGACGCGGACACGGACGCGGGCGTGGCGCCCGGCCGCCCTCGCCCCGCCGCACGCCCCGAGGGCCGGTTGTCGGCGGGCCGCCCCCGCCCCGCCCCGCCGGGCCGCCCCGCGCCGGGCGGGGGAGCGAGACGGGCCCCGCCGGTGGGGACTCGTGGCGGGACCGCGTCGGCGAGCGACGGGCGCCCGGTCGCGGGGCGTCCGGCGGGACGCCTGATGGAGGCAGAAGCCGTGTCGGCGGGCCGGGTGACGCCATGCGGGGCGGCGCCGCTTGCCGGCCGCGCGGCGGGGGCCGCGAGGATGCCGGTGGTGGACGGCCTGCCCGCGGCGCCGGGCGGGGTGGCGCCGTTCCCGGGACGTCCGGGTGGGGCCGTGGGGCCGTTCCCGGGCGTGGCGGCCGGTGCCGGGCGGGCGGACGGGCCAGGACGGCGGACGTCGGGGCGGGTCGGGGGGCGGGTGGGGGTGTGGTGTGGTGTGCGGCTCATGACCTTGTGCACGAGGGACCCCGTTCGACAGGCCCGGGCCGCCGGCGGGGGGAGCCGGGGTACCGGGCAGTAACTTCGTGTGGGGATCTTGTACGGGGCCGTGCGGCGGCGTGGCAAGGAGCGGCGGGCCGCCCGAAGCGGGCGGGGAAGTTCACCTATCAAGGTGACCGGACGGGTGCCGGGGCCGTGTTCACGCGGGCGGGGCGGGTGACATTCCGGACGTGCCTTGACGTGTCCGGGGGTGCGGGCGGGGACTCGATGGGGGACGCCGTACGGCCGCGGGCACGTATTCTGAACCCTTGCCGAGTCCCCGAGCAGACGAAAGCGGCCCACCATGCGCGTCTACGTCCCCCTGACTCTCCCCGGGCTCGCCGAGGCGCACAGGACGGGTCAGCTGGGCGACGGTCCCCTCACCGCGTACGCGGTGACGCCCGCGCTGCGCGAGTGGTACCTCTCCGACGACATCGAGGAGCTGGAGTACGCCGCGCTGAGCCGTGCCGCGCTGGCCTCCCTCCGGCTGCTGGCGGCCGACCCCGGCGCGCCCCGCCGCCGGGTCGTGGTCGCCGTGGACGTCGCCGACGGCGCGGCCTCCGCCGATCTCGACCAGGGCCTGGACCCGGCCGCGCTGGGCGAGGTGCGCCTCGCCGGGGCCGTACGGCTGGCCAAGGCGGCCGCGGTGCACGCCGACGCGGCGGACGCCGAGACGGACGTGGCGGCCGCCGCGCGGGCGCTGGACGCGGCGGACAAGGGCGACGACGACGCGCAGTTCGTGGTGGACGGCGCGGAGGACCACGAGCTGCTGTGGTTCGCGACCCAGGAGATCCCCCAGCTGATCGGCTGACCTGCGGCGCAGCGGGATGTCGGCGATGTCGGCGGGTCCGGGTAGGTTTTCCGGCATGGGGACGCACAACGACGCACACATCGTCTGGGACTGGAACGGCACGCTGTTCCACGACGTCGACGCGGTCATCGGGGCGACGAACGCCGCCTTCGCCGAGCTGGGCCTCGCCCCCATCACGCTGGAGCGGTACCGGGAGCTGTACTGCGTGCCCGTGCCGAAGTTCTACGAGCGGCTGATGGGCCGGCTGCCCAGCGAGGCCGAGTGGGAGCTGATGGACGCCACCTTCCACCGCCACTACACGGACCACCGCGTGCGCTGCGGACTGGCCGACGGCGTGGAGGACCTGCTGCGGGCGTGGGCGTCGGCGGGCCGCAGCCAGTCGATCCTCAGCATGTACGGACACGACGACCTGGTCCCCCTGGTGCGTGACTTCGGCATCGCCCCGCACTTCATACGCGTCGACGGACGGACCGGTCCGTCCGGCGGCAGCAAGGCGGAGCACATGGTGCGCCACCTGGGCGCGCTGGGCGACGTGGTGGACCCGCGGCGCACGGTGGTGATCGGCGACGCGGCCGACGACGCGCTGGCCGCCCGGCACGTGGGCGCGCGGGCCGTGCTCTACACCGGCGGCTCGCACGGCCGGGCGAGCCTGGAGGCGGTCGGGGTTCCGGTGGTCGACACCCTGGGCGAGGCGGTGGTCCAGGCGGAGCGCCTGGCGGCCGGCGGCTGACCGGAAGGACGCCGGCGCACTGTGCGAAACGTCAAAGTTCGCCCCCCGGTTTTGTACACATACGGCTCATGACGGGGCCCCTCCGGAGGGCGATAGCCTAGGTGGCGTGATCAGCGCGATAGCTCGCGGGGACCGTGGCGTCCCCGCTGTGCGCCCGGCGTGCACGGACGAAATCCGTGACCGGGTGGCGACCGCTGATCCTCGCGGGCGGCACGGGACGCGGCGCACCCCAGGGGGGCAGGCGTCACGGAGAGCAGAGTCACACCCGTCGGACGCATCGAATTCCGCCGAGAAGCCCCCGCTCCTCTCACCTCGCGGCATAACGTCGGCACAGACCGGACACCCCGTGTCGTACCACCGCACCACGAGGTCGGAGACCGTACTTCCTTCTACGTCACGCAACGGCGCGCGACAGGAGCCAGAGGACCATGCAGACCAAGCTGGACGAAGCCAAGGCCGAGCTGCTCGATCGGGCCGCCCGGGTAGCTGAGAACAGCCCGGCCGGGGGGAAACTACCGACTGGGACCGCGGACGAGGACACGCCCGACCGGGACACCGTCCTCGCGTTCCTCCAGCGCTACTACCTGCACACCGCCCCGGAGGATCTCACCGACCGCGACCCGGTCGACGTCTTCGGAGCCGCTGTCTCGCACCACCGGCTCGCGGCGAACCGCCCGCAGGGCACCGCGAACGTCCGGGTGCACACCCCGACCGTCGAGGAGAACGGCTGGACCTGCAGCCACTCCGTCGTCGAGGTCGTCACCGACGACATGCCCTTCCTGGTCGACTCCGTCACCAACGAACTCACCCGCCAGGGCCGCGGCATCCACGTGGTCATCCACCCGCAGTTCGTGGTCCGCCGGGACGTGACCGGCAAGCTGATCGAGGTCCTCTCCGACCCGGTCGGCGGCGACCTCCCGCAGGACGCGAGCGACCTGCCGCACGACGCGCACGTCGAGTCCTGGATCCACGTGGAGATCGACCGCGAGACCGACCGCGGCGACCTGAAGCAGATCACCGCCGATCTGCTGCGGGTGCTGTCCGACGTCCGCGAGGCCGTCGAGGACTGGGGCAAGATGCGCCAGGCCGCGACCGCGCTGGCCGACGCGCTGCCCGGCGAGCCCGTCCCCGCCGACCTGCCGTCGCTGCAGGTCGAGGAGGCCCGCGAGCTGCTGCACTGGCTGGCCGACGACCACTTCACCTTCCTCGGCTACCGCGAGTACCAGCTGCGCGACGACGACTCGCTGGCCGCCGTGCCCGGCACCGGCCTCGGCATCCTGCGCTCCGACCCGCACCACGGGGCCGACGAGGACCACCCGGTCAGCCCGTCCTTCGAGCGGCTGCCCGCCGACGCCCGCGCCAAGGCCCGCGAGCACAAGCTGCTGGTGCTGACCAAGGCCAACAGCCGCGCCACCGTGCACCGGCCGTCGTACCTGGACTACATCGGCGTCAAGAAGTTCGACGCCGAGGGCAACGTGGTCGGTGAGCGGCGCTTCCTCGGCCTGTTCTCGTCCGCCGCCTACACCGAGTCCGTGCGCCGGGTGCCGGTGATCCGGCGCAAGGTCGAGGACGTCCTGGAGCGGGCCGGCTTCTCGCCGCACAGCCACGACGGGCGCGACCTGCTGCAGATCCTCGAGACCTACCCGCGCGACGAGCTGTTCCAGACCCCGGCCGGGGAGCTGCAGTCCATCGCCACCTCGGTGCTCTACCTCCAGGAGCGGCGCCGGCTGCGCCTGTACCTGCGCCAGGACGAGTACGGCCGCTACTACAGCGCCCTCGTCTACCTCCCCCGCGACCGCTACACCACCGGCGTCCGGCTGCGGATCATCGACATCCTCAAGGAGGAGCTCGGCGGCATCAGCGTCGACTTCACCGCGTGGAACACCGAGTCGGTCCTCTCCCGGCTGCACTTCGTCGTCCGCGTCCCGCAGGGCACCGAACTGCGGCACCTGTCCGACAGCGACAAGGAGCGCATCGAGGCCCGGCTGGTCGCGGCCGCCCGCTCCTGGGCCGACGGCTTCGCCGAGGCGCTGAACACCGAGTTCGGCGAGGAGCGCGCCGCCGAGCTGCTGCGCCGCTACGCCGGTGCCTTCCCCGAGGGTTACAAGGCCGACCACTCGCCGCGCAGCGCCGTGGCCGACCTGGTGCGCCTCGAGGAGCTGAGCGAGGAGCAGGACTTCGCGCTCAGCCTGTACGAGCCGGTGGGCGCGGCCCCCGACGAGCGCCGCTTCAAGATCTACCGCACGGGCGAGGCCGTCTCCCTGTCCGCGGTGCTGCCCGTGCTGCAGCGCCTCGGCGTCGAGGTCGTCGACGAGCGGCCGTACGAACTGCGGTGCGACGACCGCAGCGTGGCCTACATCTACGACTTCGGCCTGCGGATGCCCCAGGCGCCCGGCGGCGGGGTGGACTACCTCGGCGACGACGCCCGCGAGCGCTTCCAGGACACCTTCGCGGCGACCTGGACCGGCAAGGCGGAGAACGACGGCTTCAACGCCCTGGTGCTGAGCGCAGGACTCGGCTGGCGCCAGGCGATGGTGCTGCGGGCGTACGCCAAGTACCTGCGCCAGGCGGGGTCCACCTTCAGCCAGGACTACATGGAGGACACCCTCCGGCACAACGTCCACACCACCCGGCTGCTCGTCTCGCTGTTCGAGGCGCGGATGTCGCCGGACCGGCAGCGCGCCGGGTACGAACTGGTGGACGCCCTGCTGGAGGAGGTCGACGCCGCCCTCGACCAGGTCGCGAGCCTCGACGAGGACCGCATCCTGCGCTCCTTCCTCACCGTCATCAAGGCGACGCTGCGCACCAACTTCTTCCAGGAGGCGACGGGCGGCGAGCCGCACGACTACGTCTCCATGAAGTTCGACCCGCAGGCCGTCCCGGACCTGCCGGCGCCGCGTCCGGCGTTCGAGATCTGGGTGTACTCGCCGCGCGTCGAGGGCGTGCACCTGCGCTTCGGCAAGGTCGCGCGCGGCGGTCTGCGCTGGTCCGACCGGCGTGAGGACTTCCGCACCGAGATCCTCGGCCTGGTCAAGGCGCAGATGGTGAAGAACACCGTCATCGTGCCGGTCGGCGCCAAGGGCGGGTTCGTCGCCAAGCAGCTGCCCGACCCGGCCGTCGACCGCGACGCGTGGATGGCGGAGGGCATCGCCTCCTACCGGACGTTCATCTCCGCGCTGCTCGACATCACCGACAACATGGTGGCCGGCGAGGTCGTGCCCCCGGCGGACGTCGTCCGGCACGACGAGGACGACACCTACCTCGTCGTCGCCGCCGACAAGGGCACCGCGACCTTCTCCGACATCGCCAACGAGGTCGCCGAGAGCTACAACTTCTGGCTCGGGGACGCCTTCGCCTCCGGCGGCTCGGCCGGCTACGACCACAAGGGCATGGGCATCACCGCCCGCGGCGCCTGGGAGTCCGTCAAGCGGCACTTCCGGGAGCTGGGCGTGGACACCCAGAGCCAGGACTTCACCGTCGTCGGCATCGGCGACATGTCCGGTGACGTCTTCGGCAACGGCATGCTGCTCAGCGAGCACATCCGGCTGGTCGCCGCCTTCGACCACCGGCACATCTTCATCGACCCGGCCCCGGACGCGGCCACCTCCTACGCCGAGCGCCGCCGCCTGTTCGAGCTGCCCCGCAGCTCCTGGGCCGACTACGACACCTCGCTGCTGTCGGCGGGCGGCGGGATCTTCCCGCGCAGCGCGAAGTCCGTCCCGGTCAACGCGCACATCCGCGAGGCCCTCGGCATCGAGTCCGGCGTCACCAAGATGACCCCGGCCGACCTGATGAAGGCCATCCTCAAGGCGCCGGTCGACCTGCTGTGGAACGGCGGCATCGGCACCTACGTCAAGGCGTCCACCGAGTCCCACGCGGACGCCGGTGACAAGGGCAACGACGCGATCCGCGTCGACGGCAAGGACCTGCGGGTCGCCGTCGTGGGCGAGGGCGGCAACCTGGGCATGACCCAGCTCGGCCGGATCGAGTTCGCGCTGCACGGCGGCCGGCAGAACACCGACGCCATCGACAACAGCGCGGGCGTGGACACCTCCGACCACGAGGTGAACATCAAGATCCTGCTGAACGGCCTGGTCAAGGAAGGCGACATGACGGTGAAGCAGCGCAACAAGCTGCTCGCCGAGATGACCGACGAGGTCGGGCGGCTGGTACTGCGCAACAACTACGCGCAGAACACCGCCATCTCCAACGCGCTGGCCCAGTCCAAGGACATGATCCACGCGCAGCAGCGCTTCCTGAAGCACCTGGTGCGCGAGGGCCACCTCGACCGGGCGCTGGAGTTCCTGCCCACCGACCGGCAGATCCGCGAGCGGCTCGCCTCCGGGCAGGGCCTGACCGGGCCGGAGACGGCCGTCCTGCTGGCGTACACGAAGATCACCGTCGCCGACGAGCTGATGCACACCTCGCTGCCCGACGACCCGTACCTGAAGGGTCTGCTGCACGCGTACTTCCCGACCGCGCTGCGCGAGCAGTTCGGGGAGCACATCGACAGCCACCCGCTGCGCCGTGAGATCACCACGACCGTGCTGGTCAACGACACGGTCAACACCGGCGGCACCACGTATCTGCACCGGATGCGCGAGGAGACCGGGGCGTCGCTGGAGGAGATCGTCCGGGCGCAGACCGCGGCCCGCGCCATCTTCCGCTCCTCGGTCGTGTGGGACGGCGTGGAGGCGCTCGACACCAAGGTCGACGCCGCCACCCAGACCCGGATCCGGCTGCACTCGCGCCGCCTGGTGGAGCGCGGCACGCGCTGGCTGCTGAACAACCGGCCGCAGCCGCTGCAGCTTCAGGAGACGGTGTCGTTCTTCGCCGAGCGGGTGGAGCTGGTCTGGGCGCAGCTGCCGAAGCTGCTGCGCGGCGAGGATCTGGGCTGGTACCAGAAGATCTACGACGAGCTCAGCGGCGCCGGTGTGCCGGACGAGCTCGCCACCCGGGTCGCCGGCTTCTCCTCCGCCTTCCCGACGCTCGACATCGTGTCCGTGGCCGACCGGATGGGCAAGGAGCCGCTGGACGTCGCCGAGGTGTACTACGACCTCGCCGACCGGCTGCGCATCACCCAGCTGATGGACCGGATCATCGAGCTGCCGCGCGCGGACCGCTGGCAGTCGATGGCCCGCGCGGCGATCCGCGAGGACCTGTACGCGGCGCACGCGGCGGTCACCGCGGACGTGCTGGCGGAGGGCGACGGCACGTCGACGCCGGAGCAGCGGTTCGCGCTGTGGGAGCAGAAGAACGCGGCGCTGCTGGGCCGGGCCCGCACCACGCTGGAGGAGATCCACAGCTCCGACGCGTTCGACCTCGCCAACCTGTCGGTGGCGATGCGGACCATGCGGACGCTGCTGAGGTCGCACTCGTAAGGCACCGGGCCCGCCCTTGCGGGCCGTCGGACGAGGGGCGTCCCGGGCCGGAAGGTCCGGGGGCGCCCCTCGCGCCGTGTGTGGTGCCTTGGGCGTGTGGTGCCTTGGGCGGGAATCGGCGGCGAAGCGGTGGAGCGGGCCGGGGACGGGATAGGTCTGTGGTGTGACTGTCCGATTCTCGCCGTCCGGGGTGTCCGGAAAGGACGGCACGCGCCGCTCCGGGGTCCGCCCGGGCACCGTCGGCCGGGCCGTGGCCGCGGGCGCCGCCGGGCTGGTCCTGGTCCTGCTGGCCGTGGTGGTCGTACGGCTCCCGTGGATCGGCGACCTGGGCATCCACGCGGCGACCGTGCAGCGGCTGCGGCACGCCCCGCTGGACCCGGGCAACCCGCTGGTCGACGCGGACACCCCGAGCCCCTACTACTCGCCGTGGATGCTGCTGCTCGGCGGTGTCGCCCGGGTGACCGGCCTGGACGTGTTCGTGGTGCTGCGCCTGGCCGCGGCGGCCGGACTGGTGCTGCTGGTGACGGGCGTGTGGCGGTACGCGCGGACGCTGAGCGCGCACCGGGCCGCGCCCGCGCTCGCCCTGCTGAGCCTGCTGCTGCTCTGGGGCACGACACCCCTGCTGTGGAGCGGCTTCCTCGGCCTGCACTCACTCGCCCTGACGGTGGCGTACCCGAGCACCTTCACCCTGGGGCTCGCCTTCCACTTCTGGGCGTGGCTGACCGGGGCCCTGCGTGGGCCGGCCGGGTGGCCGGTGTGGACCGGGCTCGGCGTGCTGTGGGCGGTGATCCTGCTCTGCCACCAGTTCTCGGGGGTGGTGGCCACGGCCGGCGCGGTCGCCACGGTGGTCGCGGCGCGTCCCGGGCGCGCGGTGTGGCTCCGGCTCGGTGCCGCGCTGCTGGTGGGCGTGGCGGCGCTGGGGGCGTGGCCGTACTACGGCTTCTTCGCGCTGATGGGCGCCGGGGACGGGCTGGCGGACGTGCACCGGGTGCTGTACGAGGATCTCCCGGCGCGGTTCTGGCTGGTGCTGCTCGGGGCGGCCGTGCTGGTGCCCCGGTGGCGGCGCGACCACCGGGACCCACTGGTGGTCTTCTTCGCCCTGGGCGTGCTGATCGTCGCGGCCGGCTGGCTGACCGGACGCTATTCGTGGGGGCGCGCCCTGCCCGCGGTGACGATCCCGGCGCAGCTCGCGGCGGCGACGGCGGTCCTGGAGGGGGGACGCCGCCGGGCCCGCGCCGTCTGGGCGGTGCTGCTCACCGGGGCACTGCTGGCCGGCGGCTGGGCGCAGGCGGGGATGCTCGGGTACGTGGTCCCGGCCGACGCGCTGCCCGGGGCGGTGGCGGACAAGTACCGGCCCGCCTGGCCGGGGTACGGCTGGCTCACGCGACAGGTGCGGTACGGCGACGTGGTCATGGCCGAGGGGCGGGTGGCCCGCCAGGTGCCCGCGTACGGCCCGTACACGGTCGCCCCCGGCTACCCCGACTTCTTCCTGGCGGACGAGGAGCGCCGTACGGCGGCCACGCGGGCGTACTTCGCCGCGGGCACGCCCGCTTCCGAGCGGCGGCGCACGGAGCGGGAGTACGGGGTGCGCTGGGTGGTGGACCACCGGGGCGTGCTGGACGACCCCGCGCTGCGGCCGGTGGCCCGGGGACCGCGCGGGGAAGTGCTGTACGCCGTGCCGTGAGCCGGCGGCCGGGCACCGGCGTACGGCGTCAGCGCAGGGCGCCCGCCACCAGCCGGCCCGCGCTGCGCAGGCGGGGACGGACCAGGCGGGCGGCGGCCGGGCGGACGAGCCCGGTGAGGCCGACCGGCTCCCACCGCACCTGGAGCCGGCCCGGGTTGTGCCCCTCCGGCTCGATCGTCACCTCGTGCGGGGCGGCACCGGAGCGGTAGGGGACGCGGGCGGTCAGCGCCGGGAAGTCGAGGGGCGCCAGCAGCAGGGCCTGGTTGCTCTGGCCGCCGCCGGTGAGCCGGACCAGCGGATGCCGGGCCCCGGCGAAGCCGCTCAGCGGCAGCCGCGCCTCGGCCAGGTCGAGCCGTACCGTCCCTTCGAAGACACCGGGCCGTACCGGGTCGAGGCGGAAGGGCACGGTGAGGCGGCGGCGGCCGGGGGAGATCAGGAGGCTCGCGCGCTGCGGGCCGACGGGCAGGCGCAGTGCCGGGTCGTGGGTCCGCACGGTCAGCTCGACGCACGCGCCGGCCCCGGGGACGCGGGCGATGCCGGTGATCTCGTGGCGGAACGGGGCGCCGGAGAACGGGCGGATGTCCGGTTCCAGCTCGGTGAGGTCCAGTTCGCGCCGGGCGGCGACGGTGCCGGGGACCCGGTCGCCCCAGTAGACCCGGCCCTCGGTGTCGGCGGTCGTCCGCCGCGGGGCGACGCCGTACCCGAGACCGCGCGCCGCGAGCCGGGCCTCGGGCAGCCGGCGGTCGCGGAGCAGCTGGAGCACCACCCGCTCGGCGCGGGGCAGCCGGGCGTAGGCGCCCGGGGACAGGGTGTCCAGGTAGGGGTTCATCTCGTCGGCGAAGGCGGCGAGCCACTCCTCGTCGCGGTAGGGCAGGTCCCCCGCGTACATCCGGAAGTCGTGCTTGAGGAACTTGTGGTCCTTGTCCTCGCGCAGCGCCGCGTGCCCGCTCTCCACCAGGAACGCGTCGATCAGCCGCTGTACGTGTATCCGGTCGCGGACGTTGGCCATCAGGTGCCGCTGGTTGGATATGGAGGCCGCGTCGGAGCTCGCGTAGGGGGCTATGTACCAGAGGTAGACCGGCTCGGGGACGATGGTGAACCGCTTCGCCAGGCAGTAGGCCTGCGCCGAGAACAGTTGGTCCTCGTAGTGGATGCCCTCGGGGAAGCGCAGCGCGTGCCGGTCGAGGAAGGCGCGGGCGTACATCTTGCTGGTCGCCAGGTGCTCGAAGAACAGCCGCGGGTCGTCCTCGATGCCGTCCAGGGTCCGGCGCTCGCCCACGAGGTGCGGCATCCAGGTGGACCGGCGTCCGGTGTCCGCCCGGATCCGCCGCACCGCGCCCATCGCGAAGTCGATCTCCCGCTCGCGGTGCGCGGCGAGCAGCGCCGCGACCGCCCCCTCGGGAAGCTCGTCGTCGCTGTCGAGGAACATCAGGTAGGGCGCCCGGGCGATCTCCAGGGCGCGGTTGCGCGGGGCGCTGCACCCGCCGCTGTTCTCCGGCAGGCGCAGGTAGCTCACGCGCGGGTCGGCGGCCGTGAGCTCCCGGGCCACCCGGGGGGTGTCGTCCGTGGAGTGGTCGTCGCTGATGACGACCTCGAGGTCGTGGTGCGTCTGGCGGCACACGGACCGCACCGCGCGGGGCAGCCGTCCGGCGTCGTTGTGCACGATCACCGTGACGGTGACGTCGGGGACCCGGGGAGTGCTCATCACGCGGTCACCTCCTGGGGGGCCGGGGCCGGGCTGCGCTCCTCCAGGGGCAGCACCGGGGGCAGGGACGCCTCGTCCTGGCCGAGGAAGACCCGGCGCACCACCCGCTCGGCGGCGCGGCCGTCGTCGAACTCGCAGAACCGGCGGCGGAAGGCGGCCCGCGCCTTCGCGGCGCCCTCGTCGCGCCAGGCGTCGGTGGTGAGGATCTCGGTCAGGTCGTCCTGGGTGCGCGCCACCGGGCCGGGCGCCTCGGCCATCAGGTCGAAGTAGACCCCGCGCGTGGTGCGGTACGTCTCCCAGTCGTCGGCGTGGACGACGATCGGGCGGTCCAGGTTGGCGTAGTCGAACATGATCGACGAGTAGTCCGTGACCAGGACGTCCGCGGCCAGGCACAGCTCCTCGACGGGGTCGTAGGACGAGACGTCCACGACCCGGCCGGAGCGGCGCAGGCCGGTCAGCGGGGAGACGCCCGAGTCGTAGAAGTAGTGGGCGCGCACCAGCAGGACGGTGTCGTCGCCGAGCCGCTCGGCGAGAGCGGCGAGGTCCAGGCGCGGGGTCCACCCGGCCTCGTAGTCGCGGTGCGTGGGCGCGTACAGGACGGCGCGGCGGCCGGGACCGATGCCGAGCCGCTCGCGGACCGCGCGCACCTCGTCGGCGCCCGCCGTGTAGTACGCGTCGTTGCGCGGATAGCCGTGGTCGAGGGAGACGTACCGGGCCGGGTAGGCCCGCTCCCACATGCGGGTGGTGTGGCTGTTGGCGGAGACGCTGAAGTCCCACTTGTCGACGCGCTCCAGCAGGGCGTCGAAGTCCAGGCCCTGCGCGGCGGCCGGGTAGGCCATCTGGTCCAGGCCCATGCGCTTGAGCGGGGTGCCGTGGTGGGTCTGCACATGGACCGCGTCCGGGCGCTTGACCACCGCGTTCGGGAAGTTGACGTTGTTGACGAGGTACTTCGCGGTGGCGAGCACCTCCCAGTAGCGGCGGGTGCCGGGCACCACGTGGTCGGTGCCGGGCGGCAGCAGGGCCGCGTTGCGCCCGGTGACCACCCACACCGGGTGGATGTGCGGGGCCAGCTCGGCGAGGGCCGCGGCGATCGCGCCCGGGTTGCAGGCGACCCCCCGGTTCCAGTAGGCGGAGAACACCGCGAGGTGCGGGTCGACGGGGCGGCGCAGCGCCGCGCGGTACTGGTGGTCGCGGATCCGGGCGCCGGCCTGTCGTCGGCCCGCCCGCAGGGTGGAGCGCAGGGCGCGACGGGCGTGGTTGGCGGTCCGGAAGGCCCGGTACCGGGTGTACGCGCCCTCCTCGAGCAGTGAGCGGCGCACGCCCTCCGGGCCACTGGGGCGGCGGTACCCCTCGGGACGCAGGCGTACGGCGGCGGCACCGGCCCGGTCGAAGAACTCCCGGGCCGCCGGCTCGGGCATGGTGCCGCGGGCGAAGGTGCGCAGGCAGTCCCGCACCATGATCTCGTAGAGGACGGTGTAGACGGCGGGCCGGTCCCGGGCGAGGCCGAGCAGGGCCTCGTAGCGGTCGACGGTCGCGAGGTGCTGTTCGGCGGTGACCGGCGGGAGGCTCGCGGGGCGCAGCCGGCGGTCCTCGTGGGCGATGTGCGGCAGACAGGCGACGCGGTCGGCGAGCAGGAGGGCGGCCAGCGCGGCCCGGGGCTCGTCGTCGGTGGTGAACAGCTCCTCGTGGGCCCGCCAGAACGCGGCGCGCAGCACGCGGGTGCCGAGCAGCGGGGTCAGGCGCAGCAGGTAGGCGCTGTCGCCGAGGGACGCCTCGGTGCGGCCCGCGCGGGCGAGGAGGGGGCCGTCGGCGGAGGGCAGGGCCGCGCTGCGCCAGGTGCTGCGCAGGTGGTCCGTGAGGAGGACGTCCACGGCGGCGGGCAGTTCGGCGGTCCGCTCGGCGACGGTACGCGGGCTGCCGGCCGGGACGCCGTCCTTGGCGCGGACGAAGTGCAGCCAGCGCCCGGTGGCGTGCGCGGCCCCCGCCGCCCGGGCCGCCGCGTCGGAGGTGCCGTCGGGCAGGGGGACCACCTGGAGCTGCGGGGTGTGCCGCTCGGCCGTCTCGCGGGCCCAGTCGCCGACGGCGGCGACGACCACCTCGACGTCGGGCAGCGGGTGGGCGACGAGCGAGTCGAGCAGGCCGGTCAGGTGGTCCTGGGTGTTCGGCCCGTGGACGATGACGCTGAGCTGGGGCATCGCGGGGGCTCCTTCGGCTCGTCGCTGCGGGACGGTCCCCTCGGGTCATAGTGACATCAATACGCCCAAATGGGCGCGCAGAGGCGTGCGGTCGGGTGCCCCCGCGCGTCCGTGGGGGCGTGCGCCTCAGGGACGCGCACGCCCTTACGCGAGGCGGTTCCTGCCGGTCATCGCGCCGTCGCGGCCCGCCGGGGCGCCGGCACGGTCCGGTCCCCGCCCGAGGTGAACTTCTCGTACTCCCGGAGCACCTCGTCGGTCGGGCCGTCCATGCGCAGCTCGCCGCGCTCCAGCCACAGCACCCGGTCGCAGGTGTCGCGGATGGACTTGTTGTTGTGGCTGACCAGGAAGACGGTGCCGGCGTGCTTGCGCAGCTCGCGGATGCGCGCCTCGGACCGCTTCTGGAAGGAGCGGTCGCCGGTGGCCAGCGCCTCGTCGACGAGCAGCACGTCGTGGTCCTTGGCGGCGGCGATGGAGAAGCGCAGGCGGGCCGCCATGCCGGAGGAGTAGGTGCGCATCGGCAGGGTGATGAAGTCACCCTTCTCGTTGATCCCGGAGAAGTCGACGATCTCCTGGTAGCGGGCCTTGACCTCCTCGCGGGACATGCCCATCGCGAGGCCGCCCAGGTGCACGTTGCGCTCGCCGGTGAGGTCCGCCATCAGAGCGGCGTTGACGCCGAGCAGGGACGGCTGGCCGTCGGTGTAGATGCGGCCGTTCTCCACCGGGAGCAGTCCGGCGACGGCCTTGAGCAGCGTGGACTTGCCGGAGCCGTTGGTGCCGATCAGGCCGATCGCCTCGCCCTTGTGGGCGACGAACGACACGTTCCGTACGGCGTGCACCGTGCGCACGCCGGAGGCCCTCTCGGTCTGCTTGCGGCGCAGCATGCGGTTGAGCGCGGCGGTCGCGGAGCCGCGTCCGGCGCCGGTGCCGTTGACCCGGTAGACCACGTCGACGCCGTCGGCGATGACGGTCGGGGTCTTCTCCTCGGTGGTGTCAGCCACGGCCGTACCTCTCCTCTGCCTTCCAGAAGTAGACGAAGCCGACCACGGCGGCCAGCACCGCCCAGCCCAGCGCGAACGCCCAGATGTGCGGCGGCAGGTACGACGAGCCGTACTCGTCGATCATCGCGAAGCGCACCAGGTCCATGTAGACCGCGGCCGGGTTCCACTGCAGCACGTCCGCCAGCCAGGCCGGGACGTTCTTGTCCTCCAGCATCGCGGGGATGGAGAACATCACGCCCGAGGCGTACATCCAGGTCCGCAGCACGAACGGCATCAGCTGCGCCAGGTCCGGGGTGTTGCTGCCCATCCGCGCGAAGATCAGCGCCAGTCCCGTGTTGAACAGGAACTGCAGCGCCAGCGCCGGCACCACCAGCAGCCACGACAGGCTCGGGTAGCTGCCGAAGCCCACCATGATCACGACCAGCACGATCATCGAGAACAGCAGCTGCTGGAGCTGCTGCAGCGCNAACGAGACCGGCAGCGACGCCCGCGGGAAGTGCAGCGCCCGCACCAGCCCCAGGTTCCCCGAGATCGCCCGCACGCCCGCCAGCACCGAGCTCTGCGTGAACGTGAACACGAACACGCCCGTCACCAGGAACGGCACGTACACGTCGCTCGGAATGCCCCGCCGGGCGCCGAGCAGCAG
>NZ_AZUS01000038.1:0-19679 GCF_000527195.1 Streptomyces sp. CNH189
CGTTCTCGCAGGAGTCCCCTGGGCCACAGGAACCGCCCATCGGCCCTCAGGGGCGCTGGGGTACTTCAGGAGACCGACGAGGACCAGCCGCCGCTGACGTGTCTCTCGAAGTGTGCAGGATGTCCCCCGGCCACATGGGGCGTCCGGCTTCCGTCCGGGCGAGCTGCTTGCCGATTTCGACCAGGACCTCGATACGGTCGGCGGGCCCGAAGGCCTGGTAGTCCTCGGTCTCAGGATCGTAGGCGCGGACCTCGCTGCGCGGGCCGGAGCACACCAGAGCGCGGACGAGGGACGGCAGGCCCAGGCTGAGAGCGTCGCACGCGTGATCGTGGATGAGCCGGAGCAGATCCGCGGTGACCGCTTGCCAGTCGCCGACCCGGGGCCAGAGCGTGCCGCCGTCCAGTTCGTGGGTGAGCGTGGCCAGGGGCACGATCTCGCCCGGGCGGCGGCCGCGAGTGAGGCGTTCGTGGATGCGGGTGCCGTCGGGCTGGCGGACTCGGGGATGTAGCAGGGTGCGTGCGGCCACGAGCGAGGTGTTGATCTCCTTCCCGGGGGTCGGGTAGTACGCCTCGTGGGCGAAGAGCAGGTACACACCGCCGGTGGGCTGCTCAGAACCGTGGTCGGGCACGTCGGTTTCCTCCTTCATCGGTGAAGCGGGCACTGAGAGTTCGGCTGAGGGCAGGCCGAGGGCGCATCTTCGGCCGTGGGCGTGGGTGTGTGGATGTCGGCAGCTTGGGCGGCGAGTTGCAGCATCAGCCGTTCGCGGCTGATGAGCCGGGCGGAGACGGAGCGGGTGTCGCTGCGCTGGAGGAGGTCGGCCGTGTCGAAGAGTTGGTGGTGGCCGATCTGCAGAGCGCGCCGTACCTGGTAGTGGTCGCGGTGGGCGGCTGCGTCGGTGAGCGTGGTGTGCAGGGTGGCCAGGCGGTGGAGGTAGCGGCAGGCGGGTCCGCCGCCGAGGATGCGGGCGTTCTCGGCGGCGCGGGCGTCGAGGACGTCGGGCAGGTGCTCGGCGAGCAGCGGGGCCAGGGCGGCCGCCGGAAGGACGATGGACAGCGGGATGCCGTGCAGGGTGGCGAGGGTGGCTGCGATCAGGGCGGGAACCGTGGCAGCGGCCGTTGCCGGCCGTAGGGCCAGTGGTCCGAGACCGAGCCGGTGTGTTGGCCGCCTGGCCAGCAAGCGCATCCCAAGGCGCTGTGCTCGGGAGGCGACCGGGCTGAACACGGCGATCCGGTCAGGCTCCTGGGGCAGGCTCCCGTCGGCCGGGACCGTCCAGTCGATCCACCCCCAGCCCGTCCGTTCGCGGATCAGGACAGGCTCGCAGCCGTCCGGGCACCCGGCGCCGCAGCAGATGTGACCGTTGCGCAGCGCGCGGGCCTGTGCCCGGTTCCACCTCCGTGGCTGCTGCCGGAACGGGCGCAACGGCTCTGAGAAGCCGCTGGCCGGTGGTGTCGGGGTGGTCATGGCGTACTTCCCTCCGTCGGGCCGGTGAAGGCGGTGGCGCAGGTGGTGCAGCGGCCGTCGCTGTGGGGGTGGGCGCGGCGTGGGGTGGGGCCGGGGCAGGTGGAACAGAGGGGCCAGTCGAGGCAGGCCGGGCACAGGTCCTCACCGGGGGCGGTGCCGGGGACGCCGCAGCCGGCGCATTCGACCAGGGCGCGGTAGGTGAGGGCTTCGGTGACGGTGCGGGCCGCGGGCCCGGTGAACGTCCGCTCGGGCGTCGCTGCGGCGGGCGGTTCGTCGTCCAGTACGCCGTCGTGGTGGTGCGGGTGGGTGAGGGTGGCGGGTGGTGGGTAGGCCTGGGCGGCGCGCAGGCGGGCGGCGATGATTGCGCCGACGCTGGTACGCACCGGGGCGGGCAGGGGGCGGCCGGCGATGACGTGGCGCAGCTGGGTGCTGGTCCAGCCGGACTCCAGCATCACGGTCACGACCCTGCCCTGATCGGTCAGCGCCTTTCCGGTCAGCAGGAGCTCGGGCTGAGCGGCTCCGATCTCCAGCAGCAGCTGGATCCCGGGGTGCATCTCATCGGCCGCAGGCACGGGCGGGATCGCTGGCGAGGCGTCGGGCGCTGAAGGTGCCGCGGGCGAGCTGACGGCCGCGGACGCTGCTGCCTCCGACCGGCCCGTCCCCGAGGAACCCCTCGAGCTGGCGGCGCGGTCGCAGGGACGGAGGGGTCTGGTCTTCTGCTTGTTGGTCTTCTTTCTGTTGGTGTTCTTAGTGCCGGGATCAGCCAACGTAGGTTCATCCAGTCCTGGAAAACCCGACTCTGGTTGTGACCTGGGGTTTTGTGGGTCGGGCAGATCGGTGATGACGTACAGTGCCTGGCCGAGCGTCCCGTTGGGGTTCCGCTCGCGGGTGCGGTGGAGGAATCCGTGCTGCTCCAGCTGCTTGAGCCCGGTGGTGACCGCGTCGACGCCTTCACGGCCGCGGCGCACGAGTTCCGCGACGGTGACCTGCCAGCCGTCCCGGTGAGTGCTGATGTATCCGAAGATCCCCTTCGCTTTGAGGCTCAGCCGGCCGTCGCGGAACAGAGCGTTGGAGATCTGGGTGAACTGATCGCCTGCCATCGCGCCCCGCCGGATCCCCGCGCCGGCCCTCCTGGAGGGTCCGGCCTCCGTGACCGTGATCGTCGAGTCGGCTTCGGTGGGTGCTAGCTCCAGGACGGCGGGGTGGTCGGTGATGCAGTAGACGCTCTTGCCGAGGGTGCCGTCGGGGCGGCGCAGGCGTTCACGGATCAGGTAGCCGTGCTCCTCCAACTCCTTTAGGCCGGCGCGTACCGCTTCCCTGCCGTCGGGGCCCAGGCGGACGAGGTCGGCGATCGTCACGTGCCAGCCGCTGCGGTGCGTGCTGATGTACCCGAAGATCCCCTTTGCCTTGTAGGACAGTCGACTGTCCCGGAACAGGCCGTTGGCGATCTGTGTGAACTGATCAGCGGCCATCACGCCCCGGCGGATCCCCGCCCCGAAGCCAGTCACTGCGGATCCCCGCATACCGGGAACATGCGGCCGCCGAGTCCCTGTAGCCGGACCAGGGCAACGGGCCGACCCAGGACACCAGATGAGGAGACACACACAGGAGCCATGGAGGTCAGCCCACCGGCCGCCTCCGACCAGACAGACGACCACAACCCCCGACCACCGGTCACGATCCGACATCAGCCGCGCTAAACGGCCGTGGTCGGCCCCGTGGTCGGCCCGGCCAAAGGGCCTTCCGAGCGCGGCAGGGACGCTGGCTGACCCGTCCGGCTTGCCTCGGGCGCTGGCACCAGGCCGGCTTCTTGCCGGGTATGACCGGGAGACTGGAGGCTGCGGTGGCTCGCGCGGTGGCCGAGGCGGAGTTCTCTGTTCTGCCCCGCTGAAGCGTCACTCGCCGGCATCCTGGGGCCACGCTTGACGAGACCGAGCGCGACTGCGCGGCGATCAAGCGGATCGAGGCGGCAGGCGCACCTGGCCCGCATTGCCAACCTCTACCCCGGCCGGGCGACGACGCGAGAGATGCTCAGCGACGCCGGCGTCACCGTTGAGGATCTCGGCCTCGAGAACGGCGATCAGGAACTCATCGACCTGTGGCGGGCGGAGGACGGCTCGCGCCCGTGAGGTGATACGACGGGATTTCACAGCTCTGATTACGTCACCTCACCTCACCTCACCTCGCGGCGGGCTCCGTCACGTGGCGAGGTCATCGAAGGGCTTTCCGCCGGAACGACCGGTACGCGGGCTGCCGGAGCTCGCTTCGCGCCCGAAAACCGGTCGCGGGTGTGCACACTCGCCGCTGCACAGTGCCTCCGGCGCTTAATGTGCAGGTCGCTGCGCAACGCGTGGGGGGTTCTGCGCAGTCGGCGAGGGCGGTTGTGCACAGCGGGAAATCGGGCGCACCGTCCTCCCCTCACGGCGGGTACGCGCAGGGGCGGTCCAAGCCACGAGATGGGACCGGGAGTACACCCTGGCTTCCCTGATCAGGCGGGCGGCCACGCCCGGAACCGCCGTCGCTCGCGCGGCATGCGCCTGACCAGCCATGGTCGGACCGACCACGAGGTCTTCCCCGCGCCCCCGACCAGGCAGGCCGCTGCCACCTCCAAAGAAGCCCCGACCTGCCCACTGGCCAGCCTTGGTCGGCCCTGTAGTCGGGCCGGCCAAGGGCCTTTCGCGTGTGGCGAGTGTGCACACTCGCGGCTGCACATAGCGTCCGGCGCTCAATGGGCAGGTGACTGCGCAATGTCTGGGGTGTTCTGCACAGTCGGCGTGCGCGGGCGAGTGTGCACAGCGGGGATGCACAGTCGGTCCGCCGGTGCGCAGAGGAGACCCGCGCGCGGCTCTTGCCTGATGCTCTAACGCACCTCCTCCTCCGCGTAGCTGTGGTGCTTGAGGGCCGGTGCGTGCCTGTAGGGGGCGTGGTCGGGTCCATGGTCGGGTCTACCACAGCTTCGTGACCGGTTCGTGATCGTGGTCGGGTTGTGTGGTCGGTGGTCGGGTCGGGGCTGACGGATTTCCTCAAGGTCAGCAACAGCCGGTTCCCGACCTGGGAGTTCGACCATGCCTTCTGGCAAGAAGTCCTCGCGCGGCGAGGCCGCCCCCGCGATCGCCGCAGGGGTCGAGTTGGAGAAGATGCGGCGGCGCGTGCGCCTGTCGCGCCTGGCGCTGTTCACCGCGATCGCCACCGGTCCCGTCGCCCTGGCCGTCGCGGTGGCCTCCGGCCCGGCCACCGCCGAGGCCGCAGCCCCCCACAGGGCGTCCCCGGTGCGCACGGAGGCCGCTGCGGCCGACCCGGCAGGCTATGCGCAGGTGTTCCTCGACGCGTGGCTGCGCAGCAGTGCGGACGAGGCAGGCAGTGCGCAGGCGCAGTTTGCGCAGTCCCTCGCCCCGGACGTCGCGCTGCCGGACCGGGCAGCCGATGCACAGCCGAAGCTGACGTCGGTGACCGCGGTGCGCAGTGTGCAGCGCGACGAGGACGCATGGGCCGTGACGGTCGCTGCGCAGTACGTCGACAGCACGGTGCGCTACTTCACCGTCCCCGTCACCGCCGACCGGACAGGGGTCTCGTTCGCGGTGACCGCAGTCCCCGGGGTGGTGGCCGGTCCGGACCGGGCCGCGGTGCCCGCGTCTCCGTACACGGTGACCGTTCCGTCCGACAGCTCCCTGGCGGCGACGGTGGGTGAGTTCCTTGGCGCCTACCTCACCGGCACCGGCGAGGTCGACCGCTACCTGGCTCCCGGGGCGAAGCTCGCGCCCGTCTCCCCAGCCCCCTACACATCGGTCACCGTGCGGGAGGTGTCGGCGGTCGAGGAGGCCGCGGCCGCCGGGCCAGTGCCGGCCGACGGCACGCAGGTCCGGGTCCGGGTGCAGGCTGAGGCGCGGGATGACACTGGGCGGTGGCCGCTGGCCTACGAGCTCGCGCTCACGGCCCACTCCGGCCGGTGGGACGTCGCCGCACAGTCCGGGACCGTCCAGGGCGGGGGTGCGCGGTGAACACGATGGGTGGCGTGGTGCTGGCCGGGCAGCTGGACGAGCTCGGCGACAGCTGGATCACCATGTTCGAGGACTGGGCGACCAAGGGCCTGCAGGCCGGACTGATCGTGCTGGTCGTCGTCATCATGGTCCAGCGGTTCAGCCTGAAGGCCGGGATCGGCGCCCTCCTGCTGATGATCATCGCGTTGGGCTTGTACGACTCCCGTGAGGACCTCGCGGACATGTTCACCGACGAGGTGAAGAACCCCGCCAACGGCGCCCCCGCCGTCCCGGGACTCGTGCGGGGAACCGGCCCGGCCGCGCGCGTGGGCTCCGACGGCGCGGGAGGCGGGCTGTGAGCGCGGCCGCCGCGAACAGGGTCGGGCGTTTCTACACGATCGCGCGCCGTCATCCCTGGGTGCTGGGGAAGGTCGCCGACTGGAAGATCCCGCTCGGCCCCTACACCCCCGCGCAGATCGCCGTCCTCGTCGGCGGCGGTTTCCTCCTCGTCAAGACCATTAGCTGGTGGTTGTGGATGGGCCCGGTCCCCGTCGTCGCCTGGGTGCTGGCCGTGTGGGCGGTACGCCGGCCCAAGGTCAAAGGGCGTGCCCCGCTGCAGGCGGCGCTGGGCTGGCTGCTCCTGGCCTGGCAGCCGCAGGGCGGCCGCATCGGCGGCAGGGCCGCACGCGACCGTGCCGCACACCCCCTGCTGGGCGGCTTCACCATCGAAGGACACCATCGGGCTGTCCCTGCGGCGGTGCGGCAGCGTGCCGCCCAGGAGCCGGGTGGCGTCCGGGCCCGGGCCGGCCGCCGGTCGTCAGTGTCGCGTTCCCAGCAGCAGGCGCGTCCGGTACCGGTGTCGGTGGCGCCCGTGTCGGTGTCGGTGGCGCCGGTGTCGGGTGTGCAGCAGCTCCTCGCACTCGCCGGACAGGGCGGGGGTGTGCGGTGAGGGTTCCAGTCCGTCACATCGCCGGTCACCTGGTCTGGTCAACACACGGCGGCGTGTGGGCCGTCTACCGCTTGCACCCCGGCCCCGACGCGAAGGGACAGCGGACAGAGACCGTCCAGGGCACCTACGTGCCCGCCTCGGTCCGGGACGAGCAGCTGGCCAAGGTCACGCATCTGGTGCGGTCCCTGTCCGGGGCGCCGCGGCTGTTCGGGCTGTGCGCGCAGGCCGATCCCGGCGAGGTTGCCCTCAGAATGATCGAGGGCATCGAGCCGGCTGAGCAGGCCCCGGGTGCGGGTGCGCTTCCGTGGGTGGAGAACGTCGAGGCGACCCTGAATCTCCTGGAGGGCCAGGAGATGCACCGCCGCACGCTGTGGCTGGCGGTGCCGCTGCAAAACGAATCGGGCGGGCAGTTGGCCGCGTCGCTGGGAGCGATGTGGGCAGACGTCGCCCCCGTGCTCGGGATGCGGGCTGCGCCCGTGGCCCGCCGTGAGGTGAACGCGTACCGCGAGCAGGCCTCCCGGGTGGAAGCCGCGCTCGCCGGCGGGATCGGGTTCCGAACGGCCCGTCCGGCCGAGATCGTGTGGATGATCCAGCATGCCCTGCACCGCGGCCTGGCGGAGCCGCTGCTGACCGAAGCCGAAACCAGCACCCTCTACGGCGGCCACGTCCACGGCGGTGTGCTCCGCTCCCCCAGCTACGCCGACCTGGGTCAGGCACGCCTGCAAGAAGGCGGCATCGACCCCGAGCTGGACGACACCGAAGAGCTCAAGGGCGTTGGTCCGATCACGCAGTCGGGCCGCTCCGCTTGGTGGCGGTTGCAGGCCGGGTCGCCGCTGAGGCGGCGGTGGCTGCAGGTCGAGACGGACCGCGGGGTCGGCTATCAGGCGCAGCTGGCGCTTGCCGAGTGCCCGCCGGCGGTCGGCGTGGAGGCCGCGGATCTGTTCGCTCAGCTGGAGATGCTCGACTTCCCGGTCGACTACACCGTCGATCTGACGTTGGTGCCGGCGGAGAAGGCGCGGGAGCAGGTGCGGCGCAAGAAGAACGAGCTGATCGACCAGGCCGACCAGTACGACGTCCGCCCTACCGGCATGCCCGCCTCCCTCACCGACGCCGCCCGAGACCTGGGCGAGCTGGACGCCCGTCTGTCCCGCACGTCCGTGGAAGTAGAAGTGCAGTCAGTGACCGTGCTGACGGTGTGGGGGCCGAGTGCCGCCGTCTGCGATGCCCGGGCCCGGGCGCTAGCCGCGCTGCTCAGCGGCGCCGACTACCGGGCCGTACGCCCCGCCGGACTGCAGGAAGCCCTCTTCACCATGGGCCTGCCCGGCACGGCGCGGCCGGGGATGCTGCGGGAGTTCACCCAGCACCAGGTCTCCGAGGACTGGGCCCTGTCCGGGGCCTTCACCACCGCAGAGGTCGGCGACCCGAACGGGATGTTCTTGGGCCTGGACCTGGACTGCGGCACCACCCGCCCCGTGATGATCAACGTCGCGGACGCGCCCAAGCAGGACGCGTCGGCGTCGATGGGGATCGTCGGGGACCTCGGCGCGGGCAAGAGCGTGCTGCAGAAACTGATCGCGGAGGCCGTGTGGGCGCGCGGCGGCTGCGCGATCTGCATCGACCGCACACCGGTGCGCGAGTGGGCTACCTTCGCCCGCAGCGCCGCCAAGGGCCGGGTCCAGATCGTCGACGCCGCCCGAGCCGAGGTGTCCATCGACCCGCTGCGGATGTTCGACGGGCCGCAGGGCCGCCACTACGCCCTGTCCTACCTCACCCTTCAGCTCGGTATCGGGCCGATGAGCACCAGCGGCGAGGTCCTCCACCACGCGGTCGAGCGGGCCGCCGCCGGCGAGAAACCGTCCATGCACCGCGTGCTGGAAGTCCTTGAGGAGATGAGCGCGAGCGGGGCGGGCAGGCGGCAGGACGCGGCGGCCACCCTCGCCGGTCTGGTCCGGGTTGTGGCGTCCAATCCGCTGGCCCGGATGGTGTTCGATCCCGGGCTGCCCCCGGTGAGGCTGGATGCCTCCAGCGCATCCGACATGATCGTGCTTACGACGGCCGGACTGAAGCTTCCGCCCAAGGCCGCGTTCGACAACCCCGAGGTGCTGCATCAGCAGCCGCTGGAGGCCCTTATCGGCCGGGCTGTCCTGTACCTGATCGCGGCGCTCGCCCGGCAGAGCGCGTTCGAGGACCCGCAGCGGTTCACCGCCGTGGTCCTGGACGAGCTGTACTGGCTCACCTCATCCGCCGAAGGCACCGCGCTGGTGCACGAGATCCTCCACGACGGCCGCAAGCACGGCGCCGGCCTGATCGCCGGTTCCCACGACGCCGAGGAACTGGGTCCGGACCGCGGCCTGATGGCCTACCGGGCACTGGCCCGCACCACCGACCGGGCACGCGCCCGCCGCGGTCTGGAGTTCATCGGCCTCAACCCTGACGACGAAGAACTGGTACGGCTGGTGACCAGCGGGCTGTCCCCCGTCGGCCATCAAGGCAGGGAAGGCGAGTTCCTGCTGACCTGCCCACGGCAGAACACCGGACGGGTCAAGACCGTCATCCCCCGCATCGCGCGCATCGCCGCGTCCATCACCACCACGCCGGGGCATCGCAGCACCTCGACCGCAGCCACGGCGACCGATGTCCCTGAGCCGTGGGCCGACTCTGCCGGTGTGAAGAGCGGGCAGGTCTGACCATGCTGCGTCGTCCCAGCCCCGGCACCATCCGCTCCGCCACCATCACCGTGTTGCTCGCCGGTGTGTTCGTGATGGTCAACAGCCAGGTGGTGTACGCGGCCGGCAGCAGCAGCGAGACCGGTGACCTTCTGGCGCCGCTGAACATCACTTCCTCCGAGGGCGGGGTCTGTCAAACGAGCGGTGTAACTGGGGTGGTTGGGTTACTGGCAGGCCGCTGAGAGCCGGCCGTCGAAGGTGATGTCGAAGGCGTTCAGTGCGGTCTTCCAGCGCATGGTCCAGCGGGCCTGGCCCTTGCCGGTGGGGTCGAGCGACATGATCGCCATGTAGACGCACTTCAGTGCGGCCTGCTCGTTCGGGAAGTGGCCGCGGGCCTTGACCGCTCGCCGGATCCGGGCGTTGACCGACTCGATCGCGTTGGTGGTGCAGACGATGCGGCGGATCTCGGTGTCGAACCGCAGGAAGGGAGTGAATTCCTCCCAGGCGTTCTCCCACAGTTTCACGATCGCCGGATACTTCCTGCCCCAGGCGTCGGCGAACTCGGCGAACCGCTCCAGGGCGGCCTCCTCGGTCGGAGCGGTGTAGACGGGCTTGAGGAGCCTGGCGATCTTGTCCCAGTCCTGGCGGGCGGCATAGCGGAAAGAGTTCCGCAGCAGGTGGACGACGCAGGTCTGCACGATCGTCCTCGGCCAGACCGTCTCCACCGCCTCGGGCAGGCCCTTGAGCCCGTCGCAGACGAGCATGAGCACATCGCTGACACCGCGGTTCTTGACCTCGGTGAGGATGTGCAGCCAGTGCTTGGCGCCCTCACCGCCGTCGCCAGCCCACAGGCCCAGGATCTCGCGTCGGCCTTCGGTGGTGACGGCCAGGGCCACATAGATGGGCCGGTTGGCGACGGCGCCGTCGCGGATCTTCACGTGGATGGCGTCGATGAAGACCACCGGATAGACGGCGTCGAGGGGGCGGCTTTGCCATTCGGCCATGCCCTCGAGGACCTTGTCGGTGATGGTGGAGATGGTCTGGCGGGAGACCTCGGCGCCATAGACCTCGGCCAGGTGGGCCTGGACCTCACCGGTGGTCAGGCCCTTCGCCGCCAGCGAGATCACCATCTCGTCGACGCCGGTCAGGCGCTTCTGCCGCTTCTTGACGATCTTCGGCTCGAAGGAGCCGTCCCGGTCGCGGGGCACGGCTATCTCCACCGGCCCGACCTCGGTCAGGACGGTCTTGGAGCGTTTGCCGTTGCGAGAGTTGCCGCCGTCCTTGCCGGCCGGATCGTGCCTTTCATAGCCGAGGTGGTCGGTGATCTCGCCCTCCAGGGCCGATTCGAGCAGCCGCTTGGTCAGCTGCTGCAACAGTCCGCCCTCACCGGTCAGCTGCAGGCCCTCGGCCTGAGCCCGGTTCACCAGCTCGTCGATCAACTGGTCGTCCACGGCCTTCGCCGACACAGCCGCTGCCGACTCGACAGTCTCCTGCTCGGCCACGTTCTCACTGGTCATCGATGCATCTTCCATGATCGGGAGTTACACCGAACGATTTACAGTCCCGCCGCAGCACCGACTCCCCGCGCGGACCCCACGTTCCGCAGTGGTAGACCGCGCTGGTGCCGAACAGCAGACAGGCCGACACCCGCGTACACCGCGCAGGCCGCCGCCGTGCCCGTACGCGAAACGGCGATCAGGACGATCTCGGTGACGAGCGCCAGGGGGAAGACGCCAGCGTGCAGCCAGCCGCGCAGTCGCGGCTTCAGCGTAGCCGCCGCTCGCTCCACCCCGCCTCCAGGCCGGTAGCGGCAGTCAGCCGGCCGGTAGCGACGGCAGGCGCATCCATCGCCGGGATGCGCAGGGTGTCGGGTGCGTTGCCCGGGCCGGGGCTCCCGTCCGCGAGACGGCAGCTCACTGCCTTCGGCGATCATGCGCTCACACTTCTGAAATGGTGGAGGCGTGCGGTCGGGCGCGGCATCGCAGACCGCGCATCAGGTGGCGGCTGTGTGCCCGGCTGCGCCGCGGCGGTGTTCGGCGTTGAGACGCTGGGCTTCCTCGAGCTGGTCCTCGAGGACGATGATGCGGCACGCGGCCTCGATCGGGGTCCCCTGATCGACGAGTTCCCGGGCGCGGGCGGCGATGCGCAGCTGGTAGCGGGAGTAGCGTCGGTGTCCGCCCTCGGAGCGCAGCGGGGTGATCAGGCGGTGTTCGCCGATGGCGCGCAGGAAGCCCTGGGTAGTGCCGAGCATCTCGGCGGCCCGGCCCATGGTGTAGGCGGGGTAATCGTCGTCGTCGAGTCGGCTGAAGGTGTCGTCTGCTGTCATCTGACCTCTCTGTAAAACGTGTGGAGGGCCCTGGCGCCATGCGGCGCCAGGGCCCGAAGGAACTGCTTCACCATCTGCCGGCCCTACTACTGCGCCGGCCTTCTGTCACCGCACACCCGACCGAAACGCTGTCGGGGATGCTGGGATCGCGGTTGCTCGACCGGAGACCACCTCACTATCGATGTCCTGCGGTACCCGGACTCAAGACTTCCGCCCGGGCGATCCTGATGGCGTCCAATTCCTCCGTTCATTCCCTCATTGCTGGTGATGCGACCTGCTCAGTGGCCTGTTACAGCGCCACTCTTCGGCAGCCAGCCCCGGTTCGCCTGTCCTGCATCTGCTCTGGCCTGGAACCCACTGCCGAACCTCCCGGTGCGCGCGCCCGCAGCCGACGCCTTCACCGATGTACCGCTCACTGACTTCACTGCTGAGTACTGCGAAATGCACCTACAGAACTGCCACTGCGGTACTGCTCACGGCGGCCCCTGATCACTGCGGGCCACCCGGTCCGGTCGTCAGTCCCGTCGCCGTCCTGCAACAGCCCTGGCTCCGGAACTCCACCACCGCACCGTCCTGCGTACTGCAACTACGTACTACTGCCAGGCAGTTCTTGTCTGCCGGGCCCTCTATCTCCCTGAGCTACGACAGAAACCATAACCACACCACCACCCAATGTCTACTCCAGCCAACACAGATTTTCTGCGTGTCGACAGGGAGGTAATCGGCCTCGAGTAGCGAGAAAGCCACCACATGGACGCCGCCCAGGCCGCGTGGCCAACCGGAGACCGGTCGGTCACGCGTAAGGCGCCGCGGTCTCGTCGAAACCGCCCGCCCCGGGCCGGGACCGAAGCGATGTCATGGCTGCCTTCCTTTAGAGACCCACCGTTCGGCAGGCCGTCGTGACAAGGTGACGGACCTGAGGGAAAGTGCAGGGCACCCATGGAGGCCTGGCGGCGGCACGAGCCCGTGGCCAGCGCATCGGGCGGCCACCTGCCGTAATGGAGGAGCAGGTGCGGTACCCCCGCGCCCTGCTCACCGATCTGGAGAACACGATCACGACGATCGCGAGGCTGCTCCGAGTCTCCCGTACGACGCTCTACAGGTACGTCGTGCCCCGCGCCCTCGCGCCCAGATGGACGAATCAATCCGTTACACCACCTGTGGTATCAAGATCGTCAAACTGTGGTTGGTGATCACTGAGGGAGAACAGCATCCCGCTGACGGTCACCGGCGGGAGAGGACGACACGTGCGGGTTATGGAGCGTCAGCGACGCTGGCAGAGCTGGAGCGTTGCGGCAGCGGTGGTTTCGGCGGCACTGGTGACCGGATGTGATCCGCTGAGCACCGAGCCAGCACCGGATGCCAAGGCGTCCGCATCGCCCGCTCCCGCCTCGACCGCGCCGTCCTCCGCACCGGGTGCCGGCGGCGGGGGTTCCCAGGAGGAGGCGGCGTCTCTGCCTGGGCTGCCGGGCGTTGACGAGGCCCGCCAGGCGTTGGACGGGCTGGTCGTGGCGGAGCAGGGGTCGATGGCCGGCTACAGCCGGGACGAGTTCCCGCACTGGTCCTCTCACGGAGACAAGTGCGACACGCGGGAGATGATTCTCCAGCGCGACGGCAACGACGTGCAGCGCGACGACCAGTGCCGGGCAGTGTCGGGCCGCTGGGTCAGCGTCTACGACGGCAAGACCTTCACCGACGCCTCCGACCTGGACATCGACCACATGGTGCCGCTGGCCAACGCCTGGCGCTCCGGCGCGAAGGACTGGGACCAGGACAAGCGCAAGGCGTTCGCCAATGACCTCGCCCACCCTCAGCTGCTGGCCGTGTCCGCGGCCACCAACCGCGGCAAGGGCGACCAGGGGCCGGAGGAGTGGCAGCCGCCGCTTCAGTCCTACTGGTGCGTCTACGGGCGGGCCTGGACGTCCGTGAAGTCCACCTACCGTCTGAGCATCACCGAGGACGAGAAGAGCATGCTGGTCAAGATGCTGGACACCTGCAACGCATGAAGTCCGACAACAGCACGAGCGGACCCGTCGAGCGGCTCGTGGACCAGGTGAAGGCCGGCAGGGGCGGAGCTATGACCGACGAGGTCGGCGTCATCACCGGCGACCTCACCGTCGCCACCACCCTCCAGCCCGACGGCCAGGCTGCCGTCGCCGTCCAGTACACCGACGCCGACGAGTGGTACACCCTCACCGGCAGCCCCACTCCCCTCCCCCACCCTGACGGCCTGCGACAAGTCCACGACACCGTCCTTGACGCCATCGCGGCCGGAGGCGGCGCCGAAGTACCCACCTGACCACACCGCCCGACCGGGATCCGAGGCATCTGCCCACAAACCGGCCGCCTTCGGTGGTCTCGTGCTCAGGCCGCCACGGGAGCGTCCGAAAGCGCTGCAGTCAGGCTCCGCCGGCCTGCCTGGCGCGTTGCATTCATAGGACCGTCCCCACCCGCGACGGGCGGCCGGAATTACTCCGTGCCAGGCAAAGACGGAGCGGCCCGCCACCGTTGGGGTGGCGGGCCTGCAGTTGATCCCGATGAGCCGGCGGTGCGAGCCGCCGACTCATCGGTTAGGTATCAGCGGCGTCCGCCGCGGCGCTGTCCCCAGGACTCGCTGTCGACGTAGCGGCCGCGGTCGTTGCGGAGGGTGGCGGTGTCGGAGCGGTTGTCCCAGACGTAGTGGCGGCGGTCCTGGTAGACGTCCGAGCGGGTGTCGCGGCCGATGCCGGTGTGGACGCGGACGGTGGAGCGGCCGCGCAGGCGGTAGTGGTCGAAGGTGTAGCGGTGGCCGTCCTCGTCACGGAGAGTCCAGCCGTCGAGGTTGACGGTGTGACGGCTGTTGTTGGTGATCTCCACCCACTCGCGGTTCAGGGAGCGGTTGGAGCGGTCGTCGCGGCCCGGGGAGTCGTACTGCACGTCCGAGATTTCCACGTTCGGCCGGTGCGGACGAGCTTCGGCCGCCGAGGTCGGCACCGTCAGGACCGCGGTCAGGGCGCCGGCGGTCAGGACGGCGGCGGTGAGGCGGCGGGCGGTGATGTTCGTCTTCGACACAGGTTCCCCCTGCTTCGTGCGGGCACCGCCGGCGCTGGCCGGGACGGTGCCTGGTGCGGGTGCGGCCGGCTGGCCGCGGTCACACCATGCCCACACTGCGCCCGCCATGTGTAGAAATCGTGCCCCACGTTACAGATTCTGCATAATTCTGAGACTGTCGACTGCATTACCCATTTACATCAGGTTGACGAGGCATCAGGCCGTCGACCGTTGGGCGCCAAGGCCTCGCCCTCGAGTCCGCCATGGCACGCCACCCGGGCGGAGAACAGACGTCACCCGATAGTGAGTAACAGGATCGGCCTGAACGTTAGGGGTCGAAAGCTTGTGGCGGCTGCTGTCCAGACGGCACCGGACGTCCTTGCCCGCGCGACCGGTTGCGGTTCGCCTCGCCCTCGCCGGACTCGCCCTTGCAGATCGCCCTGATGCTCTGCGGCTTTGCCCTACTCGCCTATGCCGCCCTGTGGGACATGGACGACGCCGCAGGGTGGCAGTGCCGAGCCACGAAAACAGGACAGATCTGCGGCACCGAGGACGGCCTGCACACTCCGATCCTCCTCGGTATGGCCGGGATCGCTCTGGAGATCGCGGGCGTTTCCGTCGTGGTGGGGGCCCGCAGGGGACGCTCGGTCGAGGCTTCGCCGTCAGCCGTCCCGGCCTCGCTCGCACCAGCGCCCCTTGGTGCGGCGCCCTTCGGGTCAATGCAAACACCCCCGGCCCCCGCTGCTCCACCCAACCCGTGGCCTTCCCAGGTGCCTCCACAGACTGGGCCCGGACAGCACTGACGGAAGCCGCGTCGCCGGAGTCCTACTCGGCGACCGACGGCGGGCGCCTACTCCGGAGCCCGTCCGGCACGTCGAAGGCGGCCTGCGCGGCGGCGCGGCCGACGGGGACACCGGGTTCCTCCAGGCGGGGAGCCGCCGGCAGCAGACCCGCCCCAGCCGGGTAATTACCTCGTTGCCCGGGCGGGGTGATCAGTCCAGGACGGCAGGGGCGCCGCAGCTGCGAGTGCTGGGCAGGGAGCGCAGCGGGCCCGGCCGAGCAGCGTGCGCTGATCACCGGTCTGGTCAATGGTGCGCAGGAGCAGCTGACCCAGCTGGGCGGCGCCCAGCAGGGCCAGAGCGTCGATGCCGCGCGGCAGTTGCTGGGCATCCTCGGTCATGCCGCCACGCTGATCGACCAGGCCGTGCGGGAGTCCGCGGCGGGGGCACTGCAGGCCGGGGTGGCACTGGAGGCTCTGGTGCTGTGGGCCCGGCTGCTTGCCGATGTCCTGGCCAAGGCGCTTGCGAACGACCGCAACGGTTGCCCTGGGAACACAGGGGGAGCGCGGGCCGTCGCAGTCGTAGGGCGTGCCGACAGAAGGTGGATTCGCCGGGCACGGTGTGATCAACCCGCGCGATCGAGGCGTCAGACGTCTCGATCAACAGTGCGAGGGCTCCGCTTTTTGCGCTTGGCAAACGTCACCCAGTCCGGACCCAGCTCGATGAAGCTCACTCGTCCGTCCCCGTCGCCACAGCCCTCGCGGCATCGAAATCCCTCTGGTGTCGACGGATCTCTGGCTGGTGCTCAGTGGCCCACGAAGCCATGGCCAGCACGGTTGACAGCAGCGAGGAGCCAAGACCGGTCAGCTGGTACTCGACCCGTGGAGGTACCTCGGCATACGCGGTGCGGCTTACTATCCCGCCGCGCTGCAGCTGCTTGAGGGTCAAAGTCAGCATGCGCTGAGAGATGCCCGGAATGGCACCGGCCAGGTCGGAGTAGCGCACCGGGCCATCGGCGAGGGTGCCGATGATCAGCACGCTCCACTTGTCACCGACGAGGTCGAGGATCTCTCGGATGAAGTCGGCGTCCTCGCTGCTCCAGTGCGCACAGGGCCCCGGGACACGCACCACGTTCGCCCGTACGTTGCGCCTCGCCACCCGCAGACCCTCAGTGCTCATGCCGGTTCCCTCCATGCCACGCACATGAATGTGCCTTTTGTACCGTTCATCATTCTAATGCACAGTGTGGTCACGAACAGAAGGTAAGCAAGGCAGGGGCCAGAGGAGGATCAAGGTGTGGTCAGGCATCGAGAGCGTCAGATGCGGCTGATCGAATCACCGACTGCGGCCGACTTCACCTGGGGAGAGCCCTCTCTCCACGCAGTCGGATCAGACCTGACCTGAAGGAGGCCGCGCCCTCTGGCATCTGCCGACGCGCACACATACCCCCTCCCCCTTGGGGTCCCGAGATCACCAATCCGCCCACACACTGAAGGCAGTGACATGTCCTACCTCCTGCGAATCGATGCCTCCGCGTCCGGCGCGGCCTCCTACTCCCGCCAGGTGGCTGACTCATTCACCCAGGCATGGACTGGCGATATCGTCCGGCGTGACATCGGCCGTCACCCAATCCGGCACCTGGACGCGCCCGGTATAACCGCGCGTACCACACCCACCGGCGAGCACTCTCCCGAGCAGCGGCAGGCCGCAGCCCTCCAGGACGAACTGGTGACCGAATTCCTCGGCGCCCAGGCCTATCTCTTCGCCGTTCCGATGTACAACTACACGATGCCGTCCGTGTTCAAGGCGTGGCTGGACCACATCATGATCGTTGGCAAAACCATCGGTCTCGGCACCACCACACCCACCGCCGGCCGCCCCGCCGTCATCGTCTCTGCCCGAGGCGGCGGCTACGGCCCAGGCGCCCCGCAGCACGGCAAGGACTTCCTCATTCCTCCCCTGACCGCGATACTCAGCGACCCGAACCTCATGGCTCTCGACGTCCGCGTGATCACGCCCGAACTCACTTATGCCCCCGTCGTGGAACCGCTGCGACATCTCCTCCCTCAACACCACATCTCACTCAAGAACGCTCACATCGAGGCCCACCTCCAAGCGCGGGATATCCTCGGAACCATCGCTGTCACGCCTTCGGAGCCCGTCGGCAGCCATCCGGAGTAAAACTCGGGTGCGCGTGATCGGATCCTGAGTATTGCCGTCGACTCTGCTGAGGCTGTCAGGCTCTCCCTGCTCCGATCTGCGCTGCACTCCGGGGGGTCGTCGACCCATGCCTGGAATGGAGCGACGTAGCAGGGGTGCGCAAGGCGCGCCCCTGCACACCCTGCTGGGCAAGGTTCTGAACGCGAGCGGCCTGCGGAGAGGCCGCCTGCCGTGTCCGGAGCTCGCGGCAGAACCCGCGCCCAAGCCCTTCTCCGCCCCGCCCCTCACCCGCATTGCCATAGAAGCCCCCGCCCGGCCACCCGCCCGCTCCCTTTCCTGCCCCGCCAGGGCTGGCCAGCGCTCCGGCTGCCCAGCCGCCTCTCACGGCCCCGCCAACGTCGTTTCAACCAGCGGTCGTGACTGGCCACGACGACCGCGCCCGGCAGTCGGCACCGCCCCGGCCGCGGCCATGCCCGCCGGCATGGAGGTGTGACCCGGGCCTGCAGGCATTTGCATGCGGCAGGGGGCGGGGGCATCGTGGAAGGCGATGGTTCCGCCCACGTCAAGGCGCCGCAGAGCAGATCGGTCCCGATAGCTGAAATATCAGGATGCGCGGTCATCACTCGAATGCTCAATTGGATTCTGGCAACGTCGTGGTGCCCACACTTTACCTAGTGCGTCCGTGAGCCATCAGGCGATTCGATCCGGGAGGACACAGGTGAGCGCTGTCCCCGATCTTCCCCGCCAGCTCCCCATGGCACGGGCCGTGGACGAGTTTATACTCACCACTGTTCTGCTCTTTCTCGCTGTGACCGTTGTCCGGTGGCTTCGAGCTCCGGATTCACCTCTTTACATCGCCGACCTCAATGTTGCGCTTGCGGTCATCGGCACTATCAGCGGCATCATTCTCACTGGCTTGATTCTCAGCCCTCCCGGGAAACGCAGTGGAGGGCATATGAATCCCGCCGTAACAGTTGCTCTGTGGCTCATGGATGCGTTCCCCGGCCGCAGCGTCCCGCCCTATGCCTTGGCCCAACTACTCGGCTCCGCCGTGGGGACGGGTCTCGCGCGTCTTGTTTGGGGTCCTGTGGTCTCCAGCGCACCGGTCGATCACGCGGCGCTCAGGCCCGCAGCCTCCTGGCAGCCCACGGCCGTGTTTCTCGCCGAGGCGGGAAGCATGATGCTGCTGATCCTCCTCGTCGGCTTCATTTTGGCATACCCTCGCTATGTTCGCTTGGTGCCCTATGCAATTGGCATTTCCGTGGCGGTTGTCATTACTTTCCTCGGGCCTCTCAGCGGTGGCTCGATCAACCCTGCCCGACAATTCGGTCCTGCAGCATTCGCCGGCCAGACCGTCGATCTGTGGATCTACCTCATTGTGCCGGTTCTGGGAGCCACGATCGGAGCCGCGATCTATCATTTGTTCATCTGGCGCTTCAACGCCTGTCGACCTTTGACGTACAAGCTGGCGGGAAATCACAGCCAGGAGAGTGCTCTGCATCAGTAGTTCATGGGTCCTACGACCTTTCGGGAAAGTGAGAGAAACGAGAAAATCATGCATGTACTGGTTGCTGGTGCAACCGGCGCCGTCGGACGGCTGCTGGTTCCGATGCTGTTGAACGCGGGTCACCAGGTGACAGGTGTATCGCGGTCGGCTTCGGGGCTCGAGCAGGTGCGTCGTACGGGCGCTTCCGCCGTTCAGGCCGATGCGTTGGACCGGGACCGTATGCGTAACGCCGTCATGCCCGCTGAACCGGACTCGGTGGTCCATCAACTCACCGCGCTGTCGAACGCCGACGGCGAAGCCACCAACCGGCTGCGTAAGGAGGGGACGCGCAATCTGGTCGACGCGGCAAAGTCCGCAGGAGCACGAAGCATCGTCGTCCAGTCGATCTCCTGGGCGTACGAACCCGGAGAGGGGCCGGCCGACGAATCAGTCCCGCTCGACGTCACCGCCGAACAGCCACGGGCCGGAATGGTGGACGGTATCCAGGCGATGGAAGAAACTGCAGCCGAGATGGACACGGCAGTGTCCCTGCGGTTTGGCATCCTGTACGGCCCCGGCACGTGGTACGCGCCAGGCGGCGCCGTTGCTGCCGCCCTTTCCGGCGATCCGGCCGCACGTCTTCTCGCCTACTTGGAGGCCAACCGTTCTGTGACGTCGTTTGTCCATGTCGCCGATGCTGCGCGTGCCACGGTCGCTGCACTGGACTGGCCGAGCGGGCCGGTCAACATCGTTGACGACGAACCTTCCGAAGGCCGTCAGTGGGTGCCGGTCCTGGCCGATGCCCTGGGGGTACCTGCTCCCGCAGCCGGATCAGAACGGCAGGG
>NZ_AZUS01000039.1:0-17366 GCF_000527195.1 Streptomyces sp. CNH189
GCCGGAAGACCTCTTCCGCGGCCAGTGGCAGCACAACCGGACCTCCGTCCTCGACGAGTACAAGCCCTACCTGGACGAACGCTGGGACGAGGGCTGCACCAACGCCTGGAAGCTCTGGGAGGAGATCGTTCCCGTGGGCTATCGAGGCAGCTACGGCCGGGTCAGCGCCTACCTGCGAGAGAAGCGCACCTCGCCACGGCCGGTCACCGCGCAACCGCCGGCACCCCGCGTGGTGACGAGATGGATCCTCAGCCGACCCGAGACGCTGACCGAGATCGAACAGCTCCGGCTCAAGGCCGTCCTGGCCAACTGCCCTGAACTCGATGCCCTGACCGGTCACGTCCGGTCCTTCGCCCGCATGCTCACCGAGCGCCAGGGTGAACGACTCCCTCAGTGGCTCGACGCCGTCCGCCAGGACGATCTGCCCAGCCTCCACACTCTCGCGGCCGGCATCGACCGGGACCGCGACGCCGTCATCGCCGGCCTGACGCTGCCCTGGAACTCCGGGGTCGTCGAAGGCCACGTGAACCGGATCAAGATGCTCAAGCGCCAGATGTTCGGCCGCGCAGGCTTCGGCCTTCTTCGCAAACGGGTCCTGCTCGCCCCGTAGTCGTGTTGTCAGTGCCTGATGCGACGATCCGGGCGACCATACGCAAGGAGATCAGCATGGGCACCTGGGATACCGGTCCCTTCGACAACGACACAGCCGCGGACTTCGCCAATGCGCTCGACGAAGCCGCGCCCGAGGCACGTGAAGCCCTGATCCGAGGCGTCCTCGTCCGAACTATCGACGCCACCGGCTACCTCGCGGAAGCGGAAGAAGCGGTGGCAGCCGCCGCTTTGATCGCGGCGCAATGCCCGGGAGGCGAAGCCGTCGACATGTCCTACGGCCCGGAAACACCGATGCCCGTGTTCCCTTCAGACCTTCGGGTACTCGCCGACGAAGCCCTCGCCCGCATCGTCGGCGACGAGGATGGGCCGGCCTCAAACTGGGTGGACTCGGAGGACTGGAAGCAGTGGCGAGCCATATTGACGCGCCTTCGCGCGGTGCTTGTCCCGCCGCCCCCGTCCATTGCTCTCTTCGACGTCCAGCCGTAACGGAGCGTCACTCAGCACAGAAGCTGAGCCAGAACCACTGCTGCTCGATAAAGCCAGCCAGCCAGCTCCGGCGTCTTGCGGGGTTCGCGCTTCAGTGCCTGGCGGACCTGGTCCTGCAGGGCGGTGAAGTCCGGACCGTCGTCCGGGCAGACCATCCCGGGGTTGGGTGCCCCGCAGTGTGTGGCTGCCGGATTAGGTCGGTGAGCCGCCAGTCCAGGCGGAAGCTGTCCCCGTACGCCTGCTCGACCTCGGCGTACAGGTCCGCCAGCCGCGGACGCCGCCCGATGGTGAGCAGCAGGTCGCGGCGAGAGGCGCAGACACACCGTGAGCAGGAGCAGCTTTACCGGACTACGGGAGGGGAAGCACGAGCACAAAAATTCGCGTGTGGCGAGCGTTGAGGTTCCTACACACTGCGTGGATGGTTGCTGGCACTTCCTGGTCACCTGACCACTCAGCCTTGCGGCACATGGCGGCTCGGTCGTCCGGAGCCCCTCTCGCCCCCGGACCGAAGCTCACCATGAACTTTCACCCCGACCGCATGGTGGGCAATCGACTCCTTCTTCTTCGGATGGCGGATGACGGCGTCTACTACTCACAGTTTGTGACCGGCACTAGCAACGGTGGCCTGACTGCGTACCCGGGTGGGGATCGGTGGCGCTGGGAGAGCCGCATCTTCGGCGGCGCGTACGATCACGCCGCACCTCACGAGCGCCCTGTCTACGGGGCGCTCAACTATCGGGACTCGCCGGTCGGCGGGGCGCCTCGATTCGGCTCCTCGTATTTCCGGCTCACGACTGACACCCTCGAACGCGCGACCTTCTGCTATCCAGACAGCTCGACGGAACCCTCGGCCTTCGCTGTAGCGTCCCGCTTCGCCCTTATGGGTATGGCCGAGGCTGACGGGCTGGACGCCCTAGACGGACACATTGAGGCTCACATCCACGGATCCGTCAGATTCGACCGGGACGTTGAGGCATTGATCTTGGACCCCAGCTACCGAGACACGGACGTGGAGGAGGCGGCCCGCCGACTTCCGTGCCCGATCGAGTGGCATCCAGGCTTCCGGCTGACCGCTGAGCATTTGCGGCGACACCCTGACTACCGGGGTCAGGAATACGTCGACCTGGGCACCAAGATCGCGGTCGACGGATGTCTGGACCCCTGGGCGATCGGCAGGGCCGCCCGCACAGGCCATTACGATTCGCAGGCGCTCAAGAAGGTCTGGCACTGCTTGGCGCGCTTTGGTGGCCCGCCCCCGGTTGCCAGTGCAGTGACCGCGACCTGTTGCTCCACGGATGGAGCAGGAGGGTGAACTCGGCGATCGTGAACCTCCGTGAGGGGGCGCCGGCGGCATGCCGCCGACGCTGTACGGAGCGGTGAGCTGGGGGTGAGTGCGGTCAGCGCGCGGTGCGGCTGGGCGCGGCGGGGGCGTCCCAGGTCGTGTGGGGCGCGGACCGCCACCAGTCGGTCACAGCGGCCGGGACTGGGGCCGGTCGGGCTGCCGGGGCGAGACGGCTCGGGCGGGCCCGGTGAGCGGCGGGTGCTTCAGGCGTGGTCGTCGCGCGCGGGGTCGAAGCGGGAGCGCGTCCGGCGAGGACGGCAGGCAGGGTGTCGTCGATGTAGGTGACGTGGTGGGCAAGATCCACACCGACCTGGGCGGAGTCGAGGTAGAGCACGTTGTCGCGCAGGGCCACGTTCCCAGTGGCGATCACGTGCACGGCGTCGGTGAGGCACTCGGCGACGTGCCGGGCGAGCGGGCCGGTGACCGTGCAGGTCACGGGGACCGGCTCCCCGTCGCGCCACTGGCGCTGGCCGTAGTCGTACTCGCGCGGGATCTGCACCACGGTGAACCGGGCCGCTGGGGTGCCGCGTTCGGTGTGACGTAGCTGCACGGTTCCGTACACGCGGCCGCGGATGACGGCGGTCGTCTCTCCATTCATGCTGGGCGCTCCTCGATGTGACGAACGTGAGGCGATACCCGGAAGCACCCGGGCGAGTTCCATAATACGTGAGAAGGTGTGAGAGTCATCCCCTTTCCCCAACCGAGTGGGAGCACCCGCTCCTGTCCTGCCTACTCGTGAGCCAGCCCACCCTCCGCCGCACGATGAAACTCGCCGTCCTCGCCACCTTCGAACAGCGCACGGCCCTGCGCTACACGATGCCGGGCATGACCGCCACCGAGACCGCCAGCTACATCGGAGGCCTCGTCGGACCAGAGCGTCACCTCCTCGCTGAGCCGGTCCCACCGGCGCAGCACCCACGGCCGGCCGGCCTGCTGCGCCGTGAGGGCGATGGGGACGGCGAAGCTGAAGCGGCTCAGCCATCCGCTGAGGATGTCGGCGGTCTCCGCGCCCGGCCATTCGCCGGTGCGGGCCTGGAGGTCGTCCATCAGTGTGGCCAGATCGATGACGGCCGCGCCTGCGGGCGTGGCCGGGTCCGGTGTGATCAGCACGGTGTGCTCCTTTGACGTAGTCAGGGGAGGGATGGGGAGGTGGTCAGGACCCGTTCATGAGGGCGTTCCACAGGTCCATCAGGTGCTGCTGGCCGGGCGTGAGTGCCGCTGCGCGCAGCAGGCGTTTACGCAGGACGGGCACGTCGACGTTGATGCCAGCGGGTGCATCGGGCCCGCCGGGCAGGTGGACGAGACGGTAGGCCCGTGTGTGGATCATCCAAGCCTCGTACCGGTCGGCGGGACTGCCGCCGCGCGCGGTGTGGCCCGCGTCGGGGAGCGGGAAAGGCACGGGCAGGACGAGTCGGTGCACGGGCGTCCGGCCGGGTGGCCGGCTAGGACCGGGCGGCGGCGGTAGTGCGTCGCGGTGCCGTTGAGCATGGGGCAGTGCGTGGCGGTGTACGGCAGGCACTCGGGGTGCAGCGCCGGTTAGGGGGAACAGCCCCGGACGACGTCGGCTGGACGGACGATCAGGTAGCACCGCTCATCCAGAGGCTGGCCGCAGCTCTGGCACAGGCGCCGCAGTGATGGGGATCTTTGAAAACGGCCGGGGCCGCTCCTCGCCCCACTTGCTTTGAACCGTGTGAGGAGGGTGGGGATTGAAGAGCAGTCCTTGATCACCAGAATGTAGGTTCTGGCCATGACTGGTGACTGGCGGATGGACCGGATCGGGGCTGCGCTGAGGGGGGAGAACCCGACCGTGCTGCGACGGCTGACGTCGGGGTTCGCGGTGATCGGGGACGTTCAGTTCCTGCCGGGCTACTCGGTTCTGCTCGTGGACGAGCCGGATGTGCAGCGGCTGTCGGACCTGCCGAGGGCGAAGCGGCTGTCGTTCCTGTCTGACATGGACCAGCTTGGTGAAGCGGTCGAGCGTGCCTGTCGGCGGCTGGACCCGGCTTTCCGCCGGGTCAATCTGGAGATCCTGGGGAACACAGACCCGTTCTTGCATGCGCATGTCTGGCCGCGGTTCGAGTGGGAGCCGGCCGATGTGGTGGGCAAGCCGGTGTGGCTCTATCCGCGTGAATGGTGGAGCGACAGACGGTTCAGGCTCGGTCCGCAGCATGACGCGCTGCGGGATGTGATCGGCAGCGAACTGGACCAGCTGCGCTCGGGGACTTGAGTGATGCGGGCCCGCCGACCGTCAGGTTGGCGGGCCCGGTGATCGGTGACGGTCAGCCCAAGCTCACTGGAGTCGTCTGAGTGGGGTGATGTCGGTGACGCGGTTGGTGATCGTGGGGCGGGCGGCTTCCTGGGTGGCGAGCAGGGCGACGATCGTGACGGGCTGGTCGTGGTGCGGGCAGTTCCGGACGGCCGTCGGTGCCAGGGGGTCGATGGTCAACAGAGCAGGTTTGCCCCACCGGTTAGCAGCAAGTGGGGAGATTCAAGAAGCGCCATCAGCAGGAAGACTGTGAGGGCCCGTTCGGCGTCCAGTCTGCCGAAGGCGGCATGGCCGCCGTGGACCAGGGACACCCACGGCACGACCAGCCCGCCCGCCAGAGGCCGGCGCGCACAGCATTGGGGTACCGAGTGCATCTGTCTTCTCCCTCGGATCGCGGGGCGGGGCAACTGGGTGTCAGTTGCCAGGGGGCGACGGCCGGGGGCGGTCAGTCGTGTGGTGCGGGGCTAGGGCCTGTCTGACAATTGATCTTGTGGTGGGTCGCGGAGAGCTGACGGATGCGGCGTGGGAGCGGATAGCGCCCCTGCTGCCGGGTGTTGACGGGCGGGGTCGTCCGTGGCGGGATCACCGGCGGGTGATCAACGGGGTGTTGTGGCGGTTGCGGACGGGTGCTCCGTGGCGGGACCTGCCGGAGCGGTTCGGGCCGTGGCAGACGGTCTATGAGCGGTTCGCCCGGTGGGAGGCGGACGGGACCTGGGCCCGTCTGCTCGAGGAGCTCCAGGTCCGCGACGACTCGGTCGGGGCAGTGGAGTGGACCGTGTCGGTCGACTCCACGATCAACCGTGTTCACCAGCACTCAGCCGGAGCCCGCAAAAAGGGGCGGCGCCGGGGGACGAATTGGAAGATCCGGAACGCGCGGCGGCTGGTCAGGCGCTCGGCTGGTCCCGCGGCGGGCTGACCACCAAGGTTCACCTCGCCTGCGACGGCCGGGGCCTGCCCCTGGCCGTCCTCGTCGTCACGCCAGGCAACGTCAATGACTCCACTGCCTTCAACACGGTCCTGGACGCCGTGCGAGTTCCCAGGATCGGAGTCGGGCGTCCGCGCCGCAGGCCCGACGCAGTCATCGCCGACAAAGCGTATTCGTCACGGGCGATCCGCCGGACGCTGCGGCGCCGGGGCATCCGGGCGGTGATCCCGGAGCGGGGCGACCAGAAGGCCAACCGGATGCGGCGCGGCCGGGCCGGCGGCAGACCGCCGGCCTTCGACCGTGAGCTCTACAAGGCCCGCAACGTCGTCGAACGCTGCTTTAACCGGCTCAAGCAGTTCCGGGCCATCGCGACGCGGTTCGACAAACTCGCCGCCCGCTACCGGGCCGGACTCCACCTCGCGGCACTCATCTTCTGGCTCCGCGAACCCTTGTCGGCGTGACCGTCAACGTGCTCAACCAGGCGGATGAACGTGCTCGGCTCGCTGGGAGCACAAAGCTGTCGGGCTTCCCGCAGAAGGCCCGGAATGAACTCGTCGTGTCTAGCCAGGGACAGGCATGATCACCTCATGCGAGGCGGCTTCGGCGATATCCCACGACCACACTCTTCCCCTTCCTGAATCCTGCGGATGAGGACTCATTGCATCGGACGGCCCGCGCGGTCGACGAGGCTCGAAGGGGTGGCGACACCGCGGATTGGGAGTGGTTCCCAGAGCACGCTGCCTTCCCCGGCCGGCAGGTGGGAACGCCGATCATCCTCGGCCTGGATGTCATCGAGCATGCCGAAGATGGAGATCAACTGGAGTTCCTGCTCCAAGTGGTGTGGACAGATCTGGGCCAGCTCGCAGTCGATGCGGCTGTGAACGTGGCCTGCTGGTGCGGGACCGATCATGCTACTCACGACGTCGACGCCCTCACGGTCGTGGTGAGCGACGAGACCTCGCTGCCTGAGCCATTCTGGGCCGCAGCTACACACCTGGCCGGCTGGCTGGCCGAACCGCACGACGCCGACTACTGGCGCGCCAAGGCAGGACTGCCTCTCCGGTGAACCTATCCATCCGTCAAATGGCGGGTAGGCCAATCCGCACCTGCTTCAGCACATGCACGTGGACACTGACGATCCGACCGAGATCATTTGCCAGACAGTTCCTAGCGCGGTGGGTTCGGCTGCCGGGTGGGGCCATTGCCAGTGGCCGTGGTGGAGGTCTGTCCAGCGGCCTGCGCCGTCCGGGTTCCACTTCACGCGTACGGGGCCCCAGCCGTCGGTTGGGTCGGTGCGGCGGATCGCCGCCTGGCTACCGAGGAGGTGGGTACGCCGCAGGTTGCTGCCGTCCAGTTGCGGAGCCTGGCTGAGTTGGTCCAATGCCTGGAGCACGTCGGCGAGCAGTGCCCAGAGCTGGTCGGGGTCCTGGGGCAGATTGCGGATGCGCTGGTCGGAGGTGACAATCCGGCGGGCGGCCTCGTCGCCGCGGCGATACCAGGTGCCGCTGCCGGGCACGGCCCGTACGGCAGTGCTCAGCTCCTTCACGTCCGGGCTGACCGGTTCTCCGGGACGGGTGAGGATGCGGAACGTCTCACCCATCCCCAGGTAGTACGCGGCTTCGTGCGCCGGCTTCAGCGGGCCGTTGTCCTGCTCGGCGGGTGACGGCTCGGGCAGGGGTGCACCGCTCATGTCGCTGGCGTACGTTCGGGCGGCTGCAACGGTGCCGGGGCTGGCATCGCCGGGCTCGAACTGGCGGCCTACCGGCGCGATCTCCCGGGGGCAGCACAGCTTGCTGCCCCCGGGAGCTGGTGTTCTCAGGAGTCGGCCGGGTCGGTGAGTTCGATGCAGGCGGCCGGGACCTTCGCAAGCCGGTATCGCTTCTCGCCGTCGGCGACACGGAAGCGGGTGTTGCTCGGGTCGCGGCGCAGCCGCTCGGTGGAGGCTTCGTCCAGCAGGAAGTCGAAGCGGCTGCGCGTGCGGTTGGGCTGCTGGACGGTGCCGGTCAGCAGGCGCAGGCACGCCGGGGTGATCGTCGTGCCGATCCGGGCGGTGCGGCCGGGAGTGATGACCGGGCGCTTGACGGCGTCCAGCTGGATCAGGCGGTTGGTAGCTGCCTCCTGGAGGGCGGCCACGGAGACGACGTCGGGCAGCTCGCTGATGAAGGCGCGGACCTCGGCAAGGGTGGGCATAGGTGTGTCCTCTCTCGGGTCTGTGGTGCGGGGGACCGGACGTGAGGCGCCCGGCGGGAACCGGCGCCACGGGTGGGCCAGGGTGGCGGGCACCGGCTGTGCGGTGCCCGCCGGGTGCACGGCGGTCAGCCGAGCGGGTAGAGCACCAGGGCAGTGCGGGCGTCGGCCGGGACCTTCGGCAACAGCGCGCGCAGCTCGGTGTCTGCCGCGAGTTCGCTCTCCAGCGGGTACACCTCACCGGTCAGCTCGTGAACGGGGGAGTACCGGCCGATGGCGTAGGTGCTGAACGGCGAGTAGAGGTTGCCTTCGGTGTCGCGGGAGAGCACGACCAGGGTGTCGCCCGGGAGACGGGCCCAGTCGTTGCCGACCAGTCGCCGCAGCACATCAAGGGTGAGCGGCTGGTCGCCATCGATCGGCTGGGCGGGGTCGGCGGTGCCGGACTTGTGCATGACGGACTCCAAGCGGGTCTCGATCGTGCGTGGGTGGGGGGCCGGGCACGTGGTGCCCGGCCGTGGGGTGATGTCCGGGGCGGCTCAGGCGGCGGAGTCGTCGCCCGGGGCCTCGCCCCGGTGCGCGGCGACGGCCTGTCCCTCGACCTCGGACAGCCGGTAGCTGCCCTTGTCGTCCCGGCCGAGCTTTTCCAGCAGCAGCAGGTAGGCGGCCTGTTCGGGGGTGGGGTTCTCCCACAGGAAGCTGACCTGCATGCGGGCGGCGTTCCAGCCCTTCGGGTCACGCATGTCGCGCTCGAAGGCGGCGGCGACGTGCGCGAACAGCACGTGGGCCATGCGGGCCTTGGACAGGGTCGCCAGCTCCGACAGCCGCACCCGCTCGAAAGGGCTGTCAGGCAGCTTCACGCCCAGCAGCTGAGCGACGTCCTCGGCCCCCTGCCGCTGCGCCCACTTGCCGTAGAAGGAGGGGAGGTCCAGCAGCACGGTCAGGGCGAACCGCCAAGCCTCCTCCGGCAGGGCCTTGCTGCCGCGCACCAGCCGGGCAACGAACTCCTTACGGGGCCCGGCGGCAGCCTTCCAGGCCCGGTTACAGGCGGTGATGCGTGCCCGCTCGGCGGCCTTCTCCTCGTCCTCGGCCGTCTTGACCGGCTTCGGCTTCGGACGCACCTTGTGACCGTGCTCGGCCGGGTCTGCGCAGTACCAGACGGGCTGGTGCTCGTCGTCGAGCCGGGCGCTGTGGCTTGGGCAGCCCTTGTGCCCTTTCTCGTCCAGCGGGTTGCCCAGCGGCGTGGTCAGCTCCGACAGCGGCCGGGCGGTGTCCTTCTCCCCGTACAGGCGGTGCGCGGGCAGCAGGGGCACGCCCGCCTTCTCCAGAGCCTCGACGGCCTTCATGCGGGCGTTCAGGTCGTCCTGTTCGGCCTTGAGCAGCGCGAGTTCCTGGTCCCAGTGGCCGCGCCCGCCGCCCTCCTCCGCTTCGTCCCGGGCCAGCGCCCGCAGGAGACGGTCCTGCGCGCGGGGCACATCCTCGACCTCGGCGAGCTGCGCGAGCTGTTCGAGGTCCATGCCCCCGGCGGAGGCCCGGCGCAGCGTGGCGTCATCGAGCTGCTGCACACGGCCCAGCCGCTTGCCGGTGCCGCGCTTGAGGCCCAGGGCCCGTGCGGCCTGCTTCTGCTCGACCTCGTCCATCCCGATCAGCGACAGTTCGGCGGCCTTGAGGGTGTCTTTGGGGGACATGCCCTGCCGCTGGTGGTTCTCGATCAGGGACAGGAACCGCGTCCAGGCGTCCCGGCCGACCAGATCCGCGCGCACGTACGCCTTGATCTGCCGCCTGGGGTGGCCCTCCGCCTCGGCGGCGGCGTTGGCGATCTGCGCGGCCTGGGTGCGCCGCCAGCCCTTGAACGCGCCGTAGGTGCCGTCCGGGCGGGGGCGGACGCTGACCGGGTCCTGGACGCCCACGGCCTTGACGGAGTTGATCAGGTCGGTGTCGGGCTCGGTGTCCGTCTCGCGGGCGTTGCACTCGTCGCGCGTGATCGTGTCCGGGTCGAGCAGGACGGCGGTGAGGCTCGTCTCGTCGGCGTCGACCGGGGCGGTCTCGGCCGTCTCGGCGGTGGGGGACTCGGTGACTGTGGCCATGTCTGGCCTCCTTGTGATGGGTTGACGGACTTTCAGCGGTGTCGGGAGGGCGCCACCCTCTCGGCGTGTTCCATAATACGTGACTTTGATGGTGGGGCAACTGAATTGCTCGACGCTGCCTCGCCGGTGGAAGTGCAGGTCAGGAAGTCTTGCGGCGCCGCGCCGCATGTACGGAGCAGGCATATACGGCGCGACTTCCGCCCCGGAGGCGAGGGATGGTGGCCACCTGTCCGGTGCAGGGCAGGCCGCAGTCGACGCATCTGCGGTCGGCATCGGCCGCGAGCGGCGGGAGCAGGACGGGTCGAGGCATGGCGGGACCTCTCTCATGGCCGGGAATGGGGGTCTGGGTGGGGCCAGTCGTCTGTGCGGCGTTGCCGCCCGTGGCTCCGGCGTAGGGGCGTCGGATGTAGCGAGTTTCATAATACCGATCGCTGGCGGTGGGGCAACGGGTTTTCCTGGCGCTACCCCACCGCCGACGGCTGCGGACCGGTGGTCAGGTGCTGATGCGGGTCACCGCGCGGGTGGGGGTGGATGCGCAGGATGGCCCCGTGGTCGGGCGGGTCCAGTGCTGCGAGCCGGTTGAGCGCCGCGGCCAGCTCCGGGTCGGCGAAGACCTCTTCCGCCGGCGCGGCTTCCCCCACAGGCACGGCGGTCACCGTGGTCCGGGTGGGCCGGAGATCTGGAACGGCCTCGGTGTCCGCGAGGGCGGCGACGAAGGGGCTCCAGCCAGGCGCATGCCGTCGGCTGCGCGCCGTTCCGTGGTGGTGAAGTAGGCGGCCACTGCCGGGCGTCCGTCCGCGGGCTGCCCGGCCGTGAATGCCTTGACCCGGCTCACCAGCACCTGCCGCCACGCCTCCTCGGTGGCCGCCAGTGCCTCGATGACCAGCACGTCCTGTTCCCTGGGGGCGAGTTCACGCAGCGCCTCCCGGACTGGATGCTCGGTCGGGGCGGTCAGTAGTTCGGCAAGTTGCAAAGGCCTTATGGGCGTTGTCCTGTTCGGTCGGAGGGAGGGGGCCGGCGCTGTCAGTCGTGAGACAGCGGCGTGTGTGCGGAGAAGACGTAGTGACCGAGCGCGCGCAGTGCGCCGGCGGTGCGGTCCACGGCTTCGGAGCTGTGATCGGTCGGGCGGGTGTAGGCCTCGATGTCGCTGTTCCAGGTGAACCCCTGGGCGGTGAGGGTCTCTTCGGTGCCGGGGGTGAGGTCTTCGGGGGAGCGGGGGGCGGCCACCAGGCCGTGGATTCGGTCGGGCGTGACCAGGAACACCACAAGCTCCTTTCAGTGCGGGCCACCCCGGTGGCGGGCGGCCCGCAGGCTGGTGGGGATGGGATGGGTCAGTGGGCGACGGTGACGGTGTAGTCGGCCTCCAGGACGGCGAGGGCGGCGCGGGTCTCCGGGCTCGGGGCCGAGTGCGGGAAGTCGTCCAGGGCGCGCACGGCGTCGTCCAGGTGGTCGTCGGGCATCGGCAGCACGTGCCCGCTGCGGTAGAGGGCGACGGCGGTTGCGGTGGCGACGCGACTGCGGTTGTAGGTGATGGCCTCCGCGGCGGTGGCGGCGGTGCCGAACGCTTCATGGGCGGTGGGCGGCAGTGCCGCGATTCCGGCCGTGAAGCGGCGGGCGGGGATACGCAGGCGGGCCGGTGGCAGGGCACGGAGCAGCGCTCGCAGCATGACAACTCCTCAGAACTCGGGGCGGGCAGGCGACGTGAACGACTGGGTGGTGTGGCGCTCGGCGTCGGCGCGGGCGTCTTCGGCGGTGTATCCGGTGTCGCACCACGCCCGGCAGAGCTGGCCGGGCGGCGCGCCGCAGGTCTCGCAGCGCTCGTCGAAGTCCTCGGGACGGAACGGCGGCGGTGGGCTGCTCATGCCGCGTCCCTGATGTGCTCCGCTACCTGGCGGGCGGACAGGACGGGGGTGGTGGTCATCAGAGCGGGGCAGCTGGCCTGCCAGATCTGCCCCGGGGCGGAGGGGGAGATCTGGAAGCTCGTGGCGGGGCTGATCCGCCATGTGCGGCCGTGGGAGTCGGTGACGGTGTAGGTCAGGAACTGGGCGGCGCCTTGCTGGCCGTTGTCGCTCCAGGTGAGGCCGGCGGCGGTGAGGGCACGGCCGAGCTGGGCGCAGCGTTCCGGTGTGGCGTGGCTGAACGTGGCCACGAGGTATCTCCTTCTGCTCAAGGGCATGCGAGGGCGGGCGCCGGGGCGGCTGGTCGCCCCGGCGCGCAGGCCACGGAGGCCTAGCGGAGGGTGAGATCGTTACGGACACGCTCGCTGTCAGTGAGGCCGCGACGGCGCTGGCGAATCTGCTGGTTCCGCAGGCCGGCGGCCTCGGTCTCGGCGCGGCGGGCCTGGTCGTGTTCGCGACTGGCGGCGGTGAGGCAGTAGGGGGTCAGCCACTGCATGACGGAGACGTGGCGGGATAGTGAGCCGGGGTAGTCGGCCAGCATCACCAGCAGCACCGGGTGCGGGGCGGTGGTGAGCCAGCGCGCAACGGTCCACCAGGCGGCCACGGCTGCGTGTCGGGCAGGTTGGGCGGCCCGGGCTTCCGCTTCGAGGCGCGCGGCTTCGGCCTGGTGGTGGGTGACCGACCAGTCCAGGAAGCGCAGCAGGGCGGGCGTGTCGCGTTCGCGGGAGGCGGTGAGGATGGTGGGCAGGTCCTCGCGCTGCATGACGTGCTCGGCGCAGGCACGCAGGACGGCGGTGAGCGTCGCGGCCGTCTTCGGGGACGGCTCGTGCCCGGCGGCGGTCTCCATTGGATAGACCGACACTTGGGGGCGGCCGACGACGTCGGTGTACAGCCTGAGGCTTCCCCGGTAGCCGCTGCTGCCGCGGGCGAGGCGGGGCAGCGCGTCGTCGGGGGCGGTGGTCTGGTAGGCGTTGACGGGGCCGAGACAGGCGCGGACGGCGGTGAACCGGTCCCAGTGCTGAGGGTGGTGCGTGCCGGTGACGTGCACGCTGCCGCGCATCGCGCCGCCCAGCTCGAAGACGACGGCGTCACCCCGGCGGGGGCTGGCGGTCGCGTGCACGGTGCCTGCGGGGGTTGCGACGGTCAGGCTGTCACGGTTCATGGACGGGGCCTCCTGGGCGTTCGCAGCGGTGGCTTTCGGGAGAGGGCCCCGGCAGGTGCCGGGGGCCGGTGGGGGAAGGCTCGGGGGCCGGTGGCCGCTCGGGGCCGGTGCCGTCACCCGAGGCGACGGCACCGGCGTGCTTGCGGGTCTCGCCTAGCTCTCTGCCAGGAAGCGCGAAAGCTCCTGATCGAGGTTGAAGTGACCGCCTTCCGTGCCGGGCGGCACGGCGGCGTCCGTGCGCCGCAGGAAGGACTCCAGGACCTTCGCCGGGGCGTGGAGCAGGGCCTCACCCTCCTCGGACGCCAGGGCGATGCACACGACGTCCATGCCGTGACTGCGAGACGGCCAGATCTGGACGTCACCGATCCCGGTGGGGCGGTGGAGACCTTCGGCGAGAGACTCGCGGGCGAACACCCAGTCCACGCTGTCTTCGTCTCCGGTGTGGAAGGCAGCCTGCACGGCGTACGGGTCGGCCGTGTCGTAGCGCAGGCTCGCCGGAACAGGCAGGGAAGACTCACTCGACACAACGAGGCGCACGTGCAGCTCGCAGGTGACCGTGCTGTTCATGAGCACCAGGGCCTTTCGCTCAGGGTGCGTTGCAGGTGAGAGACGGGGCGCGGTCTCAGCGGCCGTGGGGCTGGTCCAGGACCGGGGCGCTGTAGACCTCCCGGCGCACGTTCGGAAGACCAGGGCAGGGACGGACGGCCAACTCAAGCTCGGCCGTGTCCATGGGGCGCAGCCATCCGTCCTGTACCGTCCACGCGCAGGCCCGGGGGGTGGGCTCGGCGGCCGTGCTGGCGACCAGGACGGCGCGGCGGACGGTGCTGCCCTCCAGCGCGAAAGTGATCAGCGTGCACAGCGTGCCGAACTCGGTCTCGTCCAGTACGGCCAGCCGTTCGGGGCCGATGCCGACGGACATGTCGGCGTGGCCACTGACCAAACCGTCGTTGGTCTGCTCGACGGCCAGATTCAGGGTGTGCTCACCGGTGCCGAGAGCTTCGAACACGGCGGCGAGTGCGGAGACGGTGCGGCGCGCGGCTGCCGCAATGGCGGCGTCATCGGGGCGGACGAGTTCCGGGCGTGCGGGCATAGGTCGTCTCTCCTCAGCGGAAACGATGGGGGGCGTTGCTCTCTCCCCGCGCAGCGGGGTCCTCCGGGCTGCGCCCGGAGCAGTGGGCGGTTCGCTGCGCGAACCGGTGGGGGGTGCCCCCTGCGCTGCGCTCCGGGGGCGGCTGGGCGGTCTGCTGCGCTGCGCTCCGGGGGCGGCTGGGCGGTCTGCTGCGCAGCCCCCTGGCGGCGGGCGGGCGCGCTGCGCGCTCCCTCTCGGGTGGGGCGCTGCGCACTCGGCAGTCGCCGGGGCGGGGCGTTGGTGGGGCCGGACGGGCGCCCCGCGAGGGGGAGGGGATGAGGCGCCCGTCCGGCGGTCAGGGGGTCAGACCGTGGTGAGGGCGAATGCCTTCTCCATCAGGTCGTTGGCGGCGCCGCTGATGACCCGCTCGGCGCGGGCGGCTGCCTTCTCGGTGTCGGTCTTGCCCTGGGCGGGGGCGACGTGGTTCGCATACTCGGTCAGGGCGTTGTATCCGGCCCACCGCGTGCCCCGCACCCCGGCCTGAGTGTCGGCGTGCTCGAACAGGTTGGAGATCGCTCCCCAGCGCTGCCGCTGGTTGGTCTTCTTCCGGGGGCTGTCGCTGTCCTTGACCGGCCAGAGCTGATCAACCACCGACTTCAGCTCCCCGAGCGTCATCTCGGCTTCGATCATCCGCTGGGCGGCCTGCTCGAACTCCTCGGCGTAGCGGAACGTCAGACCCAGGGCGTCACGGGCCTGCGCGATGCGGGCCTTCGCTCCAGCGGTGTGCCGGACCACGAAGCTGGAGCGGGCGCCGTGGAGGGCGGCGCGCATGGTGTTCGCGCACACCACCCGGACGGGGGTCACCACGATGCGGAACGCGCTGCCTCCGTCGTGGCTGTTGAAAGCCGCGATGTAGAGATCAACATCGTCGCTTCCGCCGATCGTGAGGGTCTGCGGCATCTTCATGGTGAGGAACACCTGACGGCCGTTCTTGAGGGATCCGGCGGTCTCGAAGTGGGCGCCGGACTCGTCGGCCAGCAGGTTCAGGAACTCGGCGTGCTCCTCGTTCTGGACCGGGTGGTAGTCGCTGCCGACCACTCCCAGCGTCTCAGTGCGGCCGGTCTTCGGGTGCGTGCGCGCGGTCGCGAAGTGCTGCGCCACCTCGACGGGTGTGGTGCCGTCGGCGGTGATCTCGGTCGCGGTCAGGGGCAGGAGCCGGACGTTCCAGCCGGACAGGGAGGCGATACGCATCGCTTCCTCGGCGGTCATCGCGCCGTCGGTGACGGTGCCCAGCTTGTGCCAGGCGCTCGTGTTGGCGGAGGCGAAAGCGGCGGTGCCGTCGGTGAACTGCTCGATCTTGTGAGCCACTGGGGCTTCCTTCCTGGTGACGAACTTTGGCGGGTCCGGTAGGGGGCCAACCCTTCCCGAACTAGTTCCATAATACCTAATATGGTGGGTGGGGCAACCGATTAAAACTCCAGCTGCCCCACCGGGCCGGAACGGCCGGCCATCAGGCCCCGGTACTCACGAGGTGCGCCTCTGCCAGTACTGGGGGCAGCGCCGTGATGCTCTCGGCGTGGACCCCGGACAGGGCGGTGACGAACACGCCACCCCGGTAGTCGCTCAGGCGGTATAGCACGTACTCGCGCCCCCAGCGACTGAACTGGCGGTCAATCCCCGTGACCCAGTAACGCCCCCATGCCCGCTCCTGCGAACCGTGGTAGCTGACCAACTGGCCGATACCGGGGCCGCTGTCCTGGCTCCTGGCGGCCAGGCTCGCCAGTGCCACACTGAACGTCTCGGGCGGCAACGGCACACCGGCCAGCGCGGGCCCGGTGTGGCCGGTGCGGACACCGGAGATCCATCCGACCTCGAACAGAGCGCGGGCCCGCTCGCGCACGGCGTGCGACAGACCGGTGTTGGGGGGAAGCTGCTCCAAGGCTGCCTGGAACGCGGCCTCCATCTGCTCGCCCTCGCTCTCGCTCGGCGGCTCGGCACGGTGGGTGGGCTCGATGTTCGTCATGCTCACGGTGGCTGTCCCTTCAGGTGATGTGAGTGCTGGGCCGGTGATCCGGGGGCCCGGTGAGCCGGGCCCCCCGGAGATTGCCTGTTACTTCAGCCCGCGTGTCCGCAGGAATTCGCTGATTCGGTAGGCGACGGCTCGGACGGGAAGGGACGATCCCCGGAAAGTGCCGAGAATTCGGGGGCCGGTTTCGCTGTCGTGGATGATGTGGAACTCAAACCCGTCAGCGACGGGAAGAACAACCCGGATCGGACCGGCCTTGGTGTCGAACCGAATGGACGTGGTGTTCTCGTCCTGGTTGTGCTCGATGACGGCATCCCGGAGCAGTTCCGGGCGGGGCAGGAAGTTCGCGATCCCGCGCGCCTTCTGGGCCTGGGGGGTGTTGATCTCGGCCGTACCGGAGGTCACCTTGCCTGCGCTGATGACGATTTCCACGTTGGGCCTTTCTGTTGACGAACGTTCGGTGATGCCGGTAGGGGAGCCACCCCGTTCCGACATGTTCCATAATACCGCATCGAAGATCTGCTGCACCATCCCACGCACAAACTCCTGCACAATCTCCTGCACCAACTCCTGCCCCTGCCTGGCGGCCGGCTTCCGATCGCTGCTGGCCAGAAGGACGATTGGCCGTGGTCGGGGAGCTGACATCCCCTCTGCTGCCACTTGTCCCCGCACGGTTGAAGGATGAGTGAGGCGGGCGGGCGCGGTGCGAGCGGCGGCCTCGGGGATCGGGCGGCCTGGATTCTGCTTGCGCGTCGGCCGGAGCCGCCGCGCTGGGAGTGGGGGAACGGGGCCCAATTCGGGCCCTGGACGGGGGTAGAAAAGCCCGGGGCTAAAGCCCGGAGTAGGGCGCCTTCATCCTTTGGCGATCCTGCTGTGTTGGTCTTCTCCTGCGTAGCGGGGGCGCATGCTGGTTCCAGAGTCAATCGGGTTTGCACTTTGAAGCGGGGGAGTGCCCCGTTCCTGCCAAAGCTACATGCTGCATCACCTGATGCAGAGTCACCGACCCCAGCCACCCTCCCCTCTTGCTGCCCGGGCCGCAGGCCCGTTGGCCGACCCGCGCAGCGGGTCCGGCCCTTGGGGGTGCGCAGCACCCCGGTGGCTGGAGCGCAGCGGAGGCCACCCTCAGGGCCGTAGGCCCCGCAGCTCCGGAAGCGCAGCGGACGGAGCGTCACCAACCCGGCGCAGCCGGGTTGGTGGGCGGGACGCACAGCGTCCCGCCAGCGCTCACGCGGAGCGGGAGCGCAACACTCGCGCGCAGCGCGGGTGTTCGCTTGTCCATCGCGCAGCGATGGGGTACCCGCTCCGCGGG
>NZ_AZUS01000040.1:0-13125 GCF_000527195.1 Streptomyces sp. CNH189
ACGCCGGGGATCTTGCCCGCCTTGAACCACGGGATCGCGCCCAGGACCATGCCGGCGCACGACCACATGTCACCGCCGAAGCAGGCCATCGCGTCGTTGATGCCGATGAAGTCCTTCAGCGTGGACCACGCCGCGCCCAGGATCACCGAGGACAGCGACTTGCCCATGGTGGACTGCGCCTGCGCGACCTGCGCCGCGGACAGACCCGCTCCCGCCAGGGCCGCGGCCCGCTCCGAGGCGGTCAGGGAGATGGCCAGACCCGTCGGGTCGGACATCGTCACCGGGTTGTTGTGCGCGTAGGCATACCCGTTGGACTGCAGCAGGTCGTTCAGGTCCAGCACCGGGTCGGCCGACAGGAAACGCCCCACCACCGGGTCGTACAGACGCGCCCCCAGCGGCTGGTAGCCGGAGGAGTCGTCACGGGTGGCACCCAGGAACCCGGTATGGGCCTGCATGTTGGCGCCCACCGTGTCCGCACCCCGCTGGTTGCTGACGCCCCGGTGATGTCTGGTCGGCGGCAAGGGCGTTGACGCCTAGGGGAGTCGGTGCGGATGATCCGGGCCATGGCGACGACGAACCCGATCCCCCGTTTCCCGGCCGGCTTCCTGTGGGGTGTGTCGACCTCGGCGCACCAGATCGAGGGCGCGGTCGACACGCGCGAGGCGTCCGTGTGGGACGTGTTCACGGCCGAGCCGGGCCGGGTGCGGGACGGGTCCACGGCGGCCGTAGCCTGCGACCACGTACGCCGCCACCGCGAGGACGTGGCGCTGCTCGCGGACCTCGGCGTGGACGCGTACCGCTTCTCGGTGTCCTGGCCGCGGGTGCGGGCGGAGGGCGGCCTCGACTTCTACGACCGGCTGGTCGACGACCTGCTGGCGGCGGGGGTGCGGCCGGTGCCGACGCTGTTCCACTGGGACCTGCCGGCGGACCTGGACTGGCTGGAGCGGGACACGGCGGAGCGGTTCGCGGAGCACGTGGCGCGGGTCGTCGCGCGCCTCGGGGACCGGGTGACGAAGTGGATCACGCTGAACGAGCCTGCCGAGCACACGCTGCTGGGCCACGCCCTGGGCGTGCACGCGCCGGGCCGGAGGCTGCTGTTCGACGCGCTGCCGGTGGCGCACCACCAGTTGCTGGCGCACGGCCTGGCGGTACGGGCGCTGCGCGCGGGGGGAGCCTCGGACATCGGCATCGCGAACTCCCACGGCCCGACGTGGCCGGCCTCCGAAAACGAGGCGGACGTGGCGGCGGCTGACTTCTACGACACGCTGCTGAACCGGCTATTCGCCGACCCGCTGCTACTCGGTCGCTACCCGGAGGGCGTCGGGGAGCTGATGCCGGGGGACGTCGAGGCGGACCTGAAGATCATCGCGGAGCCGCTCGACTGGTACGGGATCAACTACTACGCGCCGACGCGGGTGAGTGCGCCGCAGGGAGCGGAGATCGAGTTCGGCGGGGTCCGGATGCCTGCCGAACTGCCCTTCTCCGTACGGGAGATCGAGGGATACCCGGTGACGGACTTCGGCTGGCCGGTGGTCCCGGAGGCGCTGACCGAACTGCTCACGCTGTTCCATGGTCGCTACGGCGACCGCCTGCCCCCGGTGGTCGTCACGGAGAACGGCTGCGCGTACGAGGGCCTCGACGACACCGACCGCATCACGTACCTGGACGGCCACGTCCGCGCGCTGCACCGGGCGGTGGAGGCGGGGGTGGACGTCCGCGGCTACTTCGTGTGGTCGTTGCTGGACAACTTCGAGTGGGCGGAGGGGTACGGCCGCCGCTTCGGCCTGGTCCACGTGGACTTCGACAGGCAGCGGCGGACGCCGAAGGCGTCGTACGACTGGTACCGCGCGCTGCTGCGGGAGCAGCACGGGTGCCGGCGGGGCGCTTAGAAGCCGAGCCGGCGCAGCTGCTTCGGGTCCCGCTGCCAGTCCTTGGCGACCTTGACGTGCAGGTCGAGGAAGACAGGGGTGCCGAGGAGCGCCTCGATCTGCTTGCGGGACTTGATGCCGACGTCCTTCAGGCGCTTGCCCTTGGGGCCGATGACGATGCCCTTCTGGCTGGAGCGCTCGATGTAGAGGTTGGCGTGGATGTCGAGCAGCGGCTTGTCGGCGGGGCGGTCTTCGCGCGGCAGCATCTCCTCGACGACGACGGCGATGGAGTGCGGCAGCTCGTCACGCACGCCCTCCAGGGCGGCCTCGCGGATCAGCTCGGCGACCATGACCTGCTCGGGCTCGTCGGTGAGGTCGCCCTCGGGGTAGAGGGCGGGGCCCTCCGGCATGAGCGGGATCAGCAGGTCGGCGAGGAGATCGACCTGCTGGCCGGCGGTGGCCGACACCGGGACGATCTCCTGCCAGGTGATGCCCAGCTCCTTGCCGAGCTGGTCGACGGCGATGAGCTGCTCGGCGAGCGCCTTGCTGTCGACGAGGTCGGTCTTGGTGACGATGGCGATCTTGGGCGTCTTCTTGATCCCCGCGAGCTCCTTGGCGATGAAGCGGTCGCCGGGGCCGATCTTCTGGTCGGCGGGCAGACAGAACCCGATCACGTCGACCTCGGCCCAAGTGGTCCGCACGACGTCGTTCAGCCGCTCTCCCAGCAGGGTGCGCGGCTTGTGCAGCCCGGGGGTGTCGACCAGCACGAGCTGCGCGTCCGGCCGGTGCACGATGCCGCGCACGGTGTGCCGGGTGGTTTGCGGCCGGTTGGAGGTGATCGCCACCTTCTGCCCGACCAGAGCGTTCGTGAGGGTGGACTTGCCCGCGTTGGGACGGCCCACGAAGCAGGCGAAACCGGCCCGGTGGACGGCGTCGGCCGGCTGCTCGGATGACTGGGTACGAACACTCATGCCGCCCATTCTCCCTGATCCCCGGAGCGCCTCTAACCAGGACAGGCCCCGGTTCCCCGCAAGGGGGAGACCGGGGCCTGTCGGGAACACCGCCGTGGCCGTCAGCCGAAGGCCTTGACCTGGTTCCAGTCCACGCTCAGGACCACCTTCACCGGGGATCCGGTGTTGGTCCGGGACGGGTTGTAGATCCGGGTCGCACCGTCGGTCCGCAGGCGCGCCCAGATGTCCGGGATGCCATCACCGCTGACGTCGGGGATGCCGAGGGCGGTCGGGACATTGGTGTCGGTCCAGCTGGTGCCGTAGGCCACATCGCCGTTGAGCGCGTTGGCGGCCAGCTTCAGCGAGTCGACGTCGACGCTGCCGCTGACGGGCCCGGGCCGTCCGTGCCGGACGTACATGTTGCCGTTGTCCAGATTGCGCCACAGCAGGTCGGGCGTCTTGTCGCCGTTGATGTCGGCGACGTTGACGATCTCGCGCCGGGCCCAGGCGTCGGAGTTCATCAGCGTGGCCTCCCGGAAGGTGCCTCCGGTGTAGCCGGACAGCGTCCAGAACTCCGCGCCGGCCCGCAGCACCAGGTCGGGGTGACCGTCGCCGGTGATGTCGCCGACCGTCTTGATCTGCGTCCAGGTCGAGGGGGCGGGGGCGTTCGACGGCAGCCGGAGCGCGATCCGCTCGCCGACGTCGAAGCTGCCGTAACCGTCACCGGGGTACAGCCACGCCTTGCCGTCCGGAGTGACCGCGAACAGGTCGGTGGTGCCGTCGCCCGGGAAGGCGTCCGCCCAGTGGGTGATCAGTGCCGCCTTGCCGGTGGACGGGTCGAACCAGTGGTTCGCGGGATGCAGCTTCGTCTGCCCGGTCCGGCTGTCCTTGGTGTACGCGGCGCCGAGGCAGCCGTACAGCTCGCCGCCCTCGCTGCCGACGCAGTTCATCAGTTTGCCGGCCGCGTCCACGATGAGCAGGTCGGGGATGCCGTCACCCGTGGTGTCCCAGGGCTTGTCGGCCTCGTCCCTGGGCGGGACGTAGAAGGCGTAGTCGGTGCGTACGCTCTGGTTGCCCGTGGCGTCGTAGGCGTGGACCAGCAGCCAGTTGGGTCCCGCGTGGGCGGGTGCCAGGGTGATGGTCGCCCGGCCGCTGGACGCCGGCGCCTCGAACCACTGCAGGCCCTCGATGGCGTAGCGGAACCTCGTCGCGCCCGACGAGGCGAGGGTCACCTTCCCGCTGGTGCCGAAGGGGGCCTTCGCCCAGGTCAGGCCGTCGGACGTGGCCTCGGGGAAGTCCTCGCTCTCGATCTCGGGCTGCGGCGGGGCGGTGGCGTCGATGGTGATCCGGCAGGGTTCACTGCCCGGCGGGTAATAGGAGGACGCCGCGTTCTCGGTGTCCACGGCGCGTACGTCCCACGAGTAGGTCGCCTTGTCCTCCAAGGGGAAGGTGACGGGGATCTGCACCGTGGCGGTGCCGCTGGAGTTCGGCTTGGTGATCTTGGCGGCCGGTACCGTCCCGCCCACCTTCCAGAAGCGGAACTGCAGCTCACGCAGGTTGCCGTCGGCGTCCTTCGCGTTCGCCGACAGGGTGATGTTCGTCTTGCCGATGGTCACGCCCGCGCCGGGGCCGGGCTTGCAGGCGCCGCCGGGCGTGGACTTGCCGCCGGTCGGCTCGTTCGGCTTGCGGTTGTGGGTCACGCTCAGCGTGGCGGAGTTCGCCCTGAACTTGCGCCAGGTCTGGGTGTCGGACTCGCTGGTGGCGCGCATGCCGAAGGTGATCGTGGACCAGCCGGCGTTCGCGCCCTTCTGGGCGGCCGCCGTCACGTCGAAGCGCTCGTAGTCGTCGGGGCAGGAACTGGAGTAGCCGTGTGCGAAGGAGAGTTCATCGACCTTGCTGCTCCAGGCCGGCTGCTTGTTCCACGTCGTGCCCGAGGAGATCGCCCCGGTCAGCCAGAACTGGAACTGCCGTTTGGTGCAGGACCAGGAGTGGTTGTTGAGCACCTTGAACTTCGCGTCGGAGACCGTCGTGCCCTTCAGACTGCTGTCGAACTCCATGCGCCAGAAGGATCGGGCGGTGCCGTTCGTGTCGTCCTCGTGGCCGACACGGGCGTCGGAGGTGCCGGAGCTGAAGTTGGTGCCGTTCCAGAAGCTGCTGTTCGGGTACGGCTTGTACGCCACCGTCCAGGCCTTCCACCGCGGGTTGATGGTGGGGTCGACGAACACCGGGAAGCGGGAGTCCGCGTCGGTCAGCAGCCCGGTCCTCCCCAGCCCCAGATCGATGCGGGCCTCGCCGGTGCCGTCGCCCAGGAGCCGCATCGGCATCCGGTCCTGGCGCGCGCCCGGCTCGATGCCGCTGAGGCCGGACAGTTTCAACACGTCGGCCGACGTGGCGACAGAGGTGCGCGGCGCCTCGCCGGGCTCGGCCTCGGGGTCGCGGCCGGAGGAGTCCCAGCCGAACGGCGTGGGTACGGCGCCCACCTCGCGGCCCGCCCCGTCGAGGATCGAGACGTGGCTGGAGCCGTCGCTGTAGTGGAACGTGGCAGTCTCCGACCGCAGGCCGTACGACACCTTGGCCAGCACCTCGTTCTGTGCGGCCTCGCGCGTCTTGACGATCAGCAGTTGGGCGAAGCCGCCCTCCTCGCGCGCGACCAGCAGCAGGTCGACGCCCGGGAGCACCTCCGGATACAGCGCCCGGGGCCCGTCGAGCACCGGCTCGGGCAGAACGCCCGGCCAGGTGTAGGAGACGGTGTGCCCGTCGAGGACCGTCTCGGCCAGGACCGTTTCCCCGGCTCCGGTCCCGTCGGCCATCGGCAGGCGGGTGTAGGAGCGGTCAGCGCGGTCCTTCCCGCCCGGTGTGCCGCTGGAGAAGCGCACCGGCACCGGGGGGTTGACCGGGCGGACGCCCAGGCCGCCGCCGGTGCGCCGGAGCCGGTTGTCGACCGGCGCCCACTGTCCCTCGGCGTTCTTCGCCCGCTTGGGGAACGCGGTCATGTCGGTGCGCAGTTTGCCATCCGGCAGCGCCCAGGTCTGCGAGGTGGCGGTGGTCGCCGTGTCGACGAGGACGGGTTTGCGGCTGCTGCGCGCCTCGGCGGAAGCGGCGGCCTCGTCGCGGGGGCCGGTGGCTGCCGGCTTCGCGTCCGTCGTGCCCTCCGCGCGGGGCGCCGGCGTGTCGTCGGGGAGCCACCACGGCAGGAGGGCGGCGGTCAGGGCGGCCAGGACGAGGCCGAGGGTGAGGCTCAGCCGGGTGCGCGTGCGCACGAACGGGCTGAGGAGGCGATGCGGCGCGGACACGGCGGCGGTCACTCCCGTGTGGACCAGGCGGACAGGGCAGCACGGACAGCCCCGGGACGCAGGTCACGGGGCACGGGCGCGCAAACGATCACACGATGTGCACAGAACGTCCACCTGTGAAGAAGTTATGACTTCGTGATGACCTTTCTGTGACTGTGCGAGATCGACTGACGTCAGGTCAGAAGTGCGGCATTTGATCACCGCTTGTGCGCCGATGCGTGTGGGTCCCTGGAGATTCGCCCGGAGCTCGCAGTTGGGCAGGGTCTGACACCAGATCAACCGTGGTGCGGATCACAGCAATTGACGCAGCGCGACGGGGTCGCTGTTGATGCGTGAGGGGCCCATGACGGAGGGTGCGGACACATTCGTATCGCCTGGGTGGGAGTCGACGCGCATGCGTGCTCAAGGTCCCCTGTCCTGGCCGTGGCGCAGACGCCCGGCCTCGACGGAGTCACAGCGACGGCGTCGCCGGCAAGGCCGCGCGGCGACCGTCCTCTTGTTGTCCTCGGCGCTGATGGTCACCAGCCTCAGCGCGGAGGCATGGGCCGTCCCCGGCCCGGGCATGGACCGCGGATCGGTCGACCTCCCGGAACTGCCGGAGATCACCCCGGTCGACGGTGACGAAGAGGCCGAGAAGAACCTCACCACCGCTCCCGAGGTCCCCGTCGACCCCTACGAGCCGACCGCGGTGACCCCCTGGCAGGGGGACACCGGCACGGCGACCCTGGCCGAGGACGCCGAGCCGGGCAGCACCGTCCCTGCCACCAACGGCCTGCCCGTGGCGCTCGGAGTGCCCGACGGCACCGACCCCGCCGCGATCGCCGGTGAGTGGACGGTCGACCTGGCGGGACCGTCCGTGTCCCAGGAGGCCGGCGTCGCGGGCCTCATCATGGAGGTCACCCCGCCGGCCACGGCCGACCCGGAGGCGCAGATCGCGATCGCGGTCGACACCACCTCCTTCGCGGACCTCTACGGCCCTCAGGCGGCCGACCGCTTCGGCCTGGTGCTCCTGCCCGACTGCGTCCTCACCCCGGACGAGGGCGAGTGCGCGGATGACAGCGGGACGCAGACAATGTCGGCCCGGACCGACGCGGAGGGCCCCGAGCAGCTGCGCAGCACGGTGGAGAGGGTCCCCGCGAAGGAGGCGCCCACCGACGCCGAGGCGCCCAAGAACGCCACCACCCACACGATCGTGACCGGTTCCGTCCCGGTCGCCGAACTGCTCGACGGCACGGCCGGCAGTCCCACGACCGCGTCCGGCGGCTCGGCCCGTACCGCCTCCGCCCGCACCAACGTCGTGCAGGCGGCCGACTCCGCCGGCTCCCGGGTCATCGGCGCCATGGACACCGGAGCCTCGGCCGCCGGTGACTTCACGGCGACCCCGCTGCTGTCCGCGGGTTCCTGGTCGGCGGGCGCCTCCTCGGGCGCCTTCACCTACGCCTACCAGGTACCGGTCCCGGAGACCCCGGGCGGCCCCATGCCGCGGATCGCCCTCAGCTACTCCTCGCAGACCGTCGACGGACGCACCTCCGCCACCAACAACCAGGCGTCATGGATCGGCGACGGCTGGGACTACAACCCCGGCTCCATCACCCGCACCTACGCCAACTGCCGTCAGGACTCCAAGAAGGCCGGGTCGAACAACGCCACCCATCGCACAGCGGACTTGTGCTGGGGCTCCGAGAACGCCACTCTGTCGCTCGGCGGCATGACCACCGAGCTGGTGTGGGACAAGGACCAGGGCACATGGTTCACCGCCAACGGTGACGGCTCCAAGATCGAGCGCATCGAGGACCCCGCCACCCAGAACCGCGCCAGGAATGGCGAGTACTGGATCGTCACCACCCGCGACGGCACCCGCTACCACTTCGGGCTGAACAAGCTGCCGGGTCACACGCAGGGCAAGCCGGTCACCGACTCGGTGCTGACCGTCCCGGTGTACGGCAACCACCCGGGTGAGGACTGCTACAAGGCCGGTGACTGGGCCGGTTCCTGGTGCACGCAGGCATGGCGATGGAACCTCGACTACGTCGAGGACGTCCACGGCAACGCCATGTCCCTGTGGTGGAAGAGCGACCAGAACCACTACGCCCGCAACTTCAACTTCAAGTCCCCCGTCGTCTACGACCGCGACGGCTACCTGACCCGCATCGACTACGGCCAGCGCAAGGACAGCATCTTCTCCGCGCCCGCCCCGGCGCGCGTCAACTTCAAGGTCGAGGACCGCTGCTTCGCCGAGGGCTCGCTGACCTGCTCCGAGGAGAACTTCACCGACAAGGACCCCGGCAAGTACCGCCTCTGGTACGACACTCCGGCCGACCTGCGGTGCGAGGCCGGAAAGAAGTGCTGGAACGCCGGACCCACGTTCTGGTCCCGCAAGCTCCTCACCGAGATCCAGACCTCCGCCCAGCGGCGTACCGACACCGACGCCCGCCAGGTGGTGGACCGGTACACGCTGAAGCAGAGCTTCCCCGTCCTGCGCACCGGCCCCAACACCGCCCTGTGGCTGGAGTCGATCCAGCGCACCGGGTACGCCCGCAACGGCTCCAACGACGAGAGCGTCACCCTGAACGCGGTGCGCTTCGAGCCGAACATGGACGACATGCCCAACCGGGTCATGCGTCCCGACGATCCGCGTCCCGGCTTCTCCCGTCTGCGCGTCGCGCGCGTCATCAACGAGTACGGCGGCGAGACCGTCGTCACCTACAAGGCCCCCACGGGCGACTGCGCCACCGGCACCGGACTCCCCGGCAAGAAGGACACCGCCGCGCTGAAGGCCAACACACGGTTGTGCTACCCGCAGTTCTGGCACCCCGACCCCGAGGTCGAGGACATCGACTGGTTCCACAAGTACGTCGTGGAGTCCATCGAGGAACTGCCCAACGTCGACGGCGCCTTCTCCACCCGTACCGCATACACGTACAAGAACGCCGGATGGAAGCTCGCCGAGGCCGAGTTCACCAAGAAGTCCACCCGCACCTGGTCACAGTTCGCGGGCTTCGAGCAGACCACCGTCATCACCGGCACGGACGAGCCGGCCGTCGGCAGCAAGCGCTCCAAGGCCGTCACCCGCTACTTCCGGGGCATGGGCGACGACGTGCCGGTGAAGGACATCACCGGCGCGGAGATCGCCAAGGACCGTGAACCGTTCGCCGGGCGCATCGCCGAGGAACTGACCTACACCAGCGCCACCGACGCCGACACCGAGTGGCTGTCCCGCAGCGTCACCGTGCCGGCCGCCACCGAGCTGGGGCGGCGCGACCGCGGCGACGGGCTGAGTCCCCTGATCGCCTGGCGGGTCACCGAGCCCGAGGAGATCGCGTACACCAAGTCCTCCGGCACCGGCGACGACACCCGCACCCAGCGCGTCGTCCGGACGAGGACCACGTTCGAGGCGACCCACGGTCTGCCCACCCTCGTGGAGTCGCTCGGCGACACCGGCCGGTCGGGCGACGAGTCCTGCACCAAGCTGGATTACCTGCACCACACCGGCAAGAACCTCATCGGCCTGACCAAGCAGGCCCTGGTTTCGCCCACCACCTGCACGGACGCCGACTTCGGCGACCTGTCCACGCTGAGCGGCGGCACCCGTACGGCGTACGACAACACCGCCTACGGCACCGCGCTCGGTGACGCGACCCGTGGTCTGGCCACCAAGACCTGGTCGCTGAACGGCGCCGGCACCGGCTTCCAGCTCGACGGCGGTTCGAAGTTCGACGCGGTCGGCCGCGTGGTCGAGCAGACCGACGCCGACGGCAACGCGGGCACCATCGAGTACTTCCCGGCCACGGGCCAGGTGTTCAGGGTCACCGAGACCAACGCCAAGGGCCACCAGCAGACACAGGAACTGGAGCCCGGCCGCGCGACGGCCCTGAAGACGACGGACGCCAACGGGCATGTCAGCCAGGCGAAGTACGACCCGCTGGGCCGGCTCGTCGAGGCGTGGGGCCCCGGCCGTACGCCGTCCGCCTCCGCCGTCCCGGACTTCCGGGCCGTCTACACGATCCCGAAGTACGACCCCGACGACACCGACCGCAAACCCCCGTACGTCACCACCTCCACGCGTTCCAAGGACGACCGCGTCGAGACGTCCGTGGTCCTCTACGACGGGCTCGGCCGTGAGCGGCAGACGCAGGAGGAGGCCGACGGCGGCGGACACCTGATCACCGACACGCTCTACAACAGCTCGGGTGAGGTCTGGCAGACCAACAACGCCTACCTCACCCACGAGGCCAAGACCGGCGAACTGTTCACCCCGCTCGCCGACACGACGGTCCCGAACATCACCCGCTACAGCTACGACGGCCTCGGCCGCGTCGTGCAGGAGATGCCGTACCTGAAGGTCGAGGACCCTGAGACCGGCGAGTCCAGCTCCGAGCCGGTCCCCGCCCGCGCCGTCCGCTACGAGTACGGCACCGACTGGTCGAAGGTGATCCAGCCTTCCGGTGCCTCCTCCTACCGCGTCTACACCGACGCGCTCGGCCGCACCGCCCGGGTCGACACCTTCAACTCCGAAGCTCCCGGCGGCTTCACGTCGATGCGTTACACCTACGACGGACACGGCCAGCTGGTGAAGGCGGTCAACTCCGCTGACACCGCTCATCCCTGGACGTGGACGTACGACCACCGCGGCCGGCAGGTGACCGCCACCGACCCGGACGCGGGCACCACGCGGACCACGTACGACCACCGTGACCGGGTCCTGACCACCAGGAACGCCCGCGGCGTCACCCTCTGGAACGGCTACGACGTGCTGTCCCGGCCGGTCGAGCAGCGCCTCGACGGTCCCGAGGGCAAGCTGCTGGCCACCTTCGGCTACGACACCTCCCCGGGCGGCACGGGCATGCCCGCAACCGCCACCCGCTACACCGACGGCGCCGCCTACACGCAGACCGTCGACGGCTACACGAAGGACTACCAGCCGACCTCCACCACGCTGGCCCTTCCGCAGTCCCTGGCCGACACCTGGGGCTTCAAGACCTCCTACAAGTACGCCTACGCGTACGACGACACCGGCGCCCTCGAGGAAGCGTCGCTCCCGGCGGTCGGCCGGTTCGACGCCGAGAAGCTCGTCGTCCGCTACAACAAGGACGGCAAGCCCCTGTCGGTCTCCGGCAAGGACTGGTACGGCGCCGACACGGTCTACGACGCCTACGGCCAGGTGCTGCGCTCCGCGCTCGGCGCCCACCCGTACCGGGTCTGGACCACGGCCTCGTTCGACGAGGGCAGCGGCGAACTGAAGAGCCACTCCGTCCACCGTGAGCAGGCCGGCGACAAGACGCTCGTCGGCGGCCACCTCGTGTCCGAGCGGTCGTATACCTACGACCCGGCCGGCAACGTCACCTCCATCCGCGAGCACTCGGACGGCATCGCCGAGCGGCAGTGCTTCACCTACGACCCGCTGGGCCAGCTCAAGACGGCCTGGACCGCCAAGGACCAGACCTCCTGCACCGGCCCGAAGACGGGCGACGGCACGCTGAACGTGGCGGCCGGCAAGGACAACTCCGGCTACTGGCAGGAGTACGAGTACGACCTGCTCGGCAACCGCACCAAGCTCACCGAGAAGGACCTGGCCGGCACCACCGCCAAGGACGCGACGACCACGTACTCCTACGGCAAGGCCGACGGCACCCAGCCGCACACACTGACCAAGGTGTCGAAGACCTACACCACGCCGGAGGGCGCCCAGGTCAAGGCCGAGGCCGAGCGGCTGTACGAGCTGACCGGCGAGACCAGGTCCGTCACGTCCGTCCAGAACGGCGACAAGCAGGAGCTGAGCTGGACCTACGACGGCAAGATCGACCGCATCAAGGGGCAGGGCACGGGCGGCAAGACCCCGTACGTCGGACTTGCGGACAAGTGCCTGGACCTGAAGAGCGGCCACGCCGTCGCGGGCCAGCCGATCCAGCTGTACAGCTGCAACACCTCCGTGGCGCAGAGCTGGCGGTTCGCCGTCGCTCCGGGAGCGGCGCAGACCGACCCCGACCGGGGCACGCTGACCGTCTACGACAACTGGTGCGTGCAGCCCGCCTCGAACACGGCCGGCGCGGCGGTCCAACTGCAGAAGTGCGACGGCTCTTCGGCACAGGAGCTGAAGCGGAACGCCTCCGCCCAGCTCATCCACGCCGCCTCCGGCCTGTGCCTGGCGGTCCAGGGCGCCAACTCCGCCAGCGCCACCCCGGTGGTCCTCGCCACCTGTGACGCGAGCAAGCCCGAGCAGCAGTGGTCGCCGCAGAACGACACCCGCTACATCTACGGTCCCGACGGCGCGCAGCTGCTGACCATCAAGGGCAAGCAGGCCACCCTGCACCTGGGTGAGGCCGAGGTCACCGTCCAGCGCGGCGGCGTCCTGGTCAACACCCAGCGGACCTACTCCGCACCGGGTGGCGCGGTCATGCGGTACGCCTACGGCAACGGTTCCGATCAGTTGGTCGCCCTGGCCGGCGACCATCAGGGCAGCACGTATGCGGAGGTGGTGCTCGGCGGCACCATGTCGGTGCGGGTCCGTAAGCAGGACCCGTTCGGCAACCAGCGGGGTGCGGGTGAGACCGGTGCCAACCTGCAAGCCCATACCGGGTTCCTGGGTGCCACGCGTGACGATTCCTCGGGCTATCAGCCGTTGGGGGCGCGTCTGTACGACCCGGTGGTGGGGCGTTTCCTGTCGGCCGACCCGGTGCTGGACCTGAACGATCTGCTGCAGTCGAACGGGTACGCCTACGCGCACAACAACCCGGTGACGATGTCCGACCCGACGGGTCTGGCCATCTCCCTGACCGCCTCGGAGCGGGCCGCGGCCCTGGCGGGAGCGGGTCTGTCCGCGGCGCAGGTCGCGCAGGCGCAGTCCACCATGGGCAAGTCGCTGTCCTCGGTGATCCTGGGCGCGGCGTGGTCCACGCTGAAGGACTTCATCGGCATCAACGACGCGATGGCCTGCTTCGGCGGTGACATGTGGTCGTGCGCCGGCATGGTCCTGGGCGCGATCCCGTGGTTCAAGGCGGGCAAGATCCCCGGCGT
>NZ_AZUS01000041.1:0-11346 GCF_000527195.1 Streptomyces sp. CNH189
CCAGGCCACACCCATGTTGGTGTTGAGCGAGACGACGATCATCCAGACGAACGACGTCCCGATCTTGATCATGGCGACCAGGTAGACCAGGTTCTCCAGGGCGGGCCGGCTCAGCCCCTGGAACCACTCGACGAGCGGATACGAGATGAAGTGCGACGCCGAGTAGCTGTCGACGTGGTGCAGGGCACCCTCCAGGGCGTGCAGCACCACGATGCAGGTGCCCACGATGACGATGACGGTCTCGACGAAGTACGCCTGACCCGTCTTGGAACCCGCGAAACGCGACTTGCGGCCCGGAGCCGAGGGCCGGTTCAACTGCCGGACGACGATCAGGACCAGGACACCGAGCACCGTCATCGTGCCCAGGAACTCGACGAACGCGTTGTAGGGCGTCCAGTGGCCGAGGACCGGCAGCACCCAGTCGGGGTGGAACAGCTGTCCGGTGGCGTTGACCAGGGTCAGGAGCAGCGTGTAGAAGCCCACCGCCACGAACCAGTGCGCCACCCCGATGACGCCCCAGCGGTTCATGCGCGTGTGGACCACGAACTCCCGGGCCAGCGTCACGCTGCGCTGGTAGGGGTGGTCGGTCAGCAGGCCCTTCGGGACGGGCTGGCCGAGCCGTAGGAACTGAAGGATCTGCGAGGCGGCGCGGCAGAACAGCACGCTGCCGACCACCATCAGGGTCAGCGACACGATGATCGCGACGAGTTGCATGAGCGGGCTCCTCAAACCAGTGAAGGTCGCCTACTGAGCGGTAACTTAATCATTTGGTCTGAGGCTACCCACTTGTCGCGCGGTGCCATAGCCGGGGTCACGGTGATCTGCGCCGCTACGGCATCGCCCGCCCCCCGTACGTCGGTTCAGCGCGGCGGCCACATGCCGCTCTCACCCGGGAGGGAAGCCGTGGCCGGCGGTTGCCGGTCCTCCGTCGGCGGAGCCTCCGGCGTGGCCTTCAGAATCGACTGCTGGAGCCGGCGCAACCGCGGCGAGGGCTCCAGGCCCAGGTCCCGTACGAGGGTGCCGCGCAGCCGGTGGTAGATGTCGAGCGCCTCACCGCGTCGGCCCGAACGGTGCAGCGCCAGCATGAACTGGGCGTGCAGATTCTCGTGGGTGCGGTAACGGCTGGTCAGCGCGGTGAGCTCGGCGAGCAGTTCACGATGACGACCGAGCCGGAGATCGGCCTCGATGCGCTGATCGAGGGCGCACAGGCGGCTCTCCTCCAGCCGCCGGGCCTCTATCTCCAGCCGCGCGCCGGTCTGGACGTCGGCGAAGGCCGGGCCGGTCCACAGGGCGAGTGCCTCCCGCAGCAGACGTGAGGCCCCCTGGAAGTCTCCCGCGTCGAGCGCGCGGTATCCCGTGCCCGCCAGCCGCTCGAAATCCCGGACGTCACTCGTCCCGCCTCCGGAGACGAGCATGTATCCCCCGGGCAAGGTGACCAGGACGTCCTTGGCCCTGCGGCGCGACAGGCCTTCGGGGCGGGCGTCGGACGCCCCCTTCTCCAGTGCGAGGGTGATGAGGTCGCGCAGTTGCAGGACGTAGGTCTGCAGCGTGGTGCGCGCGCTGCGCGGCGGGCGGCCCGCCCACAGTTCGTCGATGAGGGCGGAAACCGGAACCACCTGGTCGGCGTGGAGTGCCAGAAGGGCGAGTACCTGCCGGGGCTTCGGCGCGGTGGGAGTGATGGACTCCCCGCCGGCTCTCACGTCCAATGTGCCCAGTACGTCGATCTGCACGCCGTTGCCCCCTCGGTGAGTGCGCTGCCATCAGCACCACACGAGTACAAAACAGGCCAGACGGTTTGTCAATAGCGAACCAGTTGCGCTGTTTTTTTGGACGCGCACATGTGCGAAGGCAACCGCCTTCTCCGTCTGCGCTAGGGGGACTTGGCACGATTTTACGGCGCCAGGCCCACCTGGAGGCGCCTCTGCTTCCGCCGGCCCTCTCGCGCCGACCCCGACAAAACGGGCACAGGAAGGAGTGCGTCGGCCCTGCGCGACTGAAATAAGAGACCCCCCGCGCTGTTTTAACCGGTGTGCAACCGGCTCCCCCTCCACAACCCGGGCCACGGTGGACCAGGGAACCGGAGAAGCACTCGAGAACGACTCGAGGACTGCCGTGCGTCGCGCCCCGCGGGGGCCATCGGCCGGGGGCCGGCCCGCGGCGCCGTCGGCTCTGCGTGTCACGGCCATGCGCAGGCCGACACCCCTTCCCGTCGCACTCGCCGGGCTCGCGAGCGGGCCTCAAGCGGACGCAGGCATCCGGGCCACCTCGCGTACCACCCGGGCCCCTCGGTCCGGAGCCACGTCCAGACACGCCAGGACCGCGGGCCGGGCGATGGACAGCAGCAAGTGCCTCAGCAGCGTCGAGACCCGGGCCTCGACGTCACTGAGACCGGTCTCCAGCTGGGAGTAGAGGTGCACTCCGTTGAGCGCGCCGACCACCAGCTCGGCGACCTCCCGCGGCACCACGTGCGCCAGGGTCTCCCCCCGCTCGTGGGCCTCGGTCAGGAACTCCGTCAGCAGGTCACCCCAGAGCGGCCAGGCACCCCCACGGTGCCTGCGGGCCGCGACGGGGTCGGCCGAGAGCCGGGTGCCCGCCCGCAGCAGGGGCTCGTGCACCAGTCGGTGGGTCATCGCCATCGCGACGTCCACCACCTCCTGCAGCTTGATCTCCTGCTCGGGCAGCACCTGCTCCGTCTGGACCTCCAGGACGCCCCTGGCGAGCGCCTCCTTGGAGTCGAAGTGGAAGTACATCGCACCCTTGGTCACCCCGGCGGTCCTGAGGATGTCCGCGACCGTCGCCGCCGTGTACCCGTGCTCCGCGAAGGCCACCGCGGCCGCCTCCAGTATTGCCCGGCGGGTCCTGACCCCACGTTCCTGCTGGGCCACTGGAAACTCCCTTCACCGAACCGCGAAACTCAGATCTGCGCAGCTCACAGACACAAACCGCTCAGAAGGTATATTATCTCCGCCTTCCGGCCCGCACACGTACGGAGTTCGGCCATTCTTCGTCCGCCGCACCGTGGTTCCTCGCGCCGTCTCGTCGCCGGCGGCGTGCCCCGGCGGGCGACCGCACGCGCCGGTCCGGCGACCCAGGAGGGACCGCAGCGACCAAGGGCCCGAGGCGGGCCCTTGGTGACCGGACAACAGCACAGGTGGCAGCGGGCTCCAGAACGACGCGGCGACCGAAGCGACTGAAACTCCCTGCATATGACGCACACGCACACATGCTGGTGTCCTCATATGCCCGAACCCCTGGTCGCTCCGGTCGCTTTCCCGCCCCGCAGACCGTTCCGACCTTGCCTGTCCCCTCCCTGACGGCAGGCGGGCAACGCCGTGTTCCGTCACTCGCACTCAGCCGTCCCCCCGGCCCCGGCCAACCAGGGACCGGATGCGTCAGTCCCGCATACCGTGCTGCGGCGGCGCGGCTCGGGGCGGTTCGTCCTCCCCGAGAACGGCCAGAACCTCGGCGACGGTCTCGTTCTCCCCGGCGGCGGGCAGACGGCGCAGCAGACGGGCGCACTGGTCGACCAGCCGGCCCGCATCGGCGTCGGAGAGCCGGGCCCGGTCGTGGACGGCCGTCAGGATCAGCGAACCGTCGTCGGCGGGCCGGGCGAGCAGGGCGGTGAGCAGGAGGCTGTGCGCGCCGCTGGAGTGCCGCTCCCCGAACCGGACGCCGGTGGCGGCGAGCCTGGCCCGCAGCCCGGCGGGCGGTCGCGGGGTGGTCTCCAGGGAGACCACGGTGTCCAGCGGCCGGCCCGACTTCGGGCGACCGGTCCACTCGTGGACCTGTTCCATGCAGGTCCACTCGTAAGCGGCCAGGTCCAGCGCCCGGTCGCGCAAGGTCTCCAGGAGCCGGATCACCGGCCGGGCCGGGTCGACCCGCACGGTCATCGGCAGGCAGCTGCGCAGCGGCCCGACCAGCCGGTCGACGGCGTCCAGGGCGATGCCGCGCCCGGACACGGTGATGGCGAAGCCCACCGGGGCGGGGTCGGTGGCGTTCGCCGCCCGGTACAGCAACAGCGCCCACGCGGCGTGCAGGGCGCTGGAGTCCGGCAGGCCCCGCGCGGCCGCCCACCGGTGCAGCCGGTCCGCCTCGGCGGCGGCCAGCCGGGTCTCGGCCCGACCGCATCCGCTCTGCCGCGTCCGGGGCCCGGGCAGAGCGGGCTGCACGGCGGGCTGCCCGTCAGGTGCGATCCGGTTGAAGAAGTCCCGCGCCGCGGCAGTGTCCTGACGCTCCAGCCAGTGCGCCCAGTCACGGATGTCCGGCCGGCGCTCGCCGCCCGGCAGTACGCCGCCTTCGAGGTAGGCCCGGCTGAACTCGTCCAGCAGTACGGACACGCTCCGGGCGTCCAGCAGTCCGCGGTGGAAGGTGAGCAGGACCCAGGTGACCTCCGCGGAGCCGCGGAGTGCCTCCGGGCGGGCGTCTTCGCCGACATCCACGAGGGTGACGCGCAGCGGGCCGGGACGGCCCACGTCGAAGCCGCGCAGCCGATCGCGTGCCATGAGCTCGTCCCGGTCGACGGTGCCCGCCGGATGCCGCACGACCTCCGTACGGGCGTTGTTGTGGAAGACGACGCGCGGTTGCGGTTCCCGTTCGAAGGCGGCGCGCAGAATCACCTCCCGGCCAGCGACGGACTGCCAGGCCGCGGTGAACCGCTGGGTGTCCAGCGGTCCGTGCCAGTACCACCAGACCTGCTCCACGTGCCGTCCGGTGTGCCGGTCCGCGCAGGAGTCGAGCAGCGCGTCGTGCTGCGGCCGGGCCACCGGCACGGACGGTCGCGGAGCACCTGCGGTCACTGCCGGACGGCGGGGGCTGATCCGTTCCCGCAGCCGACGGCTCCACCCTGTCATGTCTCGCCCTCCTTCGGGCCGCTGCCGCCTTCCGGGTGAGAACGCAGATCACAGGGGTCCCGGAGGGCGGCCCTTCCGGCACATCGTGGCGGGATTCTCCGTCAACGGCCTGACGAACTTCTGACATGGCTCGCGGTCCGCTCGTGCTCATCTGGAGAACGGCGGCGAGGGGCGGTGGTGCGCGCGCCGGGGCCGGCCCGGACAGCGGGCTCCGGCCGCACGGGCGGGAGCCATCGCACGTGTGCACTGTCGTCCCGGCATTCCGTCCCTCCCTAAAGGCTCGGCACATCCTGCGCCATGAGCCGGTCGAGCCGACCGCCCAGGTCGCGCTGTTCCTGGGAGAGCAGTTCGACGCGACGGCGCAGCCAGGCGACCTCGTCGCGCAGCGTCCGTAGGTCGGTGTCGTCGTGCCGGCGGGGTGCGCCCTCCACGGGGTCCGCTTCCGTGTCGGCGCCTTCCCTGCCGTGCAGGATCGCCTCCATGCGGCCGCGCAGCGCCGGTCCGGGAGTGATTCCCAGGTCGTGCCGGAGTCTGTGGCGCGCCCGTTCGTACATGGCCAGGGCCTCCGCCTGCCGGCCGCACCGGTGCAGCGCGGTCATCAGCAGTTCGTAGAACCGCTCGCGCAGCGGATGGGCGACCGTCAGTTCCTCCAGTTCGCCGGTGATCTCCTCCTCGCGGCCGGCGCGCAGGCACGCGTCGTACAGGGCCTCCGTGGCGACGAGTCTGCTCTCCTCCAGCAGTGAGGCCTCCGCGGCGCAGATGGCGCCGCGGCCGCTGCCCTCCAGAGCCGCGCCCCGCCACAAGCCGAGGGCCCCGCGCAGGAGGTCGGCCGCGCCGGCGGGATCGGCGGGAATCAGCGCCCGGCCTTCGGCGGCCAGGCGCGTGAAGCGCTGCGCATCGGTCTCGGCCCCGTTCAGACGCAGCACGTAGCCCGTGGGACGGGTCACCAGCCACTCGTGCCGCTGTCCTCCCGGTCCGACGGCCACCGGCCGCAGCCGCCGCAGGCGGGCCACATGGGCCTGCAGGGCGTTGGCCGCGTTGCCCGGCGGCCGCTGGCCCCACAACTCGTCGACGAGGCGGTCGGAGGGCACCACTTGGCAGGCCTTCACCACGAGAGCCCCGAGCAAGGCGCGCTGTTTGGCGCCCGCGGGCACGATCAGCCGGCCGGTGCGGTCGTCACAGATCTGCACGGAACCCAGGATCCGAAATTCCATCCCACCCTCGCACGGGGAATTCAACGAGACCTCGAAGCCGGCTTCGGCCTGTGCGACACGGATCCCGGCCCCGGGCCGTCGGACCGGCCGGCCGTTTCCGGAGGCAGGTGTTCACAGCCGTACGTTCCCGCCGAGAGGACCGACGGTCCCTCCCGGAGGGGAGTTCTCCCCTCCGGGAGGGCGGCCGTGTTCCCCGGTTTCTTCGCCATGGCAGGGAAACTAGCAGTACGGGCCCGTCTCGGAACAGGCACCTCCGTGTTTTCGCCGCTCACTGGTACCTTGCCGGGATAGCGTCGGCGACGTGCGGGATCCCCCACTCACGGGTCGATGGAGGAATGCTTGATTCCATCTGGTGAAATCCTCCATAAAGGCTGGAGGATGCCTAGTGATCGGGCATCGAGAACATCCGGAGAAAACGAGGAGCAGACACTATTTGAGGTCTGACGGAGCGCTGATCCGGAAGCTCGGAAAACGGCACGGGGGAAGAATGAACATAAAGATGCTGGGTGCACTGCATGCAGAAGTGAAAGGAGCCTCGATCGTCCCGACCGCGCGGAAGCCCCGCCAGGTCCTGGCGCTGCTCGCGCTCAATCCAGGTCGGGTCGTACCGGTGTCCACCCTCATGGAGGAGGTCTGGGGCACCGACCGGCGGCAGAGTTCACTGACCTCGCTCCAGACGTACATCCTCCAGCTGCGTCGCATGTTGCGCGCCACCATGGGTCCCGAGGCGGCCGGCACGGTCAAGAGCATGCTCGCCACCCGTTACGGCGGCTACCTGCTGCAGGTTTCCCCCCAGGCGGTCGACGTGCACCGGTACGACCGCCTGGTGGCCGAGGGCCAACGTGCGTTCGAGAGCGGCGACGACGCGCGTACGGCCTCCTTGCTGCGAGAGGCGCTCGCCCTGTGGGAGGGTCCCGTCCTGGCCGACGTCCAGGTCGGCCCGGTCCTCGAGATCGAGGTGCTGCGGCTGGAGCAGTCCCGTCTGGTCACGCGAGAGCGCCGGATCGACGCCGAGCTGCGACTGGGACGCCATGTCGAACTGGTGGCTGAACTGATTGATCTGATAGCGCGCCATCCCCAGCACGAGGGCCTGCACTCGCAGGCCATGGTGGCGCTGTACCGGTCCGGCCGGCCGGCGGGCGCACTGCACGTCTACCGTCGGCTGCGTCGGCGGCTCAAGCACGAACTGGGCGTGGAGCCCGCTCCTCAGCTGCAGCGGATGTACCAGGCGATGCTCTCCGTCGACCCGCGTCTTGACATCGTTGCCGACGCACGGCGGACGTCGACCTTCGACCTGTACGCCGTCCAGGGGTGAGGCCGTCCCGCCGGTGCCGCCCGGAACCGGGCGCCGCGGGGCCGGTGTCACCGGCGGGAGGCGGCAGCGCGGCGCCCGGCCGTCACCGTCGGGTCAGTTCGCCCGGCCGGCGAGCGGTCCGCTGCCGCTCATGGCGGGGGCGGGAGCCGCGGCGTCGGGCCGGGTCGTCAGGATGGAGCGTTGCAGCCGGCTGAGCGGCGCGGAGGGCTCCAGGCCCAGCTCCCTGACGAGCGTGGTGCGCAGCCGCTGGTAGACGTCGAGGGCCTCACCGCGCCGGCCCGCACGGTGCAGCGCCAGCATGAATTGGCCGTGCAGGCTCTCGTGCATCCGGTGCTGGGAGACGAGGACCGTCAGTTCCGGGAGCAGCTCCCGGTGCCGCCCCAGGCTCAGGTCGGCGTCGATCCGCTGGGCGAGCGCGCACAGCCTCGCCTCCTCCAGCCGCCTGGTCTCCATCTCGATCTGGTTGCCGGCCTGGACGTCGGCCAGGGCCGGGCCCCGCCACAGCGACAGGGCGTCGGCCAGCTGGCGGGCCGCGCCCGCGTGGTCCTCGGCGTCCACGGCCCGGTAACCGATTCCGGCACGGCTCTCGAACTCCCGCCAGTCGACGGTGCCGCCCCGCGTCTCCAGGCGGTAACCGCCGGGAACGGTGGTGAGGATGTCCTTGGCCGTGCACTGCTCGTTCCCGGCGGAGGCCAGGGCGGTGCCTATCAGTTCGCGCAGCTGCAGGATGTAGGTCTGCAGTGTGGTGCGGGCACTGCGCGGCGGGGCGGCTCCCCACAACTCGTCCACCAGGGTCGCCACCGGGACCACCTGGTCGGCGTGGAGGGCCAGCAGGCCCAGCACCTGCCGCGGCTTGGGCGCCGTCGGCAGGATGGGCACCCCGTTCTCGCGCACCGACAGCGCGCCCAGCACCTTGATGTCCACTCTCTCCCCCATCGGTCGCGCGGATCGGGGACCGTCTCCGCGTCTCGGCCGGCATGCCAGGGCTGCTGCACCCAGGCGCCTCCGATGGAAAAACAGCGCAGTCGGTTTGTCAACGTTCGGCCGTTATCGATCATCAAGAGGATCTGGATCCGGCCATGGCCGCGGGAGCCCGGTGCGGCGCCCGGCCGGCCCCGGGCCGGGGTGGAGCCGGGGTGCCCGGCACCGAGGAGGCCGGAAGACCTCGGGGCCTGTCTGTTCGCCACCGCCCACCGCCCACCGCCCACCGCCCACCGCATGCCACATGCCGCAGCCGGGCGGTGTGAGTGCGGCGCAGAGCGCAGTCCGACGGGCACGGCCGCACGTGGCGGACTCCCCGGCCGCGCAGCCCGTACGGCTGCACGCCGGGCCGGCCCACGGCCGAGGTCCGCTCGGACGCCCCGCGGCGGCCCGCGGCCGGTCCACCCGCGGCCGGCTGTCCGCGGCCGGCCCGACCGGCTCACCCGGCACCCGCGCCCCGGGGCCGGCGGTCCGTGCCGTGGCCTCCTCCGTCCCGCGGCCGGGCGCACCGGTTACTGCGTGAGAGGCGGCACCGCCGGACGGGGGGCGGTGCTCTCCGGCGTTCCCGGGAGCCGGACGCCCATCCTCCGCACGGCGGGTCGCGCAGCGCTCGACGCCCGACGCGGTGGCCCGGCCGGCCGCGTCGCCGGCCGCACGCGCCCCCCGCGTCCGGCCGGTTCCCCCGGTGAGGACGAAGCCCGCCGGCGCGAAGGCGGTGGTGTCCGGAACGGTTCGGGCACCGATCCCCCGGAACCGGTCGGCACGGTGGAGAATCGCTCGAGAACCGCTCAAGACCCAGCACCGCCGGCGCCCCCTCCTCCGGTCAGAGGGAGGGGGCGCCGGCGGCCCGCCACCTCGTCAAGGACCGCTGCCGACCTCAGGAGACGCCGGAACGGCGCTGTTGACGCGATCCGGCCGGCCCAACCGGATGAAGCAGCTCCGATTTTTTTCCGACTGAAATGATCCCTGTGGCTGTAAAGTAAACCGGCCGGTATGTACCTTCGGGCTGCCGGGTTGACCGGCTTTCACTTGCGCCACTGCCGCTCAGGGGGAAGCAGCCATGTCCGCGAGCATGTTCCGCACCGAACGCCCCACATCCAGTGCACCATTCTTTCGGAACGAGATGGCGATGTCCGCAGCAGCCGGACTTTTCCGCCACCCCTCCTTGACCTCCGCCGTTCCGAAGGAACTCGTCCACCGCGCCAGCGTCGCCGAGGTCCTGCTCACCGACTGGCGGCGCCGGGACGGCAGTCGTTTCACCGTGACCGCCCAGTGGCCCCGCGGCCACAGCTTCTTCACCGCCGTGCAGGGCCTTCACGATCCGCTGATCGCCGCAGAGACGATCCGCCAGGCCGGGGTCCTCCTCTGCCACACCGAGCTGGGCGTGCCCCTGGGCCATCACTTCCTCATGTGGAATCTCAACTTCAGCGTGCGCCCCGAACGGCTTCTCGTCGGCAGCGCGCCGGCCTCCGTCGACCTCGACGTCACGTTCTTCGGCACCAAGCGGCAGCGCGGCCGCCTGGTCGCCAGCCGCCTCGAGGCGGTGCTCCGTCGCGACGGTCACGTCGTGGCGACGGGCGGCGCGTACTTCACCTGCGTCTCCCCCGCCGTCTACCGGCGCGTCCGTGGCCGGCGCCACCTCGGCAGCGGCTGTCCCGAGCTTCCGCTCGAGGCTGCGCTGCCTGCGCAGAGCGTGGGCCGGCTGCTGCCGATGGACGTGGTCCTGTCCCCCACCGAAGCCCCGGACCGCTGGCAGCTGCGGACGGACGTCCGTCACCCCGTGCTCTTCGACCACCCGGTCGACCACGTACCCGGCATGGCGCTGATCGAGGCGGCCCGGCAGGCGACGACGGTCGTGCTGGGCCGTGTCTCGCCGCCGCTGAGCGTCGAGACCGACTTCGTGCGCTACGTGGAGCTGGACGCGCCCTGCGCCGTCGAGGCCCGGCAGGTTCCCTGCGGGGAACCGGGCAGGGAGTCCGTGCTCGTGCAGGGCCGCCAGGCGCAGGACGTCGTCTTCCGCTCGACCGTGACCGTGGCCTCGTCAACCGCCTGACCGTCCTCGGGCACCCCGTCCGTCCGGGCACCGCGCGCAAGGTCCGCCCTCACCCGGTCCCCGTCGCAGGTACAGGTCGTTCCCGGTGGCGGCGCGTGCTCGTCCCTCGCGCCGGCGCCACCGGCCGTCAGCAGGAGTGGAGACATGGGGGAACTGGCCGGAAGAACCGCGCTCGTCACCGGGGCCAGCCGCGGAATAGGAAGGGCGATCGCGCGCAGGCTGGCCCAAGAGGGCGCCCTGGTCGCGGTCCACTACGGCCGCAACGAGGCGGCCGCGCGGCAGACCCTGGAGCTGATCGCCGAGGAGGGCGGCCGAGCCTTCGCCGTCGGCGCCGAACTGGGTGTGCCCGGTGACGTCGAAGCCCTGTACGCCGGGCTCGAGGAAGGGCTGGCCGCCCGCGGGCGGGAGCCGGACCTTGACATTCTCGTCAACAACGCGGGCATCAGCGGACCCGCACGCATCCACGAGGTGACACCCGAGCTGTTCGACCGGCTGTTCGCCGTGAACACCAGGTCCCCCTTCTTCCTCGTCCAGCGGGGCCTGAGGCACCTGCGCGACGGCGGCCGGATCGTCACCGTCTCGTCGGCGGCCACGCGGGTGGCGTATCCCGAGTCCGTGGCGTACGCGATGGCCAAGGGCGCCCTCAACACCTTCACGCTGGCGCTGGCCAAGGAACTCGGCCCGCGCGGCATCACGGTGAACGCGGTCAGTCCCGGGTTCGTGGAGACCGACATGAACGCACGGAAGCGGACCACGGCGCAGGCCACCGCGGTGCTCGCCGCCCTGTCCGTCTTCGACCGGATAGGCCGGCCGGCCGACATCGCGGACGTCGTCGCCTTCCTGGCGTCGGACGCGTCCCGCTGGATCACCGGCCAGTGTCTCGACGCCAGCGGTGGCTCCCACCTCTGAACACCTCCCCCAGCCGCCGGCGCG
>NZ_AZUS01000042.1:0-10935 GCF_000527195.1 Streptomyces sp. CNH189
CTGCTGCTCGGCGCCCGGCGGGGCATTCCGAGCGACGTGTACGTGCCGTTCCTGGTGACGGGCGTGTTCGTGTTCACGTTCACGCAGAGCTCGGTGCTGGCGGGCGTGCGGGCGATCTCGGGGAACCTGGGGCTGGTGCGGGCGCTGCACTTCCCGCGGGCGTCGCTGCCGGTCTCGTTCGCGCTGCAGCAGCTCCAGCAGCTGCTGTTCTCGATGATCGTGCTGGTCGTGATCATGGTGGGCTTCGGCAGCTACCCGAGCCTGTCGTGGCTGCTGGTGGTGCCGGCGCTGGCGCTGCAGTTCCTGTTCAACACGGGACTGGCGCTGATCTTCGCGCGGATGGGCAGCAACACCCCGGACCTGGCGCAGCTGATGCCGTTCGTGCTGCGGACCTGGATGTACGCCTCGGGCGTGATGTTCTCCATCCCCGCGATGCTGGAGGACAAGAACGTCCCGGCCTGGCTGGCGGACGTGCTGCAGTGGAACCCGGCCGCGGTCTACATGGACCTGGTGCGCTTCGCGATGATCGACGAGTACGGCTCGTCGTACCTGCCGCCGCACATCTGGGCGTTCGCGCTGGGCTGGGCGGTGCTGGCCGCCGTGGTCGGCTTCGTCTACTTCTGGAAGGCAGAGGAGAGGTACGGCCGTGGCTGACGACAAGACGGGTGCGCGGGTGCCCACCGTCATCGCGGACGACCTGCACATCGTCTACCGGGTCAACGGCGCCAGGGGCGGGAAGGGCAGCGCCACGGCGGCGCTCAGCCGGATCCTCAAGCGCGGCGAGGAGCGGGGCGTGCGCAAGGTGCACGCCGTGCGCGGGGTGTCGTTCGTGGCCTACCGGGGCGAGGCCATCGGCCTGATCGGTTCCAACGGTTCCGGCAAGTCCACCCTGCTGCGGGCCGTCGCCGGGCTGCTGCCCGCCGAGAGCGGCAAGGTGTACACCGACGGCCAGCCGTCCCTGCTCGGCGTCAACGCGGCCCTGATGAACGACCTCACCGGTGAGCGGAACATCATCCTCGGCGGTCTCGCGATGGGCATGTCCCGCGAGGAGGTCAAGGCGCGCTACCAGGAGATCGTCGACTTCTCCGGCATCAACGAGAAGGGTGACTTCATCACCCTGCCGATGCGCACCTACTCCTCCGGCATGGCGGCCCGCCTGCGCTTCTCCATCGCCGCCGCCAAGGACCACGACGTCCTGATGATCGACGAGGCGCTGGCCACCGGCGACCGCTCCTTCCAGAAGCGCTCCGAGGCGCGCATCCGCGAGCTGCGCAAGCACGCCGGCACCGTCTTCCTGGTCAGCCACAACAACAAGTCCATCCGNGACACCTGCGACCGGGTGCTGTGGCTGGAGCGCGGCGAGCTGCGCATGGACGGCCCGACCGACGAGGTGCTCCGGGAGTACGAGAAGTTCACGGGCAAGTAGCCCGCCCGTCCAGGGCCCCGCCGGAACGGCCCGGCGGGGCCCGGCGTCTGCAAAAGATGCGTCAACTCCTCGTGCGAGGAGGAATTTTGACGCCGATCGGTGTGTTGTCGTGGTGCTCGGTGGACCCCCGGCGAGGCAAGGTGCGTTGTACAACGTAAGCTGTACCGGTCCCGAAAGGCGGCAATCAGGGCCATAATGCCCGACATCATTCATCGGTGCTGTCGGGTGGACGCCTGGGCGGCGTGTCCGAAATAGTGTGAATTGGGTCAGCAGTGTAGAACGGGAGATGTGACGGCAATGGCTTCGGAGACTCCCCGGCTGAACTCAGCATGCGCCGTCCTCTTCCCGGGCAGTCCGCGATGACGGCGGCCGACGCACGCCCCGCCGCCATGGAGCGGGCGACACTCGACAAGGCCGCCGCCGAGAACTTCCCGGTGGCCCCCTTCTTCCTGCCCAAGGCATGGCGCGCCGACCTCATGGCCGTGTACGGCTTCGCCCGTCTGGTCGACGACATCGGCGACGGCGACCTGGCCCCCGGCGGCGCCGACGCCCGCGCCCTCGGCGTCCCCGCCGAGCGGGCCGACGACCGCCTCGCCCTGCTGGACGCGCTGGAAGCCGACCTTCACCGGGTGTTCGACCCGGCCGGCCCGCGCCCCCGCCACCCCCTGATGCTCCGGCTGGAGCCGACGGTCCGCCTGCGCGCGCTGAGCCCCGAGCCGTTCCTCGGCCTGATCGCCGCCAACCGCCAGGACCAGCTCGTCAAGCGCTACGAGACCTACGACGACCTGCTCGCCTACTGCGAGCTGTCGGCCAACCCGGTCGGCCGCCTGGTGCTCGCCGTCACCGGGACCGCCACCCCGGAACGCATCCGCCGCTCCGACGCCGTCTGCACGGCCCTGCAGATCGTCGAGCACCTCCAGGACGTCGCCGAGGACCTCGGCCGCGACCGCATCTACCTGCCCGCCGCGGACATGAAGCTCTTTCATGTCACCGAGGCGGACCTCGCCGCACCCACCGCCGGCGCATCGGTGCGCGCCCTCGTCGCGTACCAGGCCGAGCGCGCCCGGGACCTGCTGGACGAAGGCGCACCCCTGGTGAGCAGCGTCCGGGGCAGGCTCCGCCTGCTGCTCGCGGGGTTCGTGGCGGGAGGCAGGGCGGCCGTCCGCGCGATCGCCGCCGCCGAATACGACGTACTTCCCGGCCCGCCCAAGCCCGGCAAGACGCAGCTGTTGCGCGAGGCGGGCGTGACTCTGCGAGGAAAGGGGTGATCCGGACCGTGGAGTCGCAACCATCCGCGTCCGCACCGGTACTCGCCGCCTACAGCTACTGCGAGACCGTCACCGGCCAGCAGGCACGCAACTTCGCCTACGGCATCCGGCTGCTGCCGACGCCCAAGCGGCGTGCGATGTCGGCGCTGTACGCGTTCTCCCGGCGGGTCGACGACATCGGCGACGGTTCGCTCGCCGACGACGTCAAGGTCGCCCGGCTGGAGGACACCCGCGCGCTGCTCGCCCGCGTCCGGGACGGCGAGGTCGAGGAGGACGACACCGACCCGGTCGCGGTCGCCCTCGCCCACGCCGCCACACACTTCCCGATCCCGCTCGGCGGCCTGGACGAACTCATCGACGGCGTCCAGATGGACGTACGCGGCGAGACGTACGAGACCTGGGACGACCTGAAGGTCTACTGCCGCTGCGTCGCCGGCGCCATCGGACGGCTCTCCCTCGGCGTGTTCGGCACCGAACCGGGCGCGCGCGGCGTGGAACGCGCCTCCGAGTACGCCGATACGCTCGGCCTGGCGCTGCAGCTCACCAACATCCTGCGGGACGTCCGCGAGGACGCCGAGGGCGGCCGCACCTACCTGCCCGCCGACGACCTCGCCAAGTTCGGCTGTTCCGCCGGGTTCGACGGGCCGACACCACCCGCGGGCTCCGATTTCGCGGGCCTGGTGCACTTCGAAGTGCGCAGGGCCCGCGCCCTTTTCGCCGAGGGCTACCGCCTGCTCCCCATGCTCGACCGGCGCAGCGGCGCCTGCGTCGCCGCCATGGCCGGCATCTACCGCCGGCTCCTGGACCGCATCGAGCGCGACCCCGAGGCCGTGCTGCGCGGCCGGGTCTCCCTGCCCGGCCGGGAGAAGGCCTACGTGGCGGTGCGCGGCCTCTCCGGTCTGGACACCCGCCACGTCACCCGGCGTACCGTCGGGAGGCGTGCCTGATGGACACCGCCTACCCGGACGGAAAGCGGCGGGCAACCCTCCGCCGCGTCGCCGCGTCCCTCACCGAGACGGCCGGCCGCGCACCGTTCGTGCGGCCCCGTCGGGCAGGGGAGGACGCATGAGCCACGGCGCACGCTCCGAGGGGCCCCGCACGGACGCCCCGGTCCCGCCGGGACGTCATGCCGTCGTGGTCGGCGGCGGGCTGGCCGGCACCACCGCGGCCCTCGCCCTCGCCGACGCCGGGGTGCGCGTCACCCTCCTGGAGGGCCGGCCCCGGCTGGGCGGACTCGCCTTCTCCTTCCGGCGCGGCGAGCTGACCGTCGACAACGGCCAGCACGTGTACCTGCGCTGCTGTACCGCCTACCGCTGGTTCCTCGACCGGATCGGGGGCGCGGACCTGGCCCCCCTGCAGGACCGCCTCGACGTGCCCGTGGTCGACGCCGACCGGCCCGAGGGGCGTCGGCTGGGCCGGCTGCGGCGCGACCCGCTGCCCGTACCGCTGCACCTGGGGCGCAGCCTCGCCGCGTACCCGCACCTGTCGCTCGCCGACCGTGCCCGGGTGGGCCGGGCCGCGCTCGCCCTGAAGGGCCTCGACCTCACCGACCCCGCCCTGGACGAGGAGGACTTCGGCAGCTGGCTGGCCGCCCACGGCCAGTCGCCGCGCGCCGTCGAGGCTCTGTGGGACCTGGTCGGGGTCGCCACCCTCAACGCGGTCGCGGGCGACTCGTCGCTGGCGCTCGCCGCGATGGTGTTCAAGACCGGACTGCTCTCCGACCCCGGCGCGGCCGACATCGGCTGGGCCCGGGTGCCGCTGGGCGACCTGCACGACCGGCTCGCCCGCGAGGCGCTGGACTCCGCGGGCGTGCGCACCGAGGTCCGCACCCGCGTCACCTCCGTGCGCACCGGAGCCGACGGGAGCTGGACGGTCGAGACCCCCGGCGAGACGATCCACGCCGACGCCGTGGTCCTCGCCGTACCGCAGCGCGAGGCGCACGACCTGCTCCCCGCCGGCGCGCTCGACCGCCCCGAACGGCTGCTCGACATCGGCACCGCCCCGATCCTCAACGTCCACGTCGTCTACGACCGCAAGGTGCTCGCCCGGCCCTTCTTCGCCGCGCTCGGCACCCCCGTGCAGTGGGTCTTCGACCGCACCGACGCCTCCGGCCTGCGGCGCGGCCAGTACCTGGCGCTGTCCCAGTCGGTCGCCCAGGACGACATCGACGCGCCCGTCGCCGCCCTGCGCGAGCGGTACCTGCCCGAACTGGAGCGGCTGCTGCCGCACACCCGCGACGCCCGGGTCGAGGACTTCTTCGTCACCCGGGAGCGCACCGCCACCTTCGCTCCCGCCCCCGGCGTCGGACGCCTCAGGCCCGGCGCCCGCACCAAGGCACCCGGCCTGTACCTGGCCGGAGCGTGGACCGCCACCGGGTGGCCCGCGACCATGGAGAGTGCGGTCCGCAGCGGCGTCGGCGCGGCGGACGCCGCGCTGGGTGCCCTCGGCCGGCCCCGCCCGCGTCACCTCTTCGCATTCGAGGAGGCGGCCTGATGCTGCAGCGAAGCGGCGCGGCAGGTCCCCGCACCCCCGGTACCGCAACAAGAGGAGAGACTGTGCCCACTGTGCCCCCGGCCCCGCAGGCCGCTCGAAGGACCGCGGTGGACGTGTCCGCGCTCCTGGAGCGCGGGCGGACCCTGGCCACGCCGGTACTGCGGGCGGCCGTCGACCGTCTGGCACCTCCCATGGACACGGTCGCCGCCTACCACTTCGGCTGGATCGACGCCCAGGGCCGCCCCGCGGACGGCGACGGCGGCAAGGCCGTGCGTCCCGCCCTCGCCGTGCTGTCGGCCGAGGTCACCGGAGCCGCGCCGGCGACCGGCGTGCCCGGCGCGGTCGCCGTCGAACTGGTCCACAACTTCTCGCTGCTGCACGACGACCTGATGGACGGCGACGAACAGCGCCGGCACCGCGACACCGTCTGGAAGGTGCACGGCCCCGCCCAGGCCATCCTGGTCGGCGACGCCCTGTTCGCCCTGGCCAACGAGGTGCTGCTGGAACTCGGCACCGTCGAGGCCGGCCGGGCCACGCGCCGGCTCACCCGCGCGAGCCGGGCCCTCATCGACGGACAGGCCCAGGACATCTCCTACGAGCACCGCGACCGCGTCAGCGTCGAGGAGTGCCTGGAGATGGAGGGCAACAAGACCGGCGCCCTGCTCGCCTGCGCCAGCTCCATCGGCGCGGTGCTCGGCGGCGCCGACGACCGCACCGCGGACGCGCTGGAGAGGTACGGCCACCACCTGGGCCTCGCCTTCCAGGCCGTCGACGACCTCCTCGGCATCTGGGGCGACCCGGAGTCCACCGGCAAGCAGACCTGGAGCGACCTGCGCCAGCGCAAGAAGTCCCTCCCGGTCGTGGCCGCCCTCGCCGCGGACGGCCCGGCCGCCGCACGGCTCGGCGAGATCCTCGCCGCGGACGCCAAGAGCAGTGACTTCGCGAACTTCTCCGAGGAGGAGTTCGCGGCCCGTGCCGCCCTCATCGAGGAGGCCGGCGGTCGCGAGTGGACCGCCGAGGAGGCACGACGTCAGCACACCATCGCCATCGGAGCCCTGGACACCGTGGACATGCCCGACCGGGTGCGGGAGCAGTTCACGGCGCTCGCGGACTTCGTCGTCGTACGAAAGAGATGATCACTATCGGTCGAATAGCCCTCGCGTAGTCGCCGGCCGGTGGTACGGGAGTACCCCAGCGGCCGACGGCGGACCCACAGCAGACGCACCATTTGCAGGACTGCACGAAGGGGAAGCCATGACAGCGACGACCGACGGAAGCACCGGGGCGGCCTCGCCGACCCGTGTGGCCGCGGCCAGCGAAAACGACACCGACATCCCCGAGGCGGCCGGGGTTCCCGACAGAGCCGCCCGCGCCATGCGGCGCGCCACCGACTTCCTGCTGTCCCGTCAGCATGACGAAGGCTGGTGGAAGGGCGACCTCGAGACGAACGTCACGATGGATGCCGAGGACCTGCTGCTGCGTCAGTTCCTCGGCATCCGCGACGAGGACACCACCCGCGCCGCCGCCCTGTTCATCCGTGGGGAACAGCGCGAGGACGGCACCTGGGCCACCTTCCACGGCGGACCCGGCGACCTCTCCGCCACCGTCGAGGCGTACGTCGCGCTCCGCCTGGCCGGCGACGCCCCGGACGCCCCGCACATGGCGAAGGCCTCCGCCTGGGTGCGCGAGCAGGGGGGCATCGCCGCCTCCCGGGTCTTCACCCGCATCTGGCTGGCCCTGTTCGGCTGGTGGAAGTGGGAGGACCTGCCCGAACTGCCGCCCGAGCTGATCTGGTTCCCGACCTGGGTGCCGCTCAACATCTACGACTTCGGCTGCTGGGCGCGGCAGACCATCGTGCCGCTCACCATCGTCTCCGCCAAGAGGCCGGTGCGCCCCGCCCCGTTCCCGCTGGACGAGCTGCACACCGACCCCGCACGGCCCCATCCTCCCCGGCCGTTCGCCCCGGCGAACACCTGGGACGGTGCCTTCCAGCGGCTGGACAAGGGCCTGCACGCCCTGCGCCGGGCGATCCCGCGCCGGCTGCGCGGGGCGGCCATGAACACCGCCGCCCGCTGGATCATCGAGCGGCAGGAGAACGACGGCTGCTGGGGCGGCATCCAGCCCCCCGCCGTGTACTCGGTCATCGCCCTGCACCTGCTCGGCTACGACCTCAACCACCCGGTGATGCGGGCGGGGCTGGAGTCCCTGGACCGGTTCGCCGTGTGGCGCGAGGACGGCGCCCGGATGATCGAGGCCTGCCAGTCACCGGTGTGGGACACCTGCCTGGCCACCATCGCGCTGGCCGACGCGGGTCTGCCCGCCGACCACCCGCAACTGGTCAAGGCCGCCGACTGGATGCTCGGCGAACAGGTGGTACGGCCCGGCGACTGGTCCGTGCGCCGGCCTCATCTGCCGCCGGGCGGCTGGGCGTTCGAGTTCCACAACGACAACTACCCCGACATCGACGACACCGCCGAGGTGGTCCTCGCGCTGCGCCGGGTCAAGCACCACGACCCGGACCGGGTGGACAGCGCCGTCGGCCGCGGGGTGCGCTGGAACCTCGGCATGCAGTCCCGCGACGGCGCGTGGGGCGCCTTCGACGCCGACAACACCAGCCCCTTCCCCAACCGGCTGCCGTTCTGCGACTTCGGCGAGGTCATCGACCCGCCGTCGGCCGACGTCACCGCGCACGTCGTGGAGATGCTCGCCGTCGAGGGGCTGGCCCACGACCCGCGCACCCGGCGCGGTGTCGCATGGCTGCTCGCCGAACAGGAGCCGGAGGGCTCGTGGTTCGGGCGCTGGGGCGTCAACTATGTCTACGGCACCGGGTCCGTGGTCCCCGCCCTGACCGCGGCCGGCATCCCGACGTCCCATCCGGCGATCCGGCGGGCCGTGGCCTGGCTGGAGAAGGTGCAGAACGACGACGGCGGCTGGGGCGAGGACCTGCGCTCCTACCGCTACAGCAAGGAGTGGAGCGGCCGGGGCGCCTCCACCGCCTCACAGACCGCCTGGGCGCTGATGGCGCTGCTGGCGGCGGGGGAGCGGGACACCACCGCCGTCGAACGCGGCATCGCGTGGCTCGCGGCCACCCAGCGGGAGGACGGCTCCTGGGACGAGCCCTACTTCACCGGCACCGGCTTCCCCTGGGACTTCTCCATCAACTACCACCTCTACCGGCAGGTCTTCCCGCTCACCGCACTCGGCCGGTACGTCCACGGGGAGCCCTTCACCAAGAAGCCGGCCGAGGCGACGGCCGCCGCCGGCCAGGCGCTCGCCGAGGCGAAGGGCAGCTGATGAGCAACCGGCCCGCCCCCGCCCCGCTGCTGATCGCCTGCGCGCTCGGCATCGAACACGTCGCGCTGCGCAGGCGCGAGCGCTCCACCCCGGGCGGGCCGGTCACCGTACTGCGCACGGGCATGGGGCCGGCGGCGGCCGAGCTGTCCGTCACCCGGGTCCTCGGCGATCCGGCCCTGAGCGGGGCGGCCGTCCTCGCCACCGGCTTCTGCGCGGGCCTCGCCCCCGGCATGCACCCCGGCGACCTGGTGGTCGCAGAGGAGACCCGTGACCCGCGCGGGAGCGTGAGCTGCGTGGGCACCGAGCTGTTGGTGAAGGAACTGGTGCGCGCGGCGCCCGGGCGCACCGTGCACACCGGACCGCTCACCGGCTCCGACCACGTCGTCCGCGGCCACGAGCGGTCCGACCTGCTCGCGACCGGCGCGATCGCGGTCGACATGGAATCGGCTGCCACGCTCCTGAGCGCCGTCCGGGTGGCCGAGCGCCCGGTTGCGGCCGTCCGGGTGGTCGTGGACGCTCCTGAACACGAACTCGTCCGCATCGGCACGGTCCGCGGTGGAATATCGGCTTTCCGTGTCCTTCGTTCCGTACTACCGGCTTTCTATGAATGGCACCGTTCCTTGCTGCTCCCCAGGAGGTGAGCCAGATGGCCATGCCGCTGCGTCAGTCCATCAAGGTCGCTACATACTTGGCCGAACAGAAGCTCCGCAGGCGGGACAAGTTCCCGCTCATCGTGGAGCTGGAACCGCTCTTCGCCTGCAACCTCAAGTGCGAAGGCTGCGGCAAGATCCAGCATCCGGCCGGCGTGCTCAAGCAGCGCATGCCCGTCGCACAGGCCGTCGGCGCGGTCCTGGAATCCGGGGCGCCGATGGTGTCGATCGCCGGCGGCGAACCGCTCATGCACCCTCAGATCGACGAGATCGTGCGCCAGTTGGTGGCCCGCCGCAAGTACGTCTTCCTGTGCACCAACGCGCTGCTGATGCGCAAGAAGATGGACAAGTTCACCCCGTCGCCGTACTTCGCGTTCGCGGTGCACATCGACGGGCTGCGGGAGCGGCACGACGAGTCCGTCGCCAAGGAAGGCGTGTTCGACGAGGCCGTGGAGGCCATCAAGGAGGCCAAGCGGCGCGGCTTCCGCGTCACCACCAACTCGACCTTCTTCAACACCGACACCCCGCAGACCATCGTCGAGGTGCTGAACTTCCTCAACGACGACCTCAAGGTCGACGAGATGATGATCTCGCCCGCCTACGCCTACGAGAAGGCCCCCGACCAGGAGCACTTCCTGGGCGTGGAGCAGACCCGGGAGCTGTTCAAGAAGGCCTTCGCGGGCGGCAACCGGCGCCGCTGGCGGCTGAACCACTCACCCCTGTTCCTCGACTTCCTCGAGGGCAAGGTCGACTTCCCGTGCACCGCGTGGGCGATCCCCAACTACTCGCTCTTCGGCTGGCAGCGCCCCTGCTACCTGATGAGCGACGGCTACGTGCCGACGTACCGGGAGCTGATCGAGGACACCGACTGGGACCAGTACGGCCGCGGCAAGGACCCGCGCTGCGCCAACTGCATGGCGCACTGCGGTTACGAGCCCACCGCCGTCCTCGCCACCATGGGGTCCCTCAAGGAGTCCCTGCGCGCGATGCGCGAGACCGTCTCGTCGAACAGGGAGTGAAGCAGATGACCGCAGTCTCCCTGGGCCTCCCCGAGGTGCCGCTGCGCCCGCTCGCCGTGCGCCGCGGGAGCCGGCGGATCCAGGTCGGATCCGTGGCGGTGGGCGGGGATGCCCCGGTGTCGGTGCAGTCGATGACGACGACGCGGACGTCGGACATCGGTGCGACGTTGCAGCAGATCGCGGAGCTGACGGCGTCGGGCTGCCAGATCGTGCGGGTGGCGTGTCCGACGCAGGACGACGCGGACGCGCTGGCGGTGATCGCGAAGAAGTCGCAGATCCCGGTGATCGCGGACATCCACTTCCAGCCCAAGTACGTGTTCGCCGCGATCGAGGCGGGCTGTGCGGCGGTGCGGGTGAACCCGGGCAACATCAAGAAGTTCGACGACCAGGTCAAGGAGATCGCGAAGGCGGCGAAGGACCACGGCACCCCGATCCGTATCGGGGTGAACGCGGGCTCGCTGGACCGGCGGCTGCTGCAGAAGTACGGCAAGGCCACCCCGGAGGCGCTGGCGGAGTCGGCGCTGTGGGAGGCGTCGCTGTTCGAGGAGCACGACTTCCGCGACATCAAGATCTCGGTCAAGCACAACGACCCGGTCGTNATGGTCGAGGCGTACCGGCAGCTCGCCGCGCAGTGCGACTACCCGCTCCACCTGGGTGTCACCGAGGCCGGCCCCGCCTTCCAGGGCACGATCAAGTCGGCCGTCGCGTTCGGTGCGCTGCTGTCGCAGGGCATCGGCGACACCATCCGCGTCTCCCTCTCCGCCCCGCCGGTGGAGGAGATCAAG
>NZ_AZUS01000043.1:0-10924 GCF_000527195.1 Streptomyces sp. CNH189
AGTTGACCGGTACTAATAGGCCGAGGGCTTGTCCTCAGTTGCTCGCGTCCACTGTGTTGGTTCTGAAACCACGAACAACCCCACGCCATGGTCACGGTGTGGTGCGGTTGACAGTTTCATAGTGTTTCGGTGGTCATAGCGTAGGGGAAACGCCCGGTTACATTTCGAACCCGGAAGCTAAGCCTTACAGCGCCGATGGTACTGCAGGGGGGACCCTGTGGGAGAGTAGGACGCCGCCGAACTTCTTTTAGAGCTCTGGCTCTTGGGCACGCAGCCCGAGGGCCAGAGCTTTTTTGCGTTGAGGTAAGGTCAGTGAGCATCATCGACACGTTTCCCACAGGAGGATCCCGGGTGGAGGTCCAGGAGACACGGGTCCAGACAGACCGTGTCCTCACCATCCCGAACATGCTCAGCATGGCGCGGCTCGTCGGCGTACCCCTGTTCCTCTGGCTGATTCTGCGGCCGGAGTTCGGTGGTCCGAAGAGCGACGGCTGGGCGCTCCTGGTGCTGGCCTTCAGTGGCGTCAGCGACTACCTGGACGGCAAGCTCGCCCGGCGGTGGAACCAGGTCAGCAGCCTCGGCCGGCTGCTCGACCCCGCGGCCGACCGGCTCTACATTCTCTCGACCCTGGTCGGACTCACCTGGCGGGAGATTCTGCCGCTCTGGCTGACCCTCGTGCTGCTGGCACGGGAGCTGGTCCTCCTGGTCATGGTGGGCGTCCTGCGGCGCCACGGCTATCCGCCGCCGCAGGTGAACTTCCTGGGGAAGGCAGCCACCTTCAACCTGATGTATGCCTTCCCGCTGCTCCTGCTCAGTGACGGAAGTGGCTGGATCTCGTCACTCGCTGCTATTTTCGGCTGGGCGTTCGCCGGATGGGGTACAACCCTCTATTGGTGGGCAGGAGTGCTCTATGTGGTCCAAGTCCGCCGCTTGATCCGTGCGGACGCCATGGCCGATTGACTCGCTTCTTCACGCGCAACGTGGCGCGCGATGTCTCACGCTGAATATGTGTGCGGCAATCCTGGCGGGTGAAGTCGGCCAGACCGTCGTCTCTTCGAGGAGGACGCTTCCGACATGAAGGCCGTCGTGATGGCCGGGGGCGAAGGCACCCGCCTTCGCCCCATGACCTCAAGCATGCCCAAGCCGCTCCTGCCGGTGGCCAACCGGCCGATCATGGAGCACGTTCTGCGGCTGCTCAAAAGGCACGGGCTCAACGAAACCGTTGTGACTGTCCAGTTCCTTGCTTCTCTCGTCAAGAACTACTTCGGTGACGGCGAGGAGCTCGGAATGGAGCTCACGTATGCCAATGAGGAGAAGCCACTCGGTACCGCCGGGAGCGTCAAGAACGCAGAGGAGGCATTGAAGGACGATGCCTTTCTCGTCATCTCCGGCGATGCCCTCACGGACTTCGACCTCACCGAGCTGATCAATTTTCACAAGGAAAAGGGCGCTCTGGTCACGGTCTGCTTGACCCGCGTGCCCAACCCGCTGGAATTCGGCATCACCATCGTCGACGACGAGGGCAAGGTCGAACGCTTCCTCGAGAAGCCCACCTGGGGCCAGGTCTTCTCCGACACGGTGAACACCGGCATCTACGTGATGGAGCCCGAGGTCTTCGACTACGTCGAGCCCGACGTCCCCGTCGACTGGTCCGGTGACGTCTTCCCGCAGCTGATGAAGGAAGGCAAGCCCGTCTACGGCTACGTCGCCGAGGGCTACTGGGAGGACGTCGGCACCCACGAGAGCTACGTCAAGGCGCAGGCCGACGTCCTCGAGGGCAAGGTCGACGTCGACATCGACGGCTTCGAGATCTCGCCCGGCGTGTGGGTCGCCGAAGGCGCCGAGGTGCACCCCGACGCCCAGCTCCGCGGCCCGCTCTACATCGGCGACTACGCCAAGGTGGAGGCCGGCGCCGAGATCCGTGAGCACACGGTCGTGGGCTCCAACGTCGTCGTGAAGAGTGGCGCCTTCCTGCACAAGGCCGTGGTGCACGACAACGTGTACGTCGGTCCGCACAGCAACCTGCGGGGCTGCGTCGTCGGCAAGAACACCGACATCATGCGGGCCGCGCGGATCGAGGACGGCGCCGTCATCGGTGACGAGTGCCTGATCGGTGAAGAATCGATCGTCCAGGGCAACGTGCGGGTCTACCCGTTCAAGACCATCGAGGCCGGTGCCTTCGTCAACACCTCGGTGATCTGGGAGTCCAGGGGACAGGCGCACCTCTTCGGTGCCCGCGGTGTGTCCGGCATCCTGAACGTCGAGATCACCCCCGAGCTCGCCGTCCGCCTCGCCGGCGCCTACGCGACGACCCTGAAGAAGGGCTCGACCGTCACCACGGCTCGCGACCACTCCCGTGGTGCCCGTGCGCTCAAGCGGGCGGTCATCTCCGCGCTCCAGGCCAGCGCCATCGACGTACGCGACCTGGAGAACGTGCCGCTGCCCGTGGCGCGTCAGCAGACCGCGCGGGGCAGCGCCGGCGGCATCATGATCCGCACCACGCCGGGCGTGCCGGACTCCGTCGACATCATGTTCTTCGACGGGCAGGGCGCCGACCTGTCGCAGGGCAGCCAGCGCAAGCTGGACCGGGTGTTCGCGCGCCAGGAGTACCGGCGTGCCTTCCCCGGCGAGATCGGTGACCTCCACTTCCCGGCGAGCGTCTTCGACTCCTACACCGGGTCGCTGCTGCGTAACGTCGACATCACCGGGATCGCCGAGTCCGGGCTGAAGGTCGTCGTCGACGCGTCCAACGGCAGCGCCGGCCTGGTGCTGCCCAGCCTGCTCGGCAAGCTGGGCGTCGACTCGCTGACCATCAACCCCGGTCTCGACGAGTCCAGGCCGACCGAGACGGGCGACATGCGCCGCTCCGGCCTGGTCCGCCTCGGGGAGATCGTGGCGTCCTCCGGTGCCGCCTTCGGCGTGCGGTTCGACCCCGTCGGCGAGCGGCTGTCGCTGGTCGACGAGAAGGGGCGGATCGTCGAGGACGACCGGGCGCTGCTCGTCATGCTCGACCTGGTCGCCTCCGAGCGGCGCAGCGGCCGCGTCGCGCTGCCGGTGACCACCACGAGGATCGCCGAGCAGGTGGCGGCGTACCACGGCACCCAGGTGGAGTGGACGACCACGTCGCCCGACGACCTCACGCGCGTCGGCGGTGAGGAAGGGACGATCTTCGGCGGCGACGGCAAGGGCGGCTTCATCGTCCCCGAGTTCAGCAGCGTCTACGACGGCACCGCCGCGTTCGTCCGGCTCATCGGGCTGGTCGCGCGGACCCAGCTCACGCTCAGCCAGATCGACGCCCGCATCCCGCGGGCGCACGTCCTCAAGCGGGACCTGGCGACCCCGTGGGCCGTCAAGGGCCTGGTGATGCGGCGGGTCGTCGAGGCCGCCGGAGACCGCTACGTGGACACCACCGACGGCGTGCGTGTGGTGGAGGCCGACGGGCGCTGGGTGATGGTGCTGCCCGACCCGGCGGAGGCCGTCACCCATCTGTGGGCCGAGGGCCCCGACGACGCCTCCGCGCAGGCGTTGCTCGACGAGTGGTCGGCCGTGGTGGACAGCGCCGGCAGGTGACCGTCCCGCACCGTACCGATTGACCGGCGGCGTGCCGGACCGGTGTCCCGGAAGGGGCCCGTCCGGCACGCCGCCGGGGCCGTTCGGAGGTAGGGGGCGCGGCGTGCGACGATGTGCGGCATGCCGCAGCAACCCCCCGTTCGGAGCACACGCGCGCGGCCCGCGCGCCCGGACGCGTCGATGTCGTTGATCACCAACGTCATGGACCACAGTCTCGACGACGGCTATGCCGAGGCGGCCGCCCGGAAGCGGAGCGAGGGGACCGGCGGCATGCCGAGGACGCTGCGCGCGAAGCTCGGCCTGGCCGCCGGTCTGGTCCTCGCCGCCTGTGTGGTCACCGTCGGCGCGGCCCAGGCCCGGGTCGCAGCTCCGGTCGTCGCCAAGGAGCGCGAGGAACTGATCGACCGGATCGACGAGGAGACCGCGGCCGCGGACCGGCTGGAGAAGAGCGTCGACGAGCTGCGCACCGAGGTGAGCGCACGGCAGCGTGAGGCGCTCCGGGACAGCGGCGGCGACCGGTCGACGCTGATGGGCATCCTGTCGGGAGCCACGCCCGTGCACGGCCCGGGCGTACGTCTCGTGGTGAACGACGCCGAGGACACCACCGGCGGGGGTGACGGCGATCCCCGGTCGACCTCCGGGTTCTCCGACACCGGCCGGGTCCGGGACCGGGATCTGCAGCGGGTGGTCAACGGCCTGTGGGAGTCCGGCGCCGAGGCCGTCTCCATCAACGGGCAGCGGCTGACCGCCCTGTCGGCGATCAGGGCCGCGGGAGACGCGATACTGGTCGACAACAAGCCGCTGGTGCCGCCGTACACGGTGCTGGCGGTGGGGGACGGCGAAGAGCTGAGCGACCTCTTCCAGAACAGCGCCGACGGGCTGTATCTGCATGCCCTGCAGGAGAACTACGGCATCCGGACGGCGCTGTCCGTGGAGGACGACGTCCGGCTGCCCGCCGCAACGAGTGTGATCGTACGAACCGCACAGCCGATAACCGGGAAGGGCACATCGTGATCGCCGTACTGGGCCTCATCGTGGGAGTGGTGGCCGGGCTGTTGGTCCGGCCCGAGGTTCCGGCGGTCGTGGAGCCTTACCTGCCGATCGCCGTCGTCGCGGCGCTGGACGCCGTGTTCGGAGGTCTGCGGGCCATGCTCGACGGGATCTTCGACGACAAGGTCTTCGTGGTGTCGTTCCTGTCGAACGTCGTCGTGGCCGCGCTGATCGTCTTCCTCGGCGACAAGCTCGGCGTGGGGGCGCAGTTGTCCACGGGTGTGGTGGTCGTCCTCGGCATCCGCATCTTCTCCAACGCGGCGGCGATCCGCCGGCACGTGTTCCGGGCGTGAGGCCGATGAGCGAGCGAGAGCAGCACGAGACGACACGCCCCGCGGTGTCCCCGCCGCGGTCCGCCGCCGAGGCGTCGTCCAGGGCCGGACTGCGCAGGGAACTGCCCGCGGAGGTACCCGCGGGCGGCCCGCCGGCCGTCGAGGAGCCCGCGGTGACCGGCCCGGCCGAGGGGGCCGTCGCGGCCGAGCCGGACGGGCCGGCGCCGACCGGCCGGCAGAGGCTGGCGAAGGGGCTGTGGCCGCCGCGGGTGACCCGGGCCCAACTGATCGTCGCCCTGCTGCTGTTCGGCCTCGGTTTCGGCCTCGCCGTCCAGGTCGCCTCGACCAGCGACACCGACAGTGCGCTGCGCGGGGCACGTCAGGAAGATCTTGTGCGCATCCTCGATGAACTCGACGACCGCACAGAGCGTCTAGAAGACGAGAAGCAGGGTCTCGAGAAGCAGCGGGACGAGCTGGAGAACAGCTCCGACCAGGCCGAGGAGGCCCGCAGGCAGACGATCGAGAAGGAACGGCAACTCGGTGTCCTCGCGGGCACCGTGGCCGCGCGGGGGCCCGGTATCGAGATGACCATCGAGGACACGAAGGGGACGGTCGAGTCGGACATGCTGCTCGACGCCGTCCAGGAGTTGCGCGCCGCCGGTGCCGAGGCGATCCAGGTGAACGGTGTGCGCGTGGTGGCCGGCACGTATCTGACGGACGTGGACGGCGGAGTCTCCGTGGACGGGAACAAGATCAAGTCTCCCTATCGTTTCAAGGTCATCGGCAAGCCGCAGGACCTGGAGCCGGCGCTCAACATCCCCGGAGGCGTGGTGCAGACTCTTGAGAAGGAACAGGCCACCGTTACCGTGGAGCGGGCGGACAAGATCGTTGTGGACGCCTTGCGAGCGCCGAAGCGGCCTGACTACGCTCGGTCGTCCTCGCAGTGAACCGGGGGTGCATGGGGGTCGTCCGGCCAGGGCATGAGGTTGCGGGGGGTCGGCGCACCGATTGGGTGGTGCGTGGTGGAAACTGTCTGGTGGAGGCGGACGTTGTGAAGATGTCCGGGTCGGCCAATGTGTTCAGTCAGGGTTCGTCCTGCCCCACGGGCGGGTCTGTTTCGGTCAAGGGGAATCGCCCGTGAAGTTGTTTGGGAAGTTGTTCGGCAAGAGCGCGCGGCGAGAGGGCAGCGACAACGCGACCGCTCGTCACCGCGCACAGCCTGGTGCGGACGATCAGCGTCCGCTGTTCCGGGACCAGACGGGACAGGGCGCGGCGTCCGTTGACCCCGCGCAGTCGGGCGGCATAGGTTTCGGACAACCGTCGAGCCCCGGTGCGGGCGGAGGGTTCTCCGACCCGTACGCGTCCCACGCCCCCGGCGGGCAGCCGCGGCAGGAGGATCCGTCCATGTCGGCCCTGGTGTGTTCGAGGTGCGGCAACCGCAACGCGGAGAACAGCCGCTTCTGTTCCAACTGCGGTGCGCCGCTGAAGCCGGGCGTCACCCCGGAGCGCCCCTCCGAGACGACGTCCACGATCTCCATCTCCGGTCTGGAGGCCTACGACGCCGAGGCCACCGGTCAGACCGCGGTGCCCGCGCTCTCCCCGGAGGCGCAGGCGGCCGTCGACGCGCTGCCGATGGGTTCCGCCCTGCTGGTGGTGCGTCGCGGTCCGAACTCGGGCAGCCGCTTCCTGCTGGACGGCGACCTGACCACGGCCGGGCGTCACCCGCAGAGCGACATCTTCCTCGACGACGTGACGGTCTCCCGTCGGCACGTGGAGTTCCGCCGCAGCGCGGACGGCTCGTTCACGGTCGCCGATGTCGGCAGCCTGAACGGCACGTACGTCAACCGGGAGCGGATCGACCAGGTCGCCCTGGCCAACGGCGACGAGGTGCAGATCGGCAAGTACCGGCTGGTCTTCTACGCGAGCCAGCGCAGCTACTGACCTCCCGGACGCGGTCCGGGGGACTCCAGGAAGGGTCCATGCTGCAGACACCGAGCGGCGGTGCCGGAGACGGCGCCGCCGCCACGGACACCGGACTGCTGAGCATCGGCGCGGTGCTGAGCGTGCTGCGCGAGGAGTTCCCCGAGGTCACGATCTCCAAGATCCGTTTCCTGGAGTCGGAAGGGCTCGTCGAGCCGCGCCGGACCCCGTCGGGGTACCGCAAGTTCAGCGCGCAGGACGTCGAGCGCCTCGGTCATGTGCTGCGGATGCAGCGCGACCACTATCTGCCGCTCAAGGTGATCCGCGAGCACCTGGCGGCCATGGAGCGCGGCGAGGCCGTCCAGCTGCCCGCGCTGACCCGTGCGGGTGACGGTGAGGACGCCGCCGAGTCCGGCCCGGAGAAGCCGACGGCGGCCCGCATCGGGCGCTGCCAGCTGCTCTCCGCCGCCGGGGTCGACGAGCACCGGCTCGCCGAGTGGGAATCGTACGGCCTGCTCACCCCGGTCGGGGACGGTGTGTACGACGCGGAGGCGGTCACCGTCGCCGGTCTCATCACCGAGCTGGGGCGGTTCGGGATCGAACCGCGTCATCTGCGGGCCATGAAGGCGGCCGCCGACCGGGAGGCCGGGCTGGTGGAGCAGGTCGTCGCGCCGCTGCGGCGGCACCGCAATCCTCAGACCCGGGCGCACGCGGAGGACCGCACCAAGGAGCTGGCCGGACTCACCGTGAAGCTGCACGCGGCGCTGGTGCAGACGGCGCTCGGGGTGCGGCTGCCCTGACGGGGGAGGTACAGCCGGGCCGGATCGGCCACCCGATCCCGGCCCGACTACCCAAACGTCCCGGGCACGGCCTAGGGTTGCTGTGTGAACGAGCTCGATGTCGTAGGTGTCCGGGTCGAAATGCCCTCCAACCAACCGATCGTGCTGTTGCGTGAAGTGGGCGGCGACCGCTACCTCCCCATCTGGATCGGCCCCGGGGAGGCGACGGCCATCGCCTTCGCCCAGCAGGGCATGGCGCCGGCACGACCGCTGACCCACGACCTGTTCAAGGACGTGCTGGAAGCCGTCGGACAGGAGCTCACGGAAGTGCGCATCACCGACCTGCGGGAAGGTGTCTTCTACGCCGAGCTGGTCTTCGCCAGCGGAGTCGAGGTGAGCGCCCGCCCGTCCGACGCCATAGCGCTCGCCCTGCGCACGGGGACCCCGATCTACGGCAGTGACACGGTGCTCGACGACGCGGGGATCGCCATCCCGGACGAGCAGGAGGACGAGGTGGAGAAGTTCCGCGAGTTCCTCGACCAGATCTCGCCGGAGGACTTCGGGACCAGCAACCAGTGAGCGGTGTTGGTGGCGGCCTCGCCGGCGGTCACGGCCCGTGCCGGAGGCATTCGGCTAGCCTTTCCCCGCGACGGGGCACGGGAAACCACTCTTAGGGTGATTATCACTCGGCGTGCCGAGTGTGGCGATCGTTGACGCACCCTTGGTGACTGCCTACCGTCGAGGAGGCAGGTCAAGGACGGAGGTCGGCGTGAGAAGCAGCGGCGACGGTACGGCTGGGGGTGCCCCCGGACGCGTTTTCGGGGCGGGCGGGCCGTATCCTCCCCAGAGCTTTCCGCCCCGCTCGGGCGGGGGCCATCCCACGCACGGCGGTGCGATCGATTCCGCTCCGCAGCGACCGACGGCTGTGCCGAGCGGCGGAGGGGCGGTGGCCATGGCGACCGAGGAGATCGGGTATCGGGGGCCCACGGCCTGCGCGGCGGCGGGCATCACCTACCGCCAGCTCGACTACTGGGCGCGGACGGGTCTGGTCGAGCCGAGCGTGCGGCCGGCGCACGGATCGGGCACGCAGCGGCTGTACAGCTTCCGCGACGTCGTCGTGCTGAAGATCGTCAAGCGGTTCCTGGACACGGGCGTGTCCCTGCAGAACATCCGCACCGCGGTCCAGCACCTGCGCGAGCGGGGCTTCGACGACCTGGAGCGCATGACGCTGATGAGCGACGGGGCGACGGTCTACGAGTGCACCTCGCCCGACGAGGTCCACGCCCTGCTCCAGGGCGGCCAGGGCGTCTTCGGCATCGCCGTGGGCGTGGTGTGGCGGGACGTCGAGAGCGCGCTGTCCCAGCTGCACGGCGAGCGCGTCGACACGGGCGAGACGCTGATCGGCCACAACCCGATGGACGAGCTGGCCCGGCGGCGTAACAAGGCGGTCTGACCCCGGTGTCGCACACCGGTGTGCGACACCGGGCGGTGCCGATCGGGTCCGTCCGGTGGCGCGCCCGTGACGTGCGGGCGGTGCCGTGCGGGCCCGCCCGGCGCGAGCGTTGTCAGTGGCGTAGGGCAGCATCGGAGATGTGAGATCCGCTCCCACGATCCTGCATCTCGACATGGATGCCTTCTACGCCTCGGTGGAGCAGGCGTCCAAGCCGAGTCTGCGCGGGAAGGCCGTGGTCGTGGGCGGACTCGGACCCCGTGGCGTCGTCGCCACCGCCTCCTACGAGGCCCGCGTGTTCGGCGTCCACTCCGCGATGCCCATGGGGCAGGCCCGGCGGCTCGCGCCGAACGCCGCGTATCTGGTGCCCCGGTTCGCGTTGTACCGCTCCGTCAGCGAGCAGGTGATGACGCTGCTGCGGGCGCTGTCGCCCCTGGTGGAGCCGCTCAGCCTGGACGAGGCCTTCGTGGACCTGGAGGCCGGGGACACGGCGTGGGACGAGCGGTCGGCCCGGCTGGTCGGGGCGAAGCTGCGCGCCGACATCCGGGCGGTGACGGGACTGACCGGCTCGGTGGGGCTCGCGGCCTCCAAGATGCTGGCCAAGATCGCGTCGGAGCAGGCGAAGCCGGACGGGCTGGTGGTGATCGAGCCCGGGACCGAGCGGGCCATGCTGGAGCCGATGCCGGTCCGGACCCTGCCGGGCGTCGGACCCGCCACCGGTGACCACCTGCGGCGGGCGGGCATCCACACCGTCGGCGAGATCGCCGAGGCGGGCGAGGACGAGCTGGTACGGCTGCTGGGCAAGGCACACGGTCACGCGCTGTTCGCGATGGCGCTGGCCCGCGACGAGCGGCCCGTGGTCGCCGAGCGGGAGACGAAGTCGGTGTCCGTCGAGGACACCTACGACGTGGACATCCACGACCGGGTGCGCGTAGGGATGGAGGTGCAGCGGCTCGCCGACCGCTGCGTGCGCCGTCTGCGCGGGGCGGGGCTGTCCGGGCGGACCATCGTGCTGAAGGTACGGCGGTACGACTTCTCCACCCTGACCCGGTCCGAGACGCTGCGGGGCCCCACCGACGACCCGGCGGTCGTCCGGGAGGCCGCGGCCCGGCTGCTGGACTCGGTGGACACCACGGGCGGCGTACGGCTGCTCGGGGTCGGGGTCAGCGGGCTGGCCGACTACACCCAGGAGGACCTGTTCGCGCAGGCGGCCGGCGCGGGGGCGGGAGCCGGGGAGGAGACCCCGGAGACCGAGGAGCCGGCCGAGGAGAAGTCCGTCACCCGCCAGGAGGCGCCGGCCGAGCGACGCTGGCCGGCAGGCCACGACGCACGGCACACCGAGTTCGGACACGGGTGGGTGCAGGGGAGCGGCCTGGGCCGGGTGACGGTGCGCTTCGAGACGCCCGAGTCCGGGCCCGGCCGGGTGAAGACGTTCCGAGTCGACGACCCGGCGCTGGAGCCCGCGGATCCCCTGCCTCTGGTGTCCACGCCGCCAGGCGCCGACCAGCCGACGAAGGCGTCCGGCCCGCCGGACACACGGACATCGTGACCTCGGGGGTCGAAAGGGCGTGCGGGGTCCGTGACCGCGAGGTGGGGTGGGTGTTCGGCACCGTGACCCCGGGGCCTGCCCCGTTATCTTTTTCGCGGTCCTGCAAGAGGGCCGCTGGCCTCCGGGCCCGGCATGACTGTTGCCCCCTGTCGATGGGATGACCTGGGGGGTGGTGTCACCGGGTCCGAGGGGTGCCGTCGGAGACGCTGATCAGAGGTCCGACCACCGCCCGGCCGGGCGCAATGTCCGGCCGCTCGCGGGCGGCAGGTCTGCATAACGTGGATGCGCGAGAACGGCTCCCGTCCTTGGGGCCGGCACGCATCGACACGGGTGG
>NZ_AZUS01000044.1:0-8557 GCF_000527195.1 Streptomyces sp. CNH189
CATCGCGCGGGGCGCCGACAAGGCGGACTTCGCCAAGCAGCTGGGCGCCCATCACTACGTCGACAGCACGGCGGGGCCGGTCGCCGAGGCCCTGCAGTCATTGGGCGGCGCCAAGGTGGTCCTGGCCACCGCGGGCAACTCGGAGGCCATCGCCTCGACGGTGGACGGCCTCGCCCCGCGCGGTGAACTCGTCGCCGTCGGCGCGACCACCGACCCGATGCCGATCAGCCCATCCCAACTGATCCTCCAGGGCCGACTGCTACGAGGTTGTCCCTTCGGGACACAGGACGTGCAGGACACCATGACCTTCGCCATCCGGCACGACATCCGCCCCCTGACGGAAACCCTGCCGCTGAGCGAGGCGAACACCGCCTACGGCAAAATGATGGACGGCAGCGCCCGCTTCCGTATGGTGCTCACCCCCAACTGATCGGCTCGGGGGTTCTCGTGTCCGCCCCGACGGCCCAGCGGTGGACCGCTACCGCGCGTACGCGAGGCAGACATGGCCGACCGCTCCTCCGGACCGCACACAGGTCCGCACCGCGCACCGACCGCTACCGACCCGCGGGGTCATCAAAGTCCGCGTCCTACGCCGCTGGGGACCCGTCCGCATCGAGCACCTGTTCCGCCTGCTGCCGGGCCCGGTATCCCTTCGAGTACTGGACCGCGCCAACGATCATGGCTGATGTCGCAATCGACGACGCCGACCTCGAGCCCTGCGTCCTGCACCGTCAGTCCCACGGACGCCGCCACCTCGGGCTCGGTGCGCTGTCGGCGGTCTGGGCGTGCCGTCTGCACTTGCTTCCGTACTCGGGCCCACTGCTGAGCTAGCGGATCCATCTCGCGGGCGGAGGCGGATGCCGCTCCATCGTCCTTCGGGGGCTGACAACTTCGCAAGACACGGCGGGTCTAGTTGCCTCGACCGGGAGCAGCTACGGCTATGAATGCGGGGGGAGGCCGCGAGCCAGGAGCAAGGTCACGTCGTCGGCCGGCGACGTGGTGGGCAGCGTGTTGATTACTGCCTCGCACATTTCGTCCAGGGATGACACGGGTTGCGCGAGGGCCTTTCGCACACGTTCCATGCCGATGTCGATGCTCTGATGACGTTCTTCGACAAGTCCGTCCGAGTAGAGAGCGATCAAGCTGTCGGGGGGCAGTTCGACTTTTACTGATTCGTACGGGAGCATGCCGACGCCGAGCGGAGGGCCGTGCGGCAGGTCGGGGAACGTGACCTTTCCGTTCGCGTGCACTACTGCAGGCGGCGGGTGCCCGGCCAGTGCGACCGTGCAGGTGCGGTCTGCGGGTTCGTAGACCGCATAGGCGCAGGTTGCGCCGCGGGCCTGAGCCGGCACGCCAGGTTGCTCCACGCCTCCGTCATCGTCCTCGATCGACCGGATGAAAGTTCGGTCCAGCCTGGTCAGCAACTCTCCTGGGGGGAGATCGAGATCGGCGAGGGTCCGCATGGCTGTGCGCAACCGGCCCATGGTGGCCGCTGCGTTGATGCCGTGACCGACGACATCACCGACGACGAGCGCGAGCCTGCCGCCGGGTAGGGCGATCACGTCGAACCAGTCCCCGCCGACGCTGTACTCCGCATCTGCGGGGAGATACCGGGCGGCCACTTCCATGACCGACCCGCCGTGCACCCGGCTGGGCAGCAAGCTGCGCTGGAGAGCGAGCGCAGTGGTCCTCTCCCGGCTGTACCGGCGGGCGTTGTCGAGACTCAGGGCAGCCCTGGACACCAGTTCCTCGGCCAGAAGCTGATCCCTTTCGTCGAACGGCTTGGGATTGTCGGCCCGGACGAACACGGCCACTCCCAGCAGAACCCCGCGGGCGTGGATCGGCAGGATGAGCAGTGAGTGCATACCGAACTCGCTGATCTTCGCGGCCCTCGCAGGATCGTTATCCAGCCACCTCTCCTGGGAGGGGTCAAGCAAGGGGTCGAGAAGAGGGCGGCCGGTGGACAGCACGTGCATGAACGGTGACGTCTTGGGGACATACACCACGTCGCCGGTGCTCCACAGTGACTCCGGAGCACCGTCCCGCGTCGACGCCATGCCTGCGCGTCGGAACGTGGGGATGCGCCCTTCGGACAGCCCAAGGCGATCCAGTGGTTCTTCAGCGAGTCGCACCGCCTCGGTGAGATCGACGGTCACGTAATCGGCGAAGGACGGCACCGTGAAGTCTGCCAGTTCCTGCGCCGTACGCATGACGTCCAGCGTCGTGCCGATGCGGGCACCTGCCGCGCTGACGACGGCCAGGCGGTCACCTGTCCAGCGTTCATCTCCGAGACCGAGGAGCATCATGCACACACCGAGCGCCTGGCCCGCATCGTCGTTCAACCGCAAAAACGAGGCCGAGAAGACGCGGTCGCCTTCGGTAGTCGGTACACGGTATTCACGACCGGTGTCGCAATTCTGGGTGACCAGAACCTGACGCACGACTGCTTCCATACCGGCGGAGTCGCTGACCAAAGCCTGTCGTGGCCGGCGTCCTAGGCGCATATGCCGGGGAATGCCGTCGTAGCGCGCCATGGTGTCGTTGACCCAGATGCAACGCAGGTGGGTGTCCCAGATGGCGAGGCCGACAGCCGACTGGGACAAGAGGGAACGCAGTGCCGCGCCAGCCGCCTCTCCCGCGTTGTCGATCAGAGCGCTGACCTGGGCTTCGTCAAGGACCGCGTTTGCTGATGCCATGGCTATCAACCTTCAGACTGTTTGTGTTCACGGCCCGGACCGCCGCGGTGCAAGGCTCGCAGCGACGCAGTCGAGGGTGCCTTCCGCGTCCGCCTGGCGAGCAGAGCGGAAGACAGGCTCCCAGTGCCGTCAGCAGCCCACTTCCGCAGGCGGTTGTGGGGCGCCTTTCCAGAGTCTGCAGTGCTCGGATGGGCCTCCTGGGGTGGCAGACCAACAGCCTTGGACCGCGGCGCCTACAAGCAACGTAACGCGGTCGAGCGCTGAAGAGGCAATGGCGCGGTCTGTCCGCTCGATATGACAAGACCGCCACCATCTACCAGCCGACCTGTTGGTGCTCAGGTGGTGCTCTGTGCCGCAAAGCCGGAACGCCACGACGCGTATTGCGGACGCCACCCTCGTGAGCGGGCGAGTGCGTTCGATGCGCCGCGTGCCCAGCTCTGTCGTGCGGACGTGCTTGCCGGCGCAGGTACCTTCAGGGCTCCAGCCAGCACCGGCAACCACTCACGTCCCTGCGCCGGCTCGTCGTCGACGATGTTGACCGGACCGGACTGCCAGTCCAGGGCCGCGACCGCAGCCCGCGCGGCATCGGCGACATGGACGAAAGACGTCACAGAACGGTCTGCCTCCAAGTACGCGAGGAGACGCGCGGCAGGATCGCCAGCCAGCGCTGCGGCCACAGCGCCGCCCGGCGCATACCAGGTGCCAGGGCCGTACAGGATGCCGTAGCGCAGAGCCACCGCCGTCTCCATCTCGGCCGCGGTCGCTTCCAGTGCCCGGACGCCCTCCACCATTCCTCCTCGCGGCGGCTGGGCACCGATGTCGAGGGGGACGGTTTCGTCGGCGGGGTCTTCGCCCGGAATGTAGGCCCAGGAGATCGACTGAGCGATGATCCGCTGCGCGCCGGCAGACTTGGCCGCGTCCACGAGATTGCGTGTGCCCTCCTGACGCAGCCGGTTGGTCATTTCTCCGTCCGCTTCCGTCAGTGCCGTGAGCTGGTGGATCACCGCATCGGGAGCGGTGTCCCCCAGCGCCTGCCGCAGACCCTCGGCGTCGAACGCGTCAGCCTGAACAGCTGACGCCCCCAGGAGCCGTATGCGCTCCAGGCCCGAAAGCGTGCGTGAGAGGCCGGTGACCTGGTGCCCTGCGTCCAGCAGCATGGGAACGAGCAGCCGGCCGACCGCGCCGGTCGCGCCGGCAACAAGAACATGCATGAGTCCTCAGTCCTTCAGTAGATGAAATGAAATGCCTGTGGAGGCGGCCGCGTCAGCGACCGGGGACGAGTCGCGTGGACACACCGAATCGGTTCCAGGCGTTGATCGTCGTGATCGCGACGATGAGCCTGGCCAGCTCGCCCTCGTCGAACTCCTTCGAAACCCTCTCGAACAGCTCGTCCGGGACGAAGTCGTCCGTGAGCCTGGTGATCGACTCGGTCAGTTCGATCGCCGCGGCTTCCTTCGAGGTGTAGAAATGCCGTGACTCCCGCCATGCGTCGAGCTGGATGATCCGCTCGGCCGATTCACCGGCGGCCAGTGCTTCCTTGCTGTGCATGTCCAGACAGAAGGCGCAGTGGTTGATCTGGGACGCTCGGATCTTGATCAGGTTGAGCAGGATGGGCTCGACGCCCTGTTTCGCCGCGGTGTCAAGGCGGATCATGGCCTTGAAGGCCTCCGGGGCGAGCGCGGTCCAGTCCATGCGCGGAGCATGCTCCGGAAGTCGGTCGATTCCGTGAGCTTCGTGAACTTCGTTCGTCGTCATGACGCCCAGGCTACGTACCGAGTGGCACCGGAGTAGGCTCCATTTGCATGGAGCATTCTCAGACCAATTCGACGTCGAAGCCCGATCCCGGGCTCGGCACCGATCTCTTTGTGGAACTGCGCGGGCCCGGGCTGAGGGTGGGACTGGCCAACGCGTTGCGCGAAGCGGTACGGACAGGGCGACTTGGCCCCGACACGCGACTGCCTCCGTCACGTTCTCTCGCAGCCGATCTCGGTGTCTCGCGCAACACCGTGACCGACGCCTACGCGGAACTGGTCGCCGAGGGCTGGCTCACCGCCCGGCAGGGCTCCGGCACCCGTGTGGCGCGGCGGACCGAGCCGCACTCGGCACCACGTTCCTCCACCCGAGTACGGACAGTGCGGCGCCATCCCACTTACGGTATGCGCCCCGGCTCACCCGACCTGGCGAACTTCCCCCGTAGCCAGTGGCTCAGCGCCGCACGCCGAGCGCTGAGCGCCGCACCGCACGACGCCTTCGGCTACGGCGACCCCCTCGGCCAGATGCGGCTGCGCACCGTTCTCACCGAATACCTGGCCAGAGCCCGCGGAGTGGTGGCCCATCCTGACCGGATCGTCATCTGTTCCGGGTTCCACCATGGGCTCTCGCTGATGGGTCAGGTACTCAAGGCCCAAGGGACACGGACGGTGGCCGTGGAGGCATACGGCCTGGACCTCTACCGTGACCTGCTCTCCGCAGCGGGCCTGGACACCCCGCCTCTTTTCGTCGACGAGTACGGTGCACGCACGGACGACCTTGCGACGCTGCATAAGGCCGGCGCCGTGCTGCTCACACCAGCACACCAGTACCCGACAGGGGTCGCGCTGCACCCTGACCGCCGGGCGGCGGCCGTGGACTGGGCCCGTGCCAGGGGAGGGCTGATCTTGGAAGACGACTATGACGGAGAGTTCAGATATGACCGTCAGCCGGTAGGGGCGCTTCAAGGGCTCGACCCGGACCGGGTCGTGTACTTCGGCTCGGTGAGCAAGTCACTGGCGCCCGGCGTGCGTCTTGGATGGATCGTCCTGCCGGAGCAACTGGTCCCGGAGATGGTCGCGGCCAAGGGCTACGGCGACTACATGTCAAGCGCTCTCGAACAGTTGACACTTGCGGAGTTCATGGCGTCGGGGGCATACGACCGTCATGTGCGCGCGATGCGTCAGCATTACCGCCGCCGTCGCGAGGACCTGGTGAGGGTCCTGCAGCAGCGAGCCCCCGCCGTGCGGGTGACGGGCATGGCTGCCGGACTGCAAGTAGTTGTCGAACTGCCGCGGGGAACCGAGCGCTCCGTCGTCGAGGCGGCGGCTCATCAAGGACTCGCACTCAGTGGAATGTCGGACTTCCGCTACCAAGCGCCGGGTGCAGGAGGGCAGGCGCCTGAGCAGGACGCGCTCGTGATCAACTACGCGGCTCCTTCGGACAGCGCATGGGCCGGGGCATTGGACATCCTGTGTGGGGTGCTCCCGGAGCCTCCACCGTCGGTGGCTGGTGTCGGATGACCCGCCGTTGCCCGCGCCCTTCAAGCGGGGCGCACTCACTGCCTCGCGGAGCTCCCCACCAGGTAGGCGAGTGCGTCTGCCTCGTCCTCCGTGACGAAAAGCAGCTCCGCCAGCGGCATCGGCAGGAACCCTTCCTCTTCCATCCGTCGAAGCTGTTGTACCAGCCCGTCGTAGAAGCCCGCCGTGTTCAGCAGAACCACCGGCTTGCGGTGCAGCCCGTGCTTGCGCAACTCCAGAATTTCGGACACTTCGTCCAACGTGCCCAGGCCGCCGACCATCACGACCACCGCGTCCGATCCACCCAGTAGCAACGCCTTGCGTTCTGCGAGATCTTCAGCGACTACCATTTCGTCGGCGTCAGCCCTGGCCCAGTTCTTCAGGAAGCTGACCGAGACACCCACGAGCCGCCCCCCGCTTGCCCGCACCCCGTCTGCGACGACCTTCATCAGACCGGTGTCAGAGCCGCCCCACACCAGAGTGTGACCCTCCTTACCGAGGAGATCTGCGAACTCGCGGGCGGCACTCGTGTAGCGCTCGTGAAGGTCGGCGGCGGAGAGGAAGACGCAAATCCTCATGGGGACGGGGGAGGTGACAGACATGAGCCCAACACTAAACCCGAGCCGCGGGACGCCTCCCGGCCATTCCGATGCCCAGGCAGAGGACCAATCGGGCAGAATTGGTCTGACAACCGGGGCGGAGAATGGACCAGGATTGCGGTCCACTCGAGCCATAGTCTTTCCGATATGACGACCTACAACGAAGTAAAGAAACGCCTCTACAGCCCACGCCGGGCACGCGAAGATCCCGCCCCCTACAACAAGCCCGCAGGGGACGGACAAGAACGGCGCAGGAGCATCAACGGTCCTCGGACCGTGTCCGACACCGAGCCCGAGAGCTCACACAGGCTCACACAGATGCTGCGCGTCCGCCGGTCCGGCCACGGAACCGCACCGTCATCCTCCGCGGCAACGGCCGGCCAGCCGACCGGGCGCCGCTCGCACCGCAGGATGTCCCCGACTCTGGAAATGGCCGGAGCCGCCGTCGGTTTCATGAGCCTCTACCTCGCCGCCGGTGCGCTGACCCCGCTGCTCGTCCTGTACAAGCAGCAGTGGTCATTCCCTGCCACGATGCTCACACTCGCCTTCGCCGTCTACGCGCTCGGGTTCCTCGTCGCTGTACTGACCTTGGGATCCCTCTCCGACCACATCGGCCGACGGCCGGTCATCATCGGGGCCCTGATGGTTCAACTCGTGTCGAACTTTTTGTTCTTGACAGGCTCCGACGTCAGCTGGGTCGTCGCGGGCCGTGTCATCCAGGGCATCGCCAGTGGCGCGGCCACCGCTGCCTTCACAGCGGCACTCGTCGAGTTCGCCCCACCTCACAAGAAGAGGCTGGGAACCATTCTGGGCAGCATCGGGCTCACCGGCGGACTGGCCGCCGGGTCGCTGCTGGCAGGAGTAGCGATTCAGTTCACTCCGAGCGCCAACACCATCGCCTTCGTCAGCCTCATCGTGCTCAGCGTTCTCGGGATCATCGTCACGGCCCTTTCCCGGGAGACCGCAACCCGCACACCCGGCACGCTGCGCTCCATGATTCCCCGCGTGGCCATGCCACCGGCTGCCCGTCGAGAGTTCGCCGGTGCCGCACCCGTAGTGGCGGCCGTCTGGATGCTCGCAGGCCTGTCGGGGGGCCTGGCGCCAAGCCTCGTCAGGAGCGTCTTCCACCTCGACAGCGGTTTCCTCAACGGGCTGACCGGCTTCATCGCTCCTGCGGTGTCCGTCGTTATCGGACTGTCGTTCGCTCGGATCGGTCCGCGGCACGCGATGACTACCGGCATCTACGCCTCCATCGCGGGAGCCGTCGGCATCTCGGGCGGAGTCCTCGGCGGGAGCCTGGTGCTCATGATCATCGGACAAGCCCTCGCCGGCGTCGGATTCGGTGCCTCTTTCACCGCCGCATTGCGACTCATCATCCCGCGCGCGGCCGCCCATCAGCGGGCAGGAGTCGTGGCCGGCATCTACGTTGTGGCCTACCTGGCGTTTGGTGTGCCCATCATCATCGAAGGACAACTCGCCGGGCCTCTCGGTGACATCACCGCGGTAGTGGGTTACTCCGCTCTCACGGTCGTCTTCGCGCTGCTCAGCCTGGCCGCCCAGTTCCGCATCAGCCACCAGTACAAGCGGAACGATCCGGAACTCCTGGAAAACGGACAAGAGCGGCCCGTCGCGGGAGTCAAGGTCGGTGATAGCTCGTGACATTGATCCGGTAATGGTGGTGTCCGTCCGGGCATCACCATTACCTTTCGGATATAGGGAGCCCCCCGTACTTACAACCGGCAACTCTCGTGAAGGCGGTCACCGTTGCTCGGGGACACCGCGGCTGACTGGCAAAAGTAGGCCGCAGCCTGCACGACGTGTCCTCAGGTGAGCCGGCCAGAACGGTCGTGGACGCAGGGGGGTGTGCTCCCGTCGGGGGGCAGGCGCTTCGTCTTCAGGTGGGCCCTTGTTGCGCGAAGCCCGTTCGCCATGTCGCGTGGTCCGGCTGCCACTCTCGGGAGCGAGCGAGTGAATTGGACGCTCCCCGTGCCCA
>NZ_AZUS01000045.1:0-8150 GCF_000527195.1 Streptomyces sp. CNH189
CCCTGCCCCGCCCCACCCCCGCCAAGTTGAGTACGCGTACTCAGGCGCCCTCCGCCGGCTCCGCCGCACGCTGGAGGAATGCTGTGGTCCGACCCCGAGAACAAGCCGCCCAAGGAACTGCGTGACACGCAGGAGATGCTGCGGCGGCTGGGCGTTCTCATGGCGCTGGCCATGGTGCTCGTGATGCTGGTGATCGGCGTGCGGTGAGAAGCGCCTCCCACCCCGCACGAGGCCGTCGCGGGATGAGCCGGACGGGCGACGTCGATACGCTGACCGTATGACAGATCAGCCGCGTCGCCGCCTCGTGCTCGCCTCCCAGTCCCCCGCCCGGCTCGGGCTGCTCCGCCAGGCCGGACTGGCCCCCGAGGTGATCGTCAGCGGGGTCGACGAGGACGCCGTCTCCGCCCCCACCCCCGCCGAACTGGCGCTCGCCCTGGCCGAGGCCAAGGCCTCCGTCGTCGCCGCGAAACCCGAGGTGAAGGGCGCGCTGGTGATCGGCTGCGACTCGGTCCTGGAGCTGGACGGCCAGGCCCTCGGCAAGCCCGCGGACGCCGAGGAGGCCACAGCGCGCTGGAAGGCCATGCGCGGCCGCACGGGCACCCTCCAGACGGGCCACTGCGTCTACGAGACGGCCGGCGGGCGCTACGCCTCAGCCACCGCTTCCACGGTCGTCCGTTTCGGTGAACCGTCCGACGAGGAGATCGCCGCCTACGTGGCCTCGGGCGAACCGCTGCACGTGGCCGGGGCGTTCACCCTGGACGGCCGCTCGGCCCCGTTCATCGACGGCATCGACGGCGACCACGGCAACGTGATCGGCATCAGCCTGCCGTTGGTACGGCGCCTGCTGGCCGAACTGGGCGTCGGCATCACGGAGCTGTGGGCGCCGCCGGAGGGCTGACCGGGGCGCCGGGTCCACCGGGCCCGGTCCCTTCCGCACCACCGGGCCCGGTCCCGTCCGCACCGCCGGGGCCGCCCTTCTCCGGGGCGGCGTCCGCGGGCGCGCCGGGCCGTCCGTCGTACGTCATCAGGAGCAGCACGATGAGCGTGAGGACGACGATCATGGCGAGGAACGCGGTCCAGTCGATCAGGCCCCAGGCGAAGGCGCCGAGCAGCGCGTGGACGACCGCGGCGCTGATCAGCAGCATCCGGCCGAAGCCGGCCGGGGCGCGGTCGCGCAGCGCGACCAGCAGGGCCACCAGGCCGCACGCGGCGAAGTAGAGCCCGAAGACCACTCCTCCGGCCTTCGACGACACCGCCATCATGTCCGGGTCCAGACCGGCCAGCGACATGTCCTGCCGGTCGACGACGACGCCCAGGAACCAGTTCACCGCCCCGATGCCCAGCGCCTCGGCGAACAGCACGAGCGCGACGATCCACGCCACCGGTCTGCGGACCACCGGCCCCCACCCACTTTCGAGCACGACTGTGGTTACCCCGAGTATGTTCGGGACGACGCGAAGGCTACTAACGGGTAAACGTCCGTACAAGGGTTCGGCGGAGGGCAAAGAATCATTGGGCCATTCGTAGGGACTCCACAAAGATTCGAAGTGGGCCGCAGCACGCTCTCACAGAGACCTTGACCACACAGGAGGGCTAGGGTTTCCGGGAGGAGTCCTGCGTACCGAGGTGCGACAAGGGATTTCGCGGGTCGAGCAAGCCTCGCATCACGCTCCGTGTGGGCAAGCTCACCACCGGGGACGGGTCGAAGTGCCGTGTCGGCAGTCCCTAAACTCGGCTTGTTTCAAGGAGGGAGCCTCAATCGTGCGCAAGGTGCTCATCGCCAACCGTGGCGAAATCGCTGTCCGCGTTGCCCGGGCCTGCCGGGATGCCGGAATCGCGAGCGTTGCCGTCTACGCCGACCCGGACCGGGACGCTCTGCATGTCCGCGCCGCGGATGAGGCGTTCGCCCTGGGCGGTGACACTCCGGCCACCAGTTACCTGGACATGGACAAGGTGCTGAAGGCCGCGCGGGAGTCGGGGGCCGACGCGATCCACCCCGGCTACGGCTTCCTCTCGGAGAACGCCGACTTCGCCCAGGCCGTACTGGACGCGGGCCTCATCTGGATCGGCCCGCCCCCGCAGGCCATCCGCGACCTGGGTGACAAGGTCGCCGCCCGGCACATCGCGCAGCGCGCCGGCGCTCCCCTGGTCGCCGGTACGCCCGACCCGGTGTCCGGCGCCGACGAGGTCGTCGCCTTCGCCGAGGAGAACGGCCTGCCGATCGCCATCAAGGCCGCCTTCGGCGGTGGCGGGCGCGGCCTGAAGGTCGCCCGCACCCTCGAGGAGGTCCCCGAGCTGTACGACTCGGCCGTCCGCGAGGCGGTCGCCGCCTTCGGCCGCGGCGAGTGCTTCGTCGAGCGGTACCTGGACAAGCCCCGGCACGTGGAGACCCAGTGCCTGGCCGACCAGCACGGCAACGTGGTCGTCGTCTCCACCCGTGACTGCTCGCTGCAGCGCCGGCACCAGAAGCTGGTGGAGGAGGCCCCGGCGCCGTTCCTCTCCGACGAGCAGGTCGCGGAGCTGTACCGCGCGTCCAAGGCGATCCTCAAGGAAGCCGGCTACGTCGGTGCGGGCACCGTGGAGTTCCTCGTCGGCAACGACGGCACGATCTCCTTCCTGGAGGTCAACACCCGTCTCCAGGTGGAGCACCCGGTCACCGAGGAGGTCGCCGGCATCGACCTGGTGCGGGAGATGTTCCGCATCGCCGACGGCGAGGAGCTCGGCTACGACGACCCGCAGCTGCGCGGCCACTCCTTCGAGTTCCGCATCAACGGCGAGGACCCGGGCCGGGGCTTCCTGCCCGCGCCCGGCACCGTCACCGCCTTCGACGCGCCGTCCGGCCCGGGCGTGCGCCTGGACGCGGGCGTGGAGGCCGGCTCGGTCATCGGCCCGGCGTGGGACTCCCTGCTGGCCAAGCTGATCGTCACCGGCCGCACCCGCAAGGAGGCGCTGGAGCGCGCCGCCCGTGCGCTGGAGGAGTTCAAGGTCGAGGGCATGGCCACGGCCGTCCCGTTCCACCGCGCGGTGGTGAAGGACCCGGCGTTCGCCCCCGAACTGACCGGCTCCACCGACCCGTTCACGGTGCACACGCGCTGGATCGAGACGGAGTTCGTCAACGAGATCAAGCCGTTCGCCGCGGCGGTGGACGCGGAGGCCGAAGAGGAGGCGGACCGCGAGACGGTCGTCGTCGAGGTCGGCGGCAAGCGCCTGGAAGTCTCCCTGCCGGCGTCGCTCGGCATGAGCCTGGCCCGTACCGGCCTCGCCGCCGGCGCCAAGCCCAAGCGCCGTGCCGCCCGCAAGTCCGGCCCGGCGGCCTCCGGTGACACCCTCGCCTCCCCGATGCAGGGCACGATCGTCAAGGTCGCGGTCGAGGAGGGCCAGGAGGTCAAGGAGGGCGACCTGGTCGTCGTCCTGGAGGCGATGAAGATGGAGCAGCCCATCAACGCCCACCGCTCCGGCACCGTCAAGGGCCTGAGCGCGGAGGTCGGCGCCTCCGTCACCTCCGGTGCGGCGATCTGCGAGATCAAGGACTGACACCCGCCGACGCGGCAGCGCCCGGCGCCCTCCCACGGAGGGCGCCGGGCGTCGTCACGTCCGGCGCCCTCCCGGTCAGCGCCGGCGCAGGTCCGCCACCCGGGCCGCCCGCTCGGCGCCCTGCCCCTGGTCCGCCGCGGCGCCCAGCGCCACGGCCGAACGCAGGCCGGGGGCTTGCCGCCTCGGACCCGGCAGCGGCACGTCACGGCGCTGCCGCCCCGATGGCGGGCCGTCACCTCCCGCGCTGCCGTTTCCCCCCGGCGCCCCCGCGACGGCGATCTGCACGCCCTGGTCCGCGAGCGCCTGAAGTTCGGTCGCCGCCCGGTCGTCGTGCGCGGGCGGTTCGTCCGTCACCAGGCGGGTGATCAGGTCGGTCGGCACGGTCTGGAACATGGTGTCCGTGCCGAGCTTGGTGTGGTCGGCGAGGACCACCACCTCGGCCGCCGCCTGCACCAGCGCCCGGTCGACGGACGCCGACAGCATGTTGGACGTGGACAGCCCGCGCTCGGCGGTCAGGCCACTGCCCGAGAGGAAGGCGCGGGAGACCCGCAGTCCCTGGAGGGACTGCTCGGCACCGCTGCCGACGAGGGCGTAGTTCGAGCCGCGGAGCGTGCCGCCGGTCATCACGACCTCGACCCGGTTGGCGTGGGCCAGCGCCTGGGCGACCAGCAGGGAGTTGGTGACGACCGTCAGCCCGGGCACCCGGGCCAGCCGGCGGGCCAGCTCCTGCGTGGTGGTTCCCGCGCCGACCACGATGGCCTCGCCCTCCTCCACGAAGTTCGCGGCGAGGTCGGCGATGGCGGTCTTCTCGGCGGTCGCGAGATGTGACTTCTGCGGGAAGCCGGACTCTCGCGTGAAACCACCCGGCAGCACCGCACCGCCGTGCCGGCGGTCGAGGAGTCCTTCTGCCTCCAGCGCGCGCACGTCCCGCCGTACGGTCACTTCGGAGGTCTGGACGACGCGGGCGAGCTCACGGAGCGACACGGCCCCGTTCGCTCGCACCATTTCGAGGATCAATTGGCGACGTTCTGCAGCGAACACGAAACTGACAGTAACGCCGACGACCGTCTGCTTTCAGCAGTTTGCGCTGAATAGCAGAAGTTGTTCGCACAGCCCCACAGCAAGTGGTATAGGGCGGTGTCAGCCTTCCCCGGCCGTCTTCCGGGTGTGCAACTGCCGTGCCACCTCGGCGATCGAGCCCGACAGCGAGGGGTACACGGTGAAGGCGTTCGCGATCTGTTCGACGGTCATGTTGTTGTCGACCGCGATCGAGATGGGGTGGATGAGTTCCGAGGCGCGCGGCGCGACGACCACACCCCCGACCACGATGCCGGTGCCGGGGCGGCAGAAGATCTTGACGAAGCCGTCGCGGATGCCCTGCATCTTGGCGCGCGGGTTGCGCAGCAGCGGCAGCTTCACCACGCGCGCGTCGATCTTCCCGCCGTCCACGTCGGCCTGCGAGTAGCCGACGGTGGCGATCTCGGGGTCGGTGAAGACGTTCGACGACACCGTCTTCAGATTCAGCGGAGCGACCGCGTCGCCAAGGAAGTGGTACATGGCGATCCGCCCCTGCATGGCGGCCACCGAGGCCAGGGCGAACACGCCCGTGACGTCACCGGCCGCGTAGACACCCGGAGCGGTCGTCCGCGAGACCTTGTCGGTCCAGATGTGACCCGAGTCGCGCAGCCGCACCCCGGCCTCCTCCAGGCCCATGCCCTCGGAGTTCGGGATGGCGCCCACGGCCATCAGGCAGTGCGAGCCGGTGATGACCCGGCCGTCCGCCAGCGTCACCTCGACCCGGTCCCCCACCCGCTTGGCGGACTGGGCACGCGACCGCGCCATCACGTTCATGCCGCGCCGCCGGAAGACGTCCTCCAGCACGGCCGCCGCGTCCGGGTCCTCGCCGGGCAGCACGCGGTCACGCGAGGACACCAGCGTCACGCGGGAGCCGAGGGCCTGGTAGGCGCCGGCGAACTCGGCACCGGTGACACCGGAACCGACCACGATGAGCTCCTCGGGAAGCTCGTCGAGGTCGTACACCTGCGTCCAGTTCAGGATCCGCTCCCCGTCGGGCTGCGCGTCCGGCAGCTCACGGGGATGCCCGCCGGTCGCGATGAGCACGGCGTCCGCGGTGAGCGTCTCCTCGCTCCCGTCGGCGGCGGTGACGACGACCTTGCGTGACCCGTCGAGCGCCTGCATCCCGTCCAGCCGCCCCCGCCCGCGCATCACACGCGCGCCGGCGCGCGTCACGGAGGCGGTGATGTCGTGCGACTGCGCCAGCGCGAGCCGCTTCACACGCCGGTTGACCTTGCCCAGGTCGACACCGACCACCCGCGCGGCCTGCTCCAGCGGCGGGGTGTCGTCGGCGACGATGATCCCCAGCTCCTCGTAGGAGGAGTCGAAGGTGGTCATCACCTCGGCCGTGGCGATGAGGGTCTTGGACGGCACGCAGTCGGTCAGCACCGACGCACCGCCCAGGCCGTCGCAGTCGACGACGGTCACCTCCGCGCCGAGCTGCGCGGCGACCAGCGCCGCTTCGTATCCGCCGGGTCCGCCACCGATGATCACGATCCGAGTCACGTACTCCATTGTCCCGCACACTTCACCGTGCGACCGCCCGGGGGTGCTCCCCCTCGGTCACATCGCCCCCGCCACCCCCTGCCGTACCCTTCCCCCATGTCGCTCTACGCCGCTTATGCCGGCAACCTCGACGCCCGGCTGATGTCCCGCCGCGCCCCGCACTCCCCGCTGCGGGCCACCGGCTGGCTCAACGGCTGGCGGCTGACGTTCGGCGGCGAGCACATGGGCTGGGAGGGCGCACTCGCCACCCTCGTCGAGGACCCCCTCTCCCAGGTCTTCGTCTCCCTCTACGACATCGCGCCGATGGACGAGGAGTCCCTGGACCGCTGGGAGGGGACCGGCCTGGACATCTACCGCCGCACCCGGGTCCGGGTGCACACCCTCGACGGTGAGGACCAGGCCTGGACCTACGTCCTCAACTCCTACGAGGGCGGACTGCCCTCGGCGCGCTACCTGGGCGAGATCGCCGACGCGGCGGAGTCCGCGGGGGCGCCCCACGACTACGTCATGGAACTGCGCAAGCGACCCTGCTGACGGAAACGACAAGACAACGATCGCCATCCCGTCACCTCCCACATCTACGCGCGTAGGCGAATACCGGCTACCCTCATCGACGTGAACGCTTCTCTTCTTCCGGACGACATCCAGGGCGACCCCTACGCCGCAGCCGACGCCGCCGCAGCCCGTCTGCGCGAACTCACAGGCGCCGAGACCCACGACGTCGCCCTCGTGATGGGCTCCGGGTGGGCCCCGGCCGTGGACGCGCTCGGAACCCCCGAGGCCGAGCACCCGGTCACCGAGCTGCCCGGCTTCCCGCCGCCGGTGGTCGAGGGCCACGGAGGCAAGATCCGCTCGTACCGCATAGGCGCGAAGCGCGCCCTGGTCTTCCTGGGCCGCACGCACTACTACGAGGGCCGCGGGGTGGCCGCGGTCGCCCACGGCGTCCGTACGGCGGTCGCGGCGGGCGCGAAGACGATCGTGCTGACCAACGGCTGCGGGGGTCTGCGCGAGGGGATGCGCCCCGGCCAGCCGGTCCTGATCAGCGACCACATCAACCTGACGGCGACCTCGCCGATCGTCGGCGCCAACTTCGTCGACCTCACCGACCTGTACTCCCCGCGCCTGCGCGCCCTGTGCAAGGAGATCGACCCCTCCCTCGAGGAGGGCGTCTACGCCCAGTTCCCCGGCCCGCACTACGAGACGCCGGCGGAGATCCGCATGGCGCGCGTCATCGGGGCGGACCTGGTGGGCATGTCCACCGTCCTGGAGGCCATCGCCGCACGCGAAGCCGGCGCCGAGGTCCTCGGCATCTCCCTGGTGACCAACCTCGCCGCCGGCATGACCGGCGAGCCGCTGAACCACGAGGAGGTCCTCCAGGCGGGCCGCGACAGCGCGACCCGCATGGGCGCCCTCCTGACCAAGGTCCTGGGCCGCCTGTAACCCCCTCTCCCTTGACAGCGAGGCTGTGCACCTGCGGCCGCGGGCGCCTTCGGCGGGGGTGGACTCCGACGATACCCGGCGTGGGTGCGGGCCGGGGGGATTCGGCCCACCTCGGCGCCGGCGAGGCGCCGCCGCGCCCCCCCATCGCCCCAGCGGCACGACTCCCCGCAGTCGGCGCGGACACCAGGCACCGGCGCGGGAGCGAGCCGGAGGTGTTCGCGCAGCCCGGCACTTACGGGGTGCCGCCGCGCCCACCCTCCCCCATCGCCCCAGCGGCACGACTGCCCGCGGTTGGCGGCAGCGGCGCCGCCTACGGCGGAGGGGGATGGCTGCCACGGTGTTGGTGCGGCCGCCGACGGCGGGGAGGGGACGGGGTGGGGGTGGGCGCCCGCAGCGGCTGGCGCGTCCGCACCCTGCACCACTCGAGACGCACTCTCGCGCCAGACCGAGGACGACCGCCCCCACCGCGGCCCCGCACCACCCACCGCCCGTAGGCGCTACGCCCGCCCCCACCACACCGCAACCCTGCGCCGCAGGCATGCCACCTCAGCCTCCACCGGGCCGCAGGCACGCGACCTCTGCCCCACCGGGCAGCA
>NZ_AZUS01000046.1:0-7549 GCF_000527195.1 Streptomyces sp. CNH189
CGGTTGCGGCGGGGGGCCACCAGCGAGTCGGCCAGCACGTCGGCGGAGGCCTGCGGCGAGACACGCGCCAGCTCGGCCTCGGCGGAGGGACCCGCCAGCACGTCCGCGCCGTCCTGCCAGAACTCCACGTCACAGCCCAGCTGCGGACCACCCAGAACCTGACCCACCGGCCCCAGCCGCACCACACCGAACCGCATCACCGGAGCCGACGACAACGACTTCGGCCACGCCTCGTCCGCGAACAACGAGAAATCCGACACCCCACCCGAACGCGGACGCGCGGCGAACACCACCGTCCCCGCGTACAGCTCACGCATCGACGCCAGGAACGCCCCCCGGTCCGCCTCACGCACACCCAACGTCCACGACGTACGCGACACACCCGGCACCACGAAATACGCGATCCCCGCACGCTCCAGGGCATCCGCGACCAGCCCCAGATTCTCCGCCGCCGCACCCGCCGCCGTGAAGGAATCCCCCACCCGACCCCACAACGGCTCACCGTCGAACGTCACCTGACGCACACCCGCGTCAGACCGCAACAGGCCCTGCCGCTGCCGCGTCACCCGCAACAACCACGCCCGGCGCTTCTGCGCCTGCATCGCGCTCTTGGTCCGCGACTTCAGACTGCTTCCGATGCGGGTACGCACACTCACTTCAATCCCAAACCTCTCGGCGAGTCCCGACGTGGCCTACATGATGGGGGCATCAAGACGACCAGCGGAAACGAGCGCTGCACCCCCATACGGCGCCACACTCGGAGCGCACAGGGCTCCTTCAGGGTCAAGCCGCAGGGGGGAAGTTTACAGCAACGCAGTCACATTCCTGTTCGACGGAGTAGGCCGCCACCACCGGCAGAGTCTCCACGATCGGTGCCCGTGTTTGCGACCGGCAATTCCCGCGTCAATCTATCGCATACACGTATTCTTTCGGACATATCCACCCCTCTTGAGATTCCATCCCTCCTGGGGTTCGCGGATCGCATTCGTGACGTAGCACACACTCGCGTTTGGAAGCAGAGTGTTCGGGCGAGCATGCAGACTTACGGTCATGCGTGTACCTTCACTCCCCGAAGTCCGCCGCCTCACGGAGAAAGAGCGAGACGCCTGGTGGACCGTTCTCCTGGTTGATCCCGTCGCCACCCCGCTGGTCCGCTGGACCGCCATGTGGACCCGGGTGACACCGAACCAGATCACCTGGGCCGCCCTGGTGCTGGGGATCGGGGCCGCCGCCTGCTTCGCCCAGGGTGACTGGCAGTGGCTGGTGGCCGGAGCCGTCGTCTACCACGTCAGCTTCATCCTGGACTGCATGGACGGGAAGCTCGCCCGTCTGACGGGGAAGGGTTCCGCGTTCGGCGCCTGGCTCGACTACATCTTCGACCGGATCCGCGTGCTCATCTGTGCCGTCGCCCTCATGGGCGGGCAGTACCAGCGGACCGACGACGTCACCTACATATGGCTCGCGCTGGCCGTGGTGTTCCTCGACATGCTCCGCTACATGGACGCACTGGAGATGTGGAAGGTCCGCCTGAACATGCGGCGGACGCAGCGTGAGCGCGCCGAGGAGCTGGGGCTCGTCGACACCTCCGCCGAGGCCGACGCCTCCGACGACGACTCCGAGGCCGGCGACACGCCGGTGAAGAGCGCCGCCCGGGTGCCCGCCCAGCCGACGGCGAGCGACGCGTCGGCGGCGGAGTCCTCCGCGTCCGCGCCGGCCGCGCCCGCCGTGGCGCAGAGCACGTTCATCACGCGCCTCCCCGGCTATGTGCCGCTGCGCGACTTCCTCGTCAGCCACCGCATCCGCATCCACCTGTTCAGCGGCATCGAGTTCCAGATGACGATCTTCATCATCGCCCCGCTGCTGGGTACCGTCTTCTGGCCGACCGTCGTCGCGGGCGCCCTGCTGCTCGCCTTCGAGGTGCTCGTCGTCTACCGGCTGCTGCTGGCCACGCGCTCCTTCCAGCGCACCATGGCCCGCTACGACCGCCTGGAGTCCGAGCGGAAGTCCGCGCAGGCCGGCCTGTCCGAGCAGGCCGACGCGCCGGAGCGAGCCACCTTCGTCTGAAGAGGGACCGTCCGTCAGGACAACGGGGGGAACGCGTCCGCTCCGGGGCCGTCCGGTCGTACGCCGCGCACCGAGCGCGGCGACCGGGCGGACCCCGGGAACGGGTGACCCGGCGGCGCGTGTCCGGCCCGGACCCCGGGTGTCGACGAGCCCGGCGTCCCCGCCTGTCGACCTTTCTCACCCATCTGTTACGACAATGGCACGAAACTCGTCATGATTCCGGACCTGACGGAGATACGCTCGACCGTCTGACTCCGAGTCGATCACCAGCGGTCAGCAGGCCCCGGCGGCGCAGAGCCCCGGACCGTGCCGCAGACCCCGCACACGTCTCGTCGACGCTCCACGAGCAAGGAGAACCCCCAAGGTGTCCGCCCGCGATCTCGCGTCCCCACCGCGGCCTTCATCAGATGACGCCCCGTCCGTTCCCCCGGCGCGGGGCGACGCCCCCGGACCGCCGTCCGGGAAGGGCTCCGCCCCGGCGACGGGCGGCGCAGGACTCCGATTGGACATCCAGGGCCTGCGCGCCGTCGCCGTCTCGCTCGTCGTGGTCGCCCACGCGGGCGTCTCCTCCCTGGCCGGCGGATTCGTCGGTGTCGACGTCTTCTTCGTGATCTCGGGCTTCCTGATCACCTCGCTGATGCTCCGCGAGTGGAAGCGCGAGGGCAGGATCTCGCTGGCCCGCTTCTACTCCCGCCGGGCCATGCGTCTGCTGCCCGCCTCCACCCTCGTCGTCATGGCGACGCTGGCCGGGTCCTGGCTGTTCCTGGGCCCGCTGCGGTTCGCGGACTACGCCAAGGACGCCATCGCGTCCGCCTGGTACGTCGTCAACTTCCGGCTGGCCGACTCGGGCACCGACTACTTCAACACCGACGTGCCCCCCTCGCCGTTCCAGCACTTCTGGTCGCTGGCGGTGGAGGAGCAGTTCTACCTGATCTGGCCCGTCCTGCTGATCGTCGCGCTGAAGATCTTCCGGCGCCGGGCCCTGCTGGCGATCCCGCTGCTCGCCCTGGCCGTCGCGTCCTTCGCCGTGAACCTGCACCTCACCGAGACGTCCCCGTCGTGGGCCTACTTCGGCTCGCAGGGCCGCATCTGGGAGCTGGCGGTGGGCGCGCTGCTGGCGCTGGTGGCCCACCGGCTGAACGACATCCCGCGTCCGGTCGCCGCGGTCCTCAGCTGGGCCGGCCTGGCCGCCATCGCCTACGCGGCGGTGGCCTTCGACGACCACACCGTCTTCCCCGGCCACAACGCCGTGGTCCCCGTCCTCGGTGCCGCCGCCGTGCTGGCCGGCGGCGCGGCGGGCGGCCGCTACGGCGCGGGCCTGGTGCTGTCGCTGCGGCCCGCGGTCTGGGTCGGCGGCGTCTCCTACGCCTGGTACCTCTGGCACTGGCCGCTCATCGTCATCGTGCCCGCGGCCGCCGGGTTCGGCGAGCACGAGGGTCCGCTGCGGCTGATCGCCGCCCTGTGCGGTCTCGTGCTGGCCTGGGGGACGCTGCACCTGATCGAGGACCCCATGCGGTTCCACCGGGCGTTCAAGGCGCATGCGGCGAGGGGCCTGTCGCTGGGTCTCGGGCTGTCGGCCGTCGCGGCGGTGGCCGCGCTGGTCGCCGTGCAGTTCCCGCCGAGCCTGTCGTCGGGCGGCGCCCAGCAGAACACCATGGAGGCGATCGCCCAGGCCCCCGACCCGCAGGCCGCGCTGACCCGTCTGCTGCAGCACCCGGCGGACAAGATGCCGTCCAACCTCTCGCCGAGCGTGCACGACGTGGCGTACAAGCGCACGGCGGTCTACAACGACGACTGCGCGCTGACCATGTCGGAGGAGAAGCAGACCGAGCCGTGTCTGTACGGCGACAAGGACGGCGACCGCAGCGTGGTGCTGTTCGGCGACTCGCACGTCGCGCAGTGGTTCCCGGCGTTCGACGCGATCGCCCGCGAGCACGGCTGGAAGCTGTACTCGTTCACCAAGAACGCCTGCAAGGTCGCCGACATCACCATCGCCTACAACAACGGTCCCTACTCGTCCTGCGACGACTGGCGTGAGGTGACCATCGACAAGATCCGCGCGATGGAACCCGATCTGGTCGTCACCTCCAGCTCCAACTCCGCGAAGCTGTGGGGCGACGGCGACACCGCCACCGAGTGGGGCAAGGGCCAGGCCGAGACGTACCGGATCCTCCAGCGGGGCCGTACCCGCGTGCTCACGCTGCTGGACAGCCCTTGGCCGAAGAACAACGCGGTGGACTGCGCGGTCGCCAACCCGGACGACCTGTCCGCGTGCGCGAACAAGCTGTCCGAGTCCGACAAGCAGCCCTCGGTGACCAAGGCGATCCGCGAGGCGGCGGCCGCCGAGGACGTGACGGTCGTCGACCCGTCCCCCTGGGTCTGCGCCCCCTCCGGCAACTGCCCGGTCGTGGTGGGCAACACGCTGGTGTACCGGGACTACGGCCACCTGGCGGACGCCTACGTCGAGGCCCTGACCCCGGTGGTGGAGGAGCGGCTGCTGCGGCTCTTCGGGGCGGACCTGAGCCGGACGCCCGGCAACTGAGCCACCGCACGCACGAGAAGGGCCCGTTCCGTTCGGAACGGGCCCTTCTCGTGCGTGCGGTGCGCCGTGCGGACTAGAACGGCTCGAAGCCGTCGTACTCCCGCTCCGCCTCGTCCCGCTCGGCGTCGCGGTCGCGGCGGCGCTGGGCGGCCGGGCGGGGCTCCTCGAAGCGGTGGTCCTCACCGCGGCGGCCGAGCATCTCGGCACCGGCGGTGACGGACGGCTCCCAGTCGAAGACCACGGCGTTGTCCTCGGGGCCGATGGCCACGGCGTCACGGGAACGGGCGCCGGCCTTCATCAGCGCGTCCTCGACACCGAGGCGGTTGAGCCGGTCGGCCAGGTAGCCGACGGCCTCGTCGTTGTTGAAGTCGGTCTGCCGCACCCAGCGTTCGGGCTTCTCGCCGCGCACCCGGAACACCAGCTCGCCGCCGGTCTCCTCACGGGTGACGGTGAAGCCGGAGTCGTCCACCGCCTTGGGACGGATGACGATGCGGGTCGCCTCCTCCTTCGGCCGGGCCGCGCGGGCCGTGCCGACCAGCTCGGCGAGCGCGAACGACAGCTCCCGCAGTCCGGTGTGGGCCACGGCGGACACCTCGAACACGCGGTAGCCGCGGGCCTCCAGGTCCGGGCGGACCATGTCGGCGAGGTCCTTGCCGTCCGGCACGTCGATCTTGTTGAGGACGACGATCCGCGGCCGGTTGTCCAGGCCGCCGTACTGCCGCAGCTCCTCCTCGATGATGTCGAGGTCGGAGACGGGGTCGCGGTCGGACTCCAGGGTGGCGGTGTCCAGCACGTGCACCAGCACGCTGCACCGCTCGACGTGGCGCAGGAACTCAAGGCCCAGCCCCTTGCCCTGGCTGGCGCCGGGGATCAGACCGGGGACGTCGGCGATGGTGTAGACGGTCGAACCGGCGGTGACCACACCGAGGTTGGGCACCAGCGTGGTGAAGGGGTAGTCGGCGATCTTCGGCTTGGCGGCGCTGAGCACGGAGATCAGGGACGACTTGCCGGCGCTGGGGTAGCCCACGAGGGCCACGTCTGCGACGGTCTTCAGCTCCAGGACGACGTCGCGCAGGTCGCCCGGCTCACCGAGCAGCGCGAACCCGGGCGCCTTGCGTCGCGCCGAGGCGAGGGCGGCGTTGCCGAGCCCGCCGCGACCGCCCTGGGCGGCGACGAAGGAGGTGCCGTGGCCGACGAGGTCGGCGAGCACGTTGCCCGCCTTGTCGAGCACCACGGTGCCGTCCGGCACGGGCAGGACCAGGTCCTGGCCGTCCTTGCCGGAGCGGTTGCCGCCCTCACCGGGCTTGCCGCCCGTGGCCTTGCGGTGCGGCGAGTGGTGGTAGTCGAGCAGCGTGGTCACGGACTGGTCGACGGTGAGGATCACGTCGCCGCCCCGTCCGCCGTTGCCGCCGTCGGGTCCACCGAGCGGCTTGAACTTCTCGCGATGGACGGAGGCACAGCCGTGACCTCCGCTACCCGCGGCGACATGCAGTTCGACGCGGTCCACGAAGGTGGTCATGGAATGTGCCTCCAGCTACTACGGGGTTGTGTCTCTTGGGTAACACGCGAAAGGCGGACCCGCTTCCCGTCGGGAAGTGAGGTCCGCCTCGCGAAAGTGTCCGATCAGGCGACCGGAACGATGTTCACGACCTTACGGCCACGGTGGGTGCCGAACTGCACCGCACCGGCCTGCAGCGCGAACAGGGTGTCGTCGCCGCCACGGCCGACGCCGGCGCCCGGGTGGAAGTGGGTGCCGCGCTGGCGGACCAGGATCTCGCCCGCGTTGACGGCCTGACCACCGAAGCGCTTCACGCCGAGGCGCTGAGCGTTGGAGTCACGACCGTTACGGGTGGACGATGCGCCCTTCTTGTGTGCCATCTCTCCTCAGTCCCTTACTTCGCAGCCGCGGGGATCTCAGTGACCTTGATCGCCGTGTACTGCTGGCGGTGGCCCTGACGACGGCGGTAGCCGGTCTTGTTCTTGTAGCGCAGAATGTCGATCTTCTGGCCCTTGTGGTGGTCCACGACCTCGGCCTGGACCTTGATGCCGGCCAGCACCCACGGGTCGCTGGTCACGGCGTCGCCGTCGACCACGAGCAGGGTCGAGAGCTCGACCGTGTCGCCGACCTTGGCGGTGGAAATCTTGTCAACCTCGACGATGTCGCCGACAGCAACCTTGTGCTGGCGACCACCGCTGCGCACGATGGCGTACACGCGGATCTCACTCTCACTCGAAGAACGGCACCCCCGCAGGCCAGTCGCCCACGCAAGCGCGGACGACCTCTCCCGATCGCGGCCCGCGTCCGGGAGGAAGAGGTTTACGGGGATGTGGCGGTCCCGATGGACACGCCGACGGTCAAGGTTACGGGGCCGGGCCCACGGGGGTCAAACCGGACCCCCGTGGGCCGTCGGGCTCAGCGCCCGGAGACGATCTCCCGGCCGCGGGCGAGGTCGTCGTGGTTGTCGATCTCGACCCACCGGACGTCACCGATCGGCGCCACGTCGATCCGGAAGCCCCGGTTCACCAGCTCCTGGTAGCCGTCCTCGTAGTACAGCTGCGGGTCCCGCTCGAACGTCGCCTTCAACGCGTCCGCCAGCTCGACAGCGGCCTCGCCCTCGATCAGCGTCACACCGATGTACTCGCCCGTCGCCTCCGCCGGGTCCATCAGCTTCGTGATCCGCGTCATCCCCTTCCCGGGGTCGACGACGACCTTCATCTCCTCGTCGGCGAGCTTCTTCACCGTGTCCAGCGCCAGGATGATCTTCTTGCCGTCACCCCGCGCGTCCAGCAGCGTCCGCTCCACCGACACCGGGTGCACCGTGTCACCGTTGGCCAGGATCACGCCGTCCTTCAGGGCGTCCCGCGCACACCACAGCGAGTAGGCGTTGTTCCACTCCTCCGCCTTGTCGTTGTCGATGAGCGTCAGCTTCAGCCCGTACTTCG
>NZ_AZUS01000047.1:0-7103 GCF_000527195.1 Streptomyces sp. CNH189
CGCACCCCTCGTCACCACCAACAGCTTGCCGCTCTCCAAAGCCGGGGCAACCAGCCAGGCCTGAAGCACAGCCACGACGCGCGTGGTGAGGCCGAGCGCGTCCTCGCCGTCACCAGCCATCGCCATAAGGACGGCAACCGGCGGCAAAGTCTCGCGGACGGCGAGCGCCGCCACGTCGTCCACGGTGGCGACAGGCGCCCAGGGAGCCGGGGCGACGGCACCCTCAGGGGCGGGCAGTTCGGTCCACTCCACACGGAACAGCGAGTCGCGGCTCTCCCGACTGGCCGCGTCGGCGCCGAGTTGCTCGGCGGTGACCGGCAGGGATACCAGCGAGTCCATGGTCAGGACGAGGTCACCGGTCTCGTCGGCGGCCTGGAACGAGAGCGCGTCCGGGCCGCTCGGGGCGACTCGTACGCGCAGGGCGGAGGCGCCCAGGGCGTGCAGGACGAGACCGTTCCAGGCGAAGGGCAGAACTCTGCGGTCGTCGTCGGGGTTGGCGAAGGCATTGGTGTGCAGGGCGGCGTCGAGGAGGGCCGGGTGGATGCCGAACCGGTCGGCGTTCTCGCGCTGCTCGGGCGGCAGGACAGCCTCGGCGAACAGTTCGTCGCCGCGCCGCCACACGCCGCGCAGGCCTTGGAAGGCCGGACCGTAGGCGTATCCGCGGGCGGCCAGGTCCGAGTAGAAGTGGTCGATGGCGACGGGCTGCGCGCCGGCCGGGGGCCAGGCGGCGAAGTCGACGGCGGGCGTCGTGCCATCGGCCCGGGCGGCGTTGGAGAGCAGGCCGGTGGCATGCCGGGTCCATTCCCCCTGTCCCGCCTCGTCGGTGGTCTCCTCGCGGAGGGAGTAGACATCCACGGTGCGCGAGCCGTTGGAGCCGGCGCCGCTGACGGCGACCTGGATCCGGACGCCGCCGTGCTCCGGCAGCACGAGCGGTGACTCGATGACGAGTTCCTCCAGGACACCGCAGCCGAACTCGTCGCCGGCTCGGACCGCCAGATCGACGTAGATGGTTCCGGGTACGACGACCGCGCCCGCGATGGCGTGGTCCGCGAGCCACGGGTGGGTGCGCAGGGAGACTCGGGAGGAGAGGACCAGACCGTCGGACTGCGGCAGCGGGACCACCGCGCCGAGCAGCGGGTGATCGGTGCCCGTGAGGCCGAGCGAGACGGCGTCGTCGGCGGTGCCGGTCAGCTGGATCCAGTAGTGCTGGTGGTCGAAGGCGTACGTCGGGAGGTCGACGCGGCCGGCGTCGGCCCGGGCCGCGAGGACGCCGCTCCAGTCAACGTGGACGCCTCGGACGAAGAGCTCGGCCATCGAGGTGAACAGGCGGCGAAGCCCGCCGTCTTCACGGCGCAGGGAGCCGGTCACGACGGCGTCGGCCTCGGCGCCGACCACGATCTCGCTGATCGGCTGGACCAGGACGGGGTGGGCGCTGGACTCCACGAACACGGTGTGGCCGTCGGCCAGGAGGTCGGCGACCGCGGGACCGAAGCGGACCTGCCGGCGCAGGTTGCGGTACCAGTAGCCGCCGTCGAGGACACCCGCCTCGCGAATCCACTCGCCGGTCACGGTGGAGAGGAACGGCACGGCGGGAGCCTGGCTGCGGATGTCGGCGAAGGCCTCGCTCAGGGTTTCCTGGACATCTTCGACATGCCGGGTGTGCGAGGCGTAGTCGACTGCGATACGGCGCACGCGTACGCCTTGGTCCTCCAACGCGTCGACGGCCTCGTCGAGGGCCTCGGCGTCACCGGCGATCACCACTGACGCGGGACCGTTGACCGCCGCGACCTCGGTCCGGCCGGCCCACCGCTCCAGACGCCCGACGGCATCTGCCTCGGACAGCGCCACCGACGCCATACCGCCCCGGCCCGCCAACTCGCCCGCAATGACCTGACTGCGAACCGCCACAATGCGAGCAGCGTCTTCCAGGGACAGCGCGCCCGCTACACACGCCGCGGCGATCTCACCCTGCGAATGACCCACCACCGCATCCGGCACCACACCGACCGACCACCACACCGCGGCAAGGCCGATCATCACGGCGAAGCTCGCGGGCTGCAGCACATCCACGCGCTCCAGGAGTTCGGCCGGAGCATCACCTCGCAGCACATCCACCAGCGACCAGTCGACCCACCGCTCGAGCGCCACCGCGCACTCAGCGATCCGCTCCGCGAACACCGGTGAGGAGTCGAGGAGTTCGCGGCCCATGCCGGTCCATTGCGAACCCTGCCCTGGGAAGACGAGCACGACCTTTCCGGCCCCGCCCGGCGTCGACGCGCTACCGACGGCCACCCCGTGTGCGGCTTCTCCGCTCGCCAGCGCGCCCAAGCCCGCCAGGGCCTCCTCGGGCGAGTCGGCCACGACGACCGCGCGCTCGGCGAGCGTCGCCCGGCCGGTGGCCAATGCGGCCGCCACGTCGGCGAGCGCGACCGTGCCGGACGCCTCGCCGAACGACAGCAGACGCTCCGCCTGGCCGGTGAGCGAGGCGGCCGTGGCCGCCGACAGCACCAGCGGCACCACTCCGTCGATCGCTGGAGCCGACGAGCGGCCGGAGGCAGTATCTGCGGCGGGCTCGTCTTCCGGCGCCTGCTCCAGGATCAAGTGGGCGTTCGTACCGCTGGCACCGAACGAAGACACACCGGCCCGGCGCGGCCGGCCCGCCTCCGGCCACGCGCGAGCCTCCGTCAGCAGCTCCACCGAGCCCGCCGTCCAGTCCACCTGCGAGGTGGGGGCGTCGACGTGCCGGGTGGCGGGCATGACACCGTGCCGCAGCGCCTGCACCATGTTGATCACCCCGGCCACACCGGAGGCGGCCTGGGTGTGGCCGATCACCGACTTGACCGAGCCGAGCCACAGTGGCCGGTCCTCCGACCGCTCCTGGCCGTACGTGGCGATCAGGGCCTGCGCCTCGATCGGGTCACCAAGAACGGTGCCGGTGCCGTGGCCCTCGACCATGTCGATGTCAGCCGTAGTGAGGTCGGCGCTCTCCAGCGCCTTGCGGATGACGCGCTGCTGCGCGGGTCCGTTGGGCGCCGTCAGGCCGTTGGAAGCGCCGTCCTGGTTGAGGGCGGAGCCGCGGATCACCGCGAGGACCCGGTGTCCGTTGCGGCGTGCCTCCGACAGCCGCTCAAGCAGGATCACACCTGCGCCTTCGGCCCAGCTGGAGCCGTCCGCGCAGGCCGCGTACGACTTGCAACGGCCGTCGAAGGCGAGGCCGCGCTGCCGGGCGAAGCCGACGAACCCGCCAGGGGTTGCCATCACGGTGGCGCCGCCGGCCAAGGCCATGGAGCACTCGCCTCGCCGCAGTGCCTGGGCGGCCAGGTGAATGGCAACCATGGACGAGGAACACATGGTGTCGACGGTGACGGCGGGGCCTTCGAGGCCGAGTGTGTAGGCGACCCGTCCCGAGGCGACGCCGCCCGCGGTGCCCAGGGCGCGCTCCAGGCTGAGGAAGCCTTCGAGGCCGCTGAGGTCGGGCGCGTAGTCCTGGTGGACCATGCCGGCGAACACGCCGATGTCGGTGCCGCGTACGGAGTTCGGGTCGATGCCGGCTCGTTCGAGGGCCTCCCACGAGACCTCAAGGAGCTGCCGCTGCTGAGGGTCCATCGCGAGCGCCTCGCGCGGCGATATCCCGAAGAAGGCGGCGTCGAACTGGCCGGCGTCGTGCAGGAACGCGCCCTCGCGGACATACGTCGTGCCGGCGTTGTCCGGGTCGGGGTGGTAGAGGCCTTCCAGATCCCAGCCGCGGTCCTCGGGGAAGGTGGTGTAGACGTCGGTGCCGTCGGTCACCACCCGCCACAGGTCCTCGGGGGTGCGTATGCCGCCCGCGTACCGACAGGCCATCGAAACGATCGCGATGGGTTCGGCCGAGGACTCGGAGAGACGCTGGTTCTCCTGCTGGAGCCGCGTGTTCTCCTTGAGCGAGGCACGCAGTGCGTTGACGATCTGCTCGTCCGGTGCCGTCATCTCGGTAGGTCCTCCGTCTTTGTCGCTGTCGGTAAACCAAATGGCGTAAGTCGGCTCATCAGTTGGTGTCTTTTCCCGGGGCGCGCAGCATGGCGAGAAGGCCGGCCTTCCGGAACCGGGCGAGCGGGACTCACTGTCGCCCGTTTCCGTCAGCGGTTCAGAACGCAGGAAACCGACGAGGACGTCCGGGGTCGGATGGTCGAAGACGAGGGTCGCAGGCGGCTGCGAAGTACGAGGTCAGTTGACACGGCACGGAACCCTCATCGCGGGCTCGCATCGATGCGAAAAAGAGAAGACACAAATAAAGACCCCTGAATTTTTGCTGGGCAATTCTGTGACCGCAAAGGGTTCGCGAATATCGAGGGCTGCCTCCATGACACTAGACAGGGCCGCCTTCGCGGGGCATCCCCTGGTCTGGTAGCTCCCGGTTGCGTCCAGGTCGGGGCCCCCTGGCTGCTCGCCGCCCCGCGGCCGCTCCCGCGACGGAGGAATCAGCTGTCGTTTCCCAGGGCTCGCTTCACGAGGTCGGCGACGTCCATCACGTCGATCAGATCGGCGTCGTCCTCAGCGGCGGGCATCACCGGGTCTGGCTCGGGAGTTGTCACCCCAGGGGCAGAGCCGGCCTCGGGACCGGCGAGGCTGAGCAGCATGTCGAGAAGGCCGGCCTCCCGGAACCGGGCGAGCGGGACCTGCGCGAGTACGCGCCTCAGCTCGTCTTCCCGCGCGTCCAGGTCGTCGTCGTCCGTTTCCGTCAGCAGTGCAGAGCGCAGGAAACCGACGAGGGCGTCCGGGGTCGGATAGTCGAAGATGAGGGTCGCGGGCAGTCGTAGACCGGTGACCACGTGCAGGCTGTTGCGGAGGTTGACCGCGGCGAGCGAGTCGAAACCGACCTCTTGGAAGGACTGGAGTGGGCCGATGCTGTCCGTGCTGCTGTGTCCGAGGACGGTCGAGGCCTGTCCGCACACCAGCCGGAGCAAGAGACGGTTCTGTTCCGCCTCGGGGACGTTGCGGAGGGAGTCCACCAGGGATGAGGTGGTGCTGACGTTCTCGGCATCTGGCTGGGAGGCACGCAGGGCGGCGGCGGCCTCGGGCAGGTCGGCGAAGAGCGGGCTGACCCGTACGGAAGTGAACGCCGGGATGAACGCCTCCCAGTCCATGTCGACGATCGTCACGGCTTTCTCCCGTGCTTCCGCGGCCTGTTCGAACGCGGTCATCGCGATCTGTCGGGTCATCGGCAGGACACCGCGGCGGCGCAGCTGCGCGAGGGTCGCCTCGTCCATGGCAGGGCCGATTTCGTCGAGGGTTCCCCAGGCGATCGAGGTGGCCGCGAGTCCGCGGCCGCGGCGCCGTTCGACCAGGGCATCCAGGACCGCGTTGGCCGCGCCGGAGACGCCCTGGCCACCACCGCCCCAGATTCCGGCGATCGAGGAGAAGACCACGAAGGCGTCGAGCGGGGCCCCGCCGGCGTCGGTGTCGGTGTCGGTGAACAGTTCGTCGAGCCATACGGCGGTGTCGACCTTGGCCGCGAAGACCTCCGTGAGGTCGGCGAGGCCGGTGTCGGCGATGTTGCTGGTCCAGGCGGAGTCGGCGGCGTGCACGACAGCGGTGAACGGCTGCTCTTCCGGGGTCTCGGCGATGAGCCGGGCGAGCGTTTCACGGTCGGCGTCGGCGCAGGAGACGACTGTCGTCTCCACTCCGGCGGCCGCGAGCTTGTCCAGCAACTCGGTGACGGCGTCGGCGGGCGCCTGAGGCGTGGTCGTGATGATGAGACGGCGCGCGCCGGACCGGGCGAGCCAGAGCGAGGCATGTGCGCCGAGGCCCTCGGCGCCGCCCGTCACAAGGACTGTGCCATGAGGCTGCCAGCCGCCGTCGGCGGGCGCCTCGGGTGCGGGCTTGCGGGTGAGCCGCCTGCTGTAGACGCCGGAGCGGCGTACGGCGAGCTGGTCGTCCCCCGCCGCACCGTTCAGCGCGCCCACGAGATACTGCGCGGTCCGGGGGTCGGCGGTTGCCGGTAGGTCGATCAAGCCGCCCCACCGGTCGGGGTGTTCAAGGGCCACGGCGCGGCCCAGGCCCCAGAGCGCGGCCTCGCCGGGATGGGTAAGGGTGTCCTGGATACCGGTGTTCACCACGCCCCGCGTCAGACACCACAGTCGCCCGTCGACGCCCGCGTCTCCGAGGGCCTGAATCAGCGCGAGGGTCCTGGCGGCGGTGACAGTGGCGTCCTGCGTGCCGTCGAGGGCGAGCAGGGAGAGGATTCCTGCCGGTTCGTACTCGGCTCGGATGCCGCTCAACTGCTTGGTGAGCCCCGTGCGGGTGAAGGCAGAGGGAGCGGTCTCCAAGGGCACGATGTCGAGTCCCTGGGCACCGAGCGCCGCGAGGAGCTCGGCCACCTGGGAGCCGGCCGTGGAGTCAGCCGGGAAATCGGTCGCGCCTTCGATCGGGCATCCCGGCGGCAGTACGGCGAGCCAGCGGCCCGCGGGTACTCCCGACATCTCCCGGTCCAAGGGCCGCCAGGTGATGGCGTAGCGGAGGCGCTCAGCGCTGAACCGCTGTCGACGCCTGCCGCGCCAGTCCGCCAGCACCGGCACGACAGTGCGCAGGGCGTCTCGCAGACTGGCGGAGTCCGAGGCGAGCAGACCGGCGAGCGAGTCCGCGTCGGTCTGCTCGACTGCGCTCCAGAAGTCCGCGTCGGTGTCCTCTCCCCAGGCGCCGCTGCCGTCGCCGTCATCGGCCTCCTGCAACCAGTAGTGACGTCGGTCGAAGGCATACGTCGGGAGCTCGACCTGCGAGGCACCGGCACCGGCCGGCAGCATTGCCGCCCAGTGCACAAGCACACCCCGGACAAAAAGCTCGGCCATCGAGGTGAGAAGCCGGCGCAGACCGCCCTCCTCACGGCGCAGCGAACCACCGACGACAGCACGCAGCCGGACCGTGTCATCCGCCTGGTCCACGATCTCATTGACGGGCTGCACCAGAACCGGATGGGCACTGGCCTCCACGAACACCGTATGACCGCCGGCCAGGAGGTCGGCGATGGCGGGACCGAAACGGACCTGGCTCCGCAGGTTGCGGTACCAGTAACCACCGTCGAGGACGTCTGCCTCCTTTACCCACTCACCCGTCACCGTCGAATAGAA
>NZ_AZUS01000048.1:0-7025 GCF_000527195.1 Streptomyces sp. CNH189
TCGCCCGGCATTTGGTGACCGGACACGGTGTACGGCACGTGCTGCTGGCCAGCCGGAGCGGACCGGACGCCGAAGGTGCGGCGGCACTGCACGAGGAGCTGACCGGCCTGGGCGCGACCGTCACCATCGTCGCGTGCGACACCGCTGACCGGGACGCGCTCGCCGCGCTCCTGGCCGCCGTACCGGACGCACACCCGCTCACCGCCATCGTTCATACCGCCGGAGTTCTCGACGACGGCGTGATCACCGCCCTGACGCCGGAGCGTTTCGACACCGTCCTGCGGCCGAAACTTGATGCGGCGTTGCACCTGCACGAACTGACCCGGGACATCGACCTTGCGGCGTTCGTCCTCTTCTCCTCCGCCGCCGGAGTGCTGGGCAACCCTGGCCAGGGCAACTACGCCGCCGCCAACGCCTGCCTGGACGCCCTCGCCCTCCACCGCCGCCACTCCAGCCTGCCCGCCACATCCCTCGCATGGGGCTACTGGAACGACGCCAGCGGCATGACCCGACACCTCGGTGCCACAGACCTGCACCGCACCCGGCGCCTCGGCATGGTCGGGCTGTCCGCCGCCGAGGGCATGGCGCTCTTCGACACGGCCCTGCGGGCGGGCGACGAGGCCCCTGCCGCGCTCGTGGCCACCCGGTTCGACCTGCCCGCACTGAGGGCATCCGCCCGCGCCGGAACTCCTGCAGCACCGCTGCTGCGCGGACTCGCGCCTGCTCCGCGGCCAGCGGCCGCGTCCTCGCACACGGCCGTAACCGACTCCCTGCGTCAGCGGCTCGACCGCCTGGGCAAGCGGGAGTGCACAGAGGCACTGGTGGACCTCGTCCGCCGGAACGCCGCCCAGGTGCTCGGCCATTCCGGCGCTGACGCCATCCGCGCCGACCGTGCCTTCAAGGACGCCGGCTTCGACTCGCTGACCGCCATCGAGATGCGCAACCGGCTCGCGGCTGCGACCGCTCTCAGCCTCCCTTCCACCATCGTCTTCGACTACCCGAAGCCGACGTTGCTCGCCGACCACCTGCGTGCACGGCTCTTCGGCGACGACGAACAGTGGGGCGACGGCCAGGAGCGGAGCGCTGAGGGGCACACCACCGCCACGGTGGCTGCCCTCTCGGACGATCCAATCGCCATCGTCGCGATGGCCTGCCGCTTCCCCGGCGGTGTGGAAAGCCCTGAGGACTTGTGGAGGCTGGTTGCCGACGGCGTCGACGCCATCGGAGAGTTCCCCGACGACCGCGGCTGGGACATCGACCGGCACTACGACGCCGACCCTGACAGTGTCGGCAAGACCTACGTACGGCACGGCGCGTTCCTCGACGACGCGACCGGTTTCGACGCTGCGTTCTTCGGGATCTCACCGAACGAGGCGCTCGCGATGGACCCCCAGCAGCGGCTGCTCCTGGAAACCTCCTGGGAGGCGTTCGAACGCGCCGCGATCGACCCGAGCGGGGTCGCCGGGCAGGACATCGGCGTCTTCGTCGGCGTCAACAGCCACGACTACGCCGTACGGACGCACCACGCGTCCGGCATTGAAGGCTTCCGCCTGACCGGCAATTCCGGCAGCGTCATCTCAGGCCGGATCGCCTACCAGTTCGGCTTCGAGGGCCCGGCCATCACGATCGACACCGCCTGCTCGTCCTCGCTCGTCGCCCTCCACATGGCGGCCCGCGCCCTTCAGCAGGGCGAGTGCTCCATGGCCCTCGCCGGCGGCGTGATGGTCATGGGCAACCTGGAGACCTTCGTCGAGTTCTCCCGGCAGCGCGGCCTCTCCCAGGACGGCCGCTGCAAGGCCTTCGCCGACGCGGCGGACGGAACGGGCTGGTCCGAGGGCGTCGGCGTGCTCCTCGTAGAACGGCTCTCCGACGCACGCCGCTGCGGCCACCAGGTCCTCGCGGTGGTCCGAGGCACCGCGGTCAACCAGGACGGTGCGTCCAACGGACTTACGGCGCCGAACGGACTCTCACAGCAGCGGGTGATCCGCAAGGCGCTCGCCGACGCCGGTCTGTCGACAACGGATGTGGACGCGGTCGAGGGCCACGGCACGGGAACGGTCCTTGGTGACCCAATCGAGGCGCAGGCATTGCTCGCTACCTACGGGCAGGGCCGACCCGCCGACCGCCCGCTGTGGCTCGGCTCGGTCAAGTCCAACATCGGGCACACGCAAGCCGCGGCCGGTATGGCAGGCGTCATCAAAATGGTGATGGCGATGCGGCACGGCGTCTTGCCCCGCACGCTGCACGTGGACCGGCCCTCGACCCACATGGACTGGTCCACGGGAGCGGTGGAACTGCTCGCGGAGACTCGTCGGTGGCCCGAGACCGGGCGCCCGCGGCGCGCTGGTATCTCGTCCTTCGGTATCGGTGGCACCAACGCGCACGTCGTGATCCAGCAGGCGCCGGTGGAGGACGCTGAGGTCTCCGACCGGGCGGCGACGAACGAACTGGCTGGCATCGGATCGGCAACCGCCTCCGACCAGGTGCATGCAGCCGATGCGGCACCCGCCACAGATCTCGTATCGTCAGGTTCCGCTCTTCTGCCCGTGCCCGTGTCGGCCCGGACAGCGGCGGCTCTGCGCGCCCAGGCCGGGCGCCTTGCTCGCTTCGTCGAGGCACGCCCTGAGCCGGCCCTCACCGACACCGCGCACGCGCTGGCCACCACTCGTGCCCAGCTCGACCACCGGGCGGTCCTGCTGGCCACCGACCGGCAGCAGCTTGCCGATGCGCTGCGCGCTCTCGGCAACGGCACGCCCACTGCCGGCACCGTCACCGGCAGCCCCTCCGAGGGCAAGCTGGCCTTCCTCTTCACCGGGCAGGGCAGCCAGTGGGCCGGCATGGGCCGTGAACTCGCTGAGCGTCACCCGCTCTTCCGGAACGCCTTCACCGCCGCGTGCGAGGCTGTCGAACGACACTTGGACGGTCATCTGGAACGGCCGCTGCGCGAGGTGGTGTTCGCCGAGCCCGGCACGGCGGAGGCCGCACTGCTCGACCGTACCCTGTACACGCAGACAGGTCTCTTCGCCCTGGAGACCGCTCTGTTCCAGCTCTTCGCCTCCTGGGGCGTACGTCCGGACCTGGTTGCCGGACACTCGATCGGCGAGATCTCCGCCGCTTGTGCCGCCGGAGTCCTTGACTTGGCGGAGGCAGGCGAACTGGTGGCCGTCCGCGCCCGGTTGATGCAGGCCCTGCCCGAGGGCGGCGCGATGGTCGCCGTACAGGCGACCGAGGCCGAGGTCGCACCACTGCTGGAGGGGGCCACGGGCGACATCGCGATCGCCGCAGTCAACGGACCCAGCGCCATCGTCCTCTCCGGTACCGAGGACACCGTCCTCGACGTGGCCGCGCGACTGGCCGAACAGGGCCGGAAGACCAAACGCCTGAAGGTAAGTCATGCCTTCCACTCGCCACTGATGGCCCCCATGCTCGACGAGTTCCGAGCGGTCATTGCCCGGCTGCGTCCCCGCCCAGCCGCCATCCCCGTCATCTCCACGCTCACCGGTGCGCTTGCGAAGGACGGCCGGTTCGCCACCCCGGAGTACTGGGCCGACCAAGTGCGCCATGCCGTGCGGTTCGCCGACGCGGTCACCGCGCTGCGCGACCAGGGCGCCGAAACCCTCCTGGAGGTCGGACCCGGCGGCGGCCTGACCGCGATCGCCCTCGACACGCTTGGCACGGACCACCGGGGCTGCTTCGCCACCCTGAGCGAGGACTGCTCGGAGGAGACCGCCGTCCTCACCGCACTCGCCGAGCTGCATGTCCGCGGCACGGACATCGACTGGTCCGCTCTCCTCGGCACCCCGGCCACGGCGATCGGTACCGAGCTGCCCACGTACGCCTTCCAGCACCAGCGCTACTGGGTCGAACCCGAGACCACCGCCACCGACGCCGAGGCGCTCGGCGCCCGCCCCACCGGGCACCCGCTGCTCGGCACGGCAGTCGAGATCCCCGACGACGACCACGTCAGCCCGGTCAGCGACGGCGGCACCCGTGTGGTGCTCACCGGGCGGCTCGACCGGCGTGCCCTCGGTCGGCTCGTCGATCCCGGCGCCGACACCGTTCCGGCCGCCGTACTCCTCGACCTGCTGGTCCACGCCGGAACCGAGGCGGGCAGCGGCGCCGTCGAGCAGATCATCGTCGACACCCCGCTGACCGTGCCCGAACACGGCCACCTCCAGCTCCGTGTCCACGTCGACGTCCCCGGCCGGGACGGGCTGCGCCCGGTCGTCGTCCACAGCAGGCGTGCTGGCGACGAGTACAGCACCTGGACGCGCCACGCCCGCGCAGTGCTCCGGCCCGGCCTGCCCACGCCATCCTTCGATCTGCGCACCTGGCCGGCCACCGGAGCCGACGCCCCGGCGGACCTCCTCGACATCCGCGGGGTACGAGGCATACACGGACTGACGGACCAAGATGGCCGGCTCTTCGCCGACGTCTCCCTGCCTCCGGAACTCGTCGACGAGGCCGCGGGGTTCGCCCTCCATCCCGGACTCCTCGACACAGTCCTTCGCCTCCTGGCCGGCCGCACCGGTGAGAGCGAGCGCGATCTCACCGTCTGCGCCGACTTGGCCGTGTACGCCGAGGGCGCCACCGCCCTGCGGCTGCGGGCCACGCCGGTGGAGGGCGGACGCCACCTCGTGGAGCTCGCCGACCACACGGGCGAACCGGTCGCCGCGCTCGGACCACTGACCCTGGGCCGCACGGACAGCACCGTTGTCGCCACCGCGGTCGGCACCCCCGCTCTTCACGAGGCACGGTCGGCAGAGGACGGTCCGTTCGTCCGACGGGTTGTGGGACGTCCGGCCGCTGAGAGCGGATCGCTGGCCCACCGGCTCGCCGCGCTCGGAGCCACCGAACAGCAGCGCGTCCTGCTGGACCTCGTGAAGGAGAGCGCGGCTGTCGTTCTCGGCCACACCAGCGCCGAAGCCCTCGACGAGAAGCAGCCCTTCAAGGACCTCGGCTTCGATTCCCTCAGTGCCGTCAAACTTCGCAACCGGTTGCACGACTTCACCGGTATGAGTCTCCCCAGCAGCCTTGCCTTCGACTTCCCGAACCCTTCGGCCCTCGCCTGGCACCTGCGTACCGAACTGCTCGGTGAGGAAGCCACGAACCTGTCGGTTGGAGTCGTCCCATCCGGACCCGTCGTGCTCGCGGACCCCGACGAGCCGATCGCCATCATCGCCATGAGCACACGCCTGCCCGGGGGCGTCGACAGCCCCGAGGAACTGTGGCGGCTGGTTGCCGAGGAGCGCGACGCGCTCTCCGGCTTCCCGCAGAACCGGAATTGGGACGTCGACAAGCTTTACCACCCCGACCCCACCCACCCTGGCACCACCTACACCCGCGTCGGCGGATTCCTGCACGACGCCGCCCAGTTCGACGCCGGACTCTTCGGGATCTCGCCGCGCGAGGCCCTCGCGATGGATCCGCAGCAGCGGCTGCTCCTGGAGACCTCATGGGAGGCCCTGGAGCGGGCCGGAATCGACCCCCTCTCCGCCCGGGGCCGTGACATCGGTGTTTTCACCGGCATCGTCCACCACGACTACGTCACCCGACTGCGGAAGATCCCCGAGGACGTCCGGGGCTACGTGATGACCGGAACTTCGTCGAGCGTGGCGTCGGGACGCGTGTCGTACGTGTTCGGCTTCGAGGGGCCGGCGGTGACCATCGACACGGCCTGCTCGTCCTCCCTCGTGGCGATGCACCTGGCGGCCCAGGCGCTACGGCGCGGAGAGTGCTCGCTCGCCCTCGCGGGCGGTGCGACCGTCATGTCCAGTCCGGACGCCTTCGTGGAGTTCACCCGCCAGCGCGGTCTCTCCGCCGACGGCCGGTGCAAGGCATACTCCTCGACCGCCGACGGTACCGGCTGGGCCGAGGGCGTGGGCGTCATCGTCATGGAGCGCCTGTCGGAGGCCCGCCGCAACGGCCACCGGATCCTGGCCGTGCTGCGCGGCAGCGCCGTCAACCAGGACGGCGCCTCGAACGGCCTGACCGCTCCCAACGGACCTTCCCAGCAGCGCGTCATCCGGCGCGCTCTGTCTGACGCGGGCCTGTCGGCGCAGGACATCGACATGGTCGAGGGCCACGGCACCGGTACATCCCTGGGTGACCCGATCGAGGTCCAGGCACTGCTTGCCACCTACGGACAGGACCGGCCCGCCGACCGTCCGCTGTGGCTCGGCTCGCTGAAGTCCAACATCGGCCACACCCAGGCAGCGGCGGGTGTCTCCGGCGTCATCAAGATGGTCGAGGCGCTGCGACGCGGAGTCATGCCGCCGACGCTCCATGTGGAGGAGCCGACACCGCAGGTGGACTGGACGGCCGGCGCGGTCGAACTGCTCAGAGAGGCGCGGGAATGGCCGGACACGGGCCGGCCGCGCCGAGCCGCCGTCTCCTCCTTCGGTGCGAGCGGCACCAACGCCCACGTGATCCTGGAGGAGTCACCCGAAGAACCCGTCGAGGCGTCGGCGGCAGAGAGCGGCGTGGAGCTGCCCGCGTCGCCCGTCGTGGTGCCCCTGGTGGTGTCGGCGCGGAGTCCTGGTTCGCTGGTGGGGCAGGCGGAGCGGCTGGTGTCGTTCGTCGGGGAGAACGCGGGCACACTGCCGCATGTGGCGGGTGCGTTGGTCGCTCAGCGGGCGATGCTGTCCGAGCGTGCGGTGATCGTGGCCGACTCCGGGGAGGAGGCGTTGGCGGGTCTGGGGGCGCTGGCGCGGGGCGAGTCCCATCCCGGTCTGGTCACCGGCAGCGCGGTGAGTGCGGGGCGGACGGTTCTGGTGTTCCCGGGGCAGGGTTCGCAGTGGGCTGGTATGGGCCGTGAGCTCCTTGAGTCGTCGCCGGTGTTCGCGGAGCGGATCGGGGAGTGTGCTGCGGCGCTTGGGCGGTGGGTGGACTGGTCGTTGGTGGATGTGTTGCGGGGGGATGTTCCGGCTGCTCTGTTGGAGCGGGTGGATGTGGTGCAGCCGGCGAGTTTCGCGGTGATGGTGGGTTTGGCTGCGGTGTGGGCGTCGGTGGGTGTGGTGCCGGAT
>NZ_AZUS01000049.1:0-5396 GCF_000527195.1 Streptomyces sp. CNH189
CACGGAGGCCAGGCCCTGGAGGATCAGCCAGGCACCGCACCCGAGGCCGGTGACGCCGGCGCCCACACCGATGGAGGCGACGGCGACCCCGGCGGCCCACTGGGGGACGATCCGGGAATCGGGCTGCGGGACAGGCGGGGTGGTGCCGTACGCGGGCACGGGGGTGTCGTCGCGGAAGTAGGTCGGGGTGGCCGGCTCTTCCGGCTGGTACGCCTCGCGGATCAGGCGGGCCGCTTCGGCGGACGCCTCGGAGTCGGTGAGATGCTTCGGGTCAGTGGTCACGGGATGCCTCCGTGGTCGCTAGGCGGGCCGCCCCGGTTGCTGCGGGGCGGTCCGTCGTCGTTCGGTGTGCGGGGGGTGTGCGGTCCGGCTGTGCGCACGGTGTGCGGGGCGGTGTGCGGCCCTCTTCACACGCCGTGTGACGTGGGGATTCGCGCTGTGTGGCTGTGTGGCTGTGCGGGCCGTCTCAGACCCCGGCGAGGGTGGGCACGAGGCGGTAGACGCCCTCTTCGCCCGTAGCCGCCAGGCGGCCCTCCTCAGACATCCGCTTCATCTCGCGGGAGACCCAGGAGCGGTCACGGCCGATCTGCTCCAGGTACGGCTTGAGGTCGCGGACTGCGACCGTGCCAGGGCCGACCGAGGCGAGCGTGGCGACCATCTCCTCCAGGAGCTCGCGGGCCTCCTCGGTCGACGGCTTGGCCGGCGGGAGTTCCGCGTCGTGCTCCACAGGCGGGAGTTCGGCGCTCAGGTCGACGCCGTCGTGCTCCATCTCCACGAGGTCGCCGTCCTCCTGGCCCGTCTGCTCCCGTCCGGGCCCGGCCGGAGCGGCGACCGCGCCCGCCCGTGCCCGGCGGTTGGTGAACAGCTCCCCGGCGGCCCGCGCGGCGGCAGCCACAGTCACCGGGTCCAGCTCGGCCCGCACCGCGGCGAACTGCTCCACCACGTAGCGGGCCATCCGCTCGTAGCTGCCCTCGGCCGGGGGGCCGGTCCAGAACGTCCGGGCGGGGTTGGCGTACAGGTCCTCCTCGACCCCGGCGGACACCAGGTAGACGTAGCCCTTGCGCTTGTTGCCCCACGCGGCCGGGTTGGCGCCCGCGTCCAGGACCTCCTCGGGGAGGGCGAACCCGGCGTCGTCTCCCCGGACGCCGAAGCACATCGCGGCCGGGAGCGAGGCGCGGGTGTCGGTGCTGAGTTGGTAGCCACTCGCGCGCTGCATGGAGACCACCAGGGAGACGCCCGCCGACCGGGCCTCCTGGGCGATGCCAGTGAACACGTCGTCGCCCAGCTCTCGCAGGAGCTTGGCCGCCTCCTCGAACCATGCGAGCAGGTACGGCATCCCGGGGCAGCCGCAGGCGCCGGCCGACGCGCAGGAGTGCGCGGGGTTGGTCTGCGTCTTGGCGGCCGCGGGCTCCCAGGCGCGGTAGCTGTGGTCCCGCAGCCAAGCGGTGCGGGCGGGGATAACGGCCTGGACCGCGTCGACCATCGCCCCGGCCGACGGGGTGTCCAGCGCGGCCCAGTCGAGCGCGGGCACGAGCGGCTGGAAGTCCTGCCCGGCCTTGGCCGCGTCAGCGAGCCACACGGCCACGTCATTGCGGGTCAGGATCTCCAGCAGGAGGTCCACGGCTCCCTCGGTCTTGCCCGAACCGGTCATCCCCATGACGAGCAGGTGGATCGCATCCAGCAGCGGGAGCACCAGGTCGCTGCCGTCGTCGTAGACGCCGATCCGCAGGGGCACGGCCACGGACTCGCCCGGTGCGAACGGGCCGGGCCACACGGTCGGCGTCTTCAGCATGTCCTCCGGCACGATGACGAACTGCCCCTTCCTTGCGGAGTCGGGATCGTGCTGGACACGGATCGCGGTGGTCGGCACGTCGAGAGCCGAGGCGATACGCGGGATCGCCTTGTTGATGTCGTCGTTGGTCAGCTCCCCGGCGGGCAACTCGTAGGGGACCGTGACGCGGTTCGGCTCGACCTTGACGTCGCGGAGCTTGGTCCGGGCGAGGCCGACCTTCTCCAGCAGACCCTTGTCCGAGACGGACCCGGAGCCCTCGGGAGTCGATGAGCGCATGACCTGGCGGATGTTCCAGGTCAGGGCGAGGCTCGCGCCGCCCATCAGGTACAGGTCGGGCAGCGGGCCGGTGAGGGGGCCGGACAGCGCGGAGGCGGTGAACCAGGTTGCCCCGGCCGCCACGGTGATGGCGGAGTGGAGGCGGCGCTGCTGCCCGGTGGACTTGCCCGCCCACCAGGTCGCGGCCGTCAGGCCGACCGACGCGAGGGTGAGGCCGACCCCGGCCCAGGGCGAGCCGCCCCACAGCTCGTGGGCGCCGGCGCCCGCCGTGCCGACCACGCCCGTGACGATCCACGGCGGGGTGTACGGCTTAGCCCGGTGCCACAGCCAGGCACCCATGCCCGTCGACCCGCCGGAGTTGAGGCGGTCTTCGTGCTGCTGCTGAGCGTCCTTGTTGTTGCCCATCTCAGGTACCGCCTCTCAGAACTTGAAGGGGTTGGTGGACGCCTGACGCTGAGGGCGCGGGCGCATCAGGTCGGCGTACTCACGGGTGAAGGCGCCGTAGGTGGCGACCGCACCCTTCGCGGCGGACGTGGCGCCGTCGGCGGCCTTCTTGAGGCTCCGGCCGACCTTGCGGGCCCGCATCCGGCCTTGGATCGGGTTGTCGCCGGGGAGCTGCTGCGCCTGCGCGAGGCGGGCCTCCAGGATCTTGGCGGCCATCGCCAGCTCGATCGCGGCCTGCAGCATCAGGGCGCGGACGTGGTTGCAGTAGTTCCGCACGTCCTCGGCCGAGTTGAACTCGGGCTCTCCGAGGATGAAGTGCGAGCCGCCGCCGCCCTGCTGGCCACCCGCGCCGACCGCCGTCCGGCCGCTGCCGCCACCGTTGCCACGGCCGTTGGCCTGCACGTTGACGTTGAGCCCGAACGAGGGGGCGAAGCCGGTGAAGGAGTTGGACTTGTTGGTGCTGCCCTTGGCGTGCGAGCCATTGGCCCCGGGCTGGGGCGGGACGTTCGTTGTGGCCACGACAGAACCTCTCATGCCGAAGGTACGAATCCGTCGGCATGGAAGTACTTTACGTACCTTGCCGACGGCATGAAGGTACATGAAGCACAGGCTCCAATCAAGAGATGTACCTTCGGCATCTCTTGATGTACCTTCGGGGGAGCGCACTGTTCAGACGAAGAGGGAGAAGTCGTGGCATACAAGGCACCGGAGGGGAAGGGGTATGCCGATGTGGCCGCCCACTTCCGCACGCTGATCAAGGCCGGGGAACTCGCCCCGGGCGACTCACTGCCATCAGTCGCTGAGATCCGCGAGCAGTTCGGCGTGGCGGCCAAGACCGTGAGCCGGGCCTTGGGTCTGCTCAAGAGCGAGGGCCTGGTTGCCTCGCGGGGCGCACTGGGCACCGTCGTGGAGAAGTCCCCCATCGTGATCACCGGCGCGGACCGGCTGAACCGTATGGAGAAGAACGGTCTGCGGTACGCCCCTGGTGAGACCTCCTCCGGTCACCGCGTGATGCGTCGTTCAGTCCACGACCCGGAGATCTGTACGGCCCTCGACCTGGAACCGGGCGACGAAGCCGTGATCCGCATCCGGGTCTTCCGCCAAGACGACAAGCCGACGTCGGTCGGCGTCTCCGTCTACCCGCCCCACACCACCTCGGCCGTCCCCGAGCTGGGCGACGACGTCCGCATGGTGAAGCAGTTCGACAAGCTCTACACCGAGCGGACCGGTCGTGAGGTTGTGAAGGGACAGCGGACCGCGCACGCCAGGCAAGCGTCCCAGGATGAACTGAACGCTCTGGAGATCGATGCCCCGCCGCACGCGGCCGTGGCCGTCCTCGTCACCACCGTGACCTTCCACGACGACGAACGCCCGCTCGGGTACTGGGAAGACGTCTACGCCCCCGGCGCCCGGGTCCCCATCGGAGAGTGACACTCGCTGCTCAGCACCTCCATAAGCCCCTGCCGGACACCCGTCGGGGGCTTTCTGTTGCCGGTTGAGCGGCTACTCGCCGGGGTTTACGTGGCGGGCCGGTCGCCGACTGCGGCTCTCGCCGTTGTGCTCGTAGGCCAGGGCTGGCGGGGAGGGGTGGGGGCTCCGCGGCCCTGAGCGGCCGTCTAGCAGGCCGGAATCCTGGCGGGCCGCCGTACCCCCGCCGTCACGGATGCGGGCGCGTGAGGCGACCGCACCGCCCGTCCCTGGGCTGATGGGGAGCAGCTGCTGCCGCGATGTGGTGTCGGCCGTCGTGGTCGCTCCGCGTCGGTGCCGGCATCGCCGTGGCCAGGGCACGTGTCGTACAGCTAGCCAGCTTGTGGGCAAGCTGGCTAGCTGGCTAGCCGTTAGGTCAGGGTGTTTGTCGCTCGGAAAGCCATAGCCGGAGGGCCTGGTCTAGGGCATCACGGATCTCGATGCCTTCGACCGCGCAGGCGACCCGGAGCTCCTTCTGCAGCTCGGGGTCGATGTAGGAGCCGAAGGGCACGCGCTTAGGCTTCGGCGGCTTCACAGGGGCAGGCTCGGCGGCAGGCGCCGGCACCGGGGTGATGCCGTCGCCGACCCGGAGCGGTTCCCGGTTCGGTACCAAGGCCGGGTTGTGCGACTGGCCGGGAGTCTTGCGAGGCTTGCGGCTCATCGGGTCGGGACCGCCTTGACCATCGTCTGCGCGAGCAGCTCGTACGTCGCGCGCACCTCGGCAGCCTTGTCGCCGCGAACCTCGGTCAGGGGCACCTCGTCACCATCGGCGTCCACGATGAGGGACCGGTGCCGCACGACCGGATCCCAGACGAGGCCACCGAACGTCTCCCGGATATACGCCAGCTGGTCCGCGTGGGAGCCGAGGTTCTGCATCCCGTTGACGATGACCCCGGCCAGCTCCAGCCCTGGGTTGGCGAGCTCCACAGCCCTCTGGGCAACGAAGTCGCGGACACGGCCGGCGGCTTCGGCGGAGTCGTACTCGGGCTCGGTGACGATGACGACAGAGTCGGCGGCCGCCAAGGCGAGCTGGGTGAGGTGGAACAGCGAGGGCGGGCAGTCGATGAGCGTGTAGTCGACGTGGTCGTCCGCGCCTTCCAGGCCCTTGGCCAGGCGCCGCCAGGCTCCGACCACCCCGGCCTCCGACATCCGGTTCTCCAGCTCCAGCCGCGCCGGCGCGAGCACGATCCGGGAGGCGTACTCGACATCCCAGCCAATCGGCTGCACCACGGCCGCGACCGCGCCAGGCCGGTCGGCCTGAATCGCTTCGCTGATCGTGGCTTGCGCGTCGTCCGGGTTGTACGCCCACCCGAGGCGCCGGGAGGCGTTGCCCTGGGGGTCCATGTCGACGACGAGCACCCTCTTGCCCGCCTTCGCCAGAGCCTCCGCGAGCCGGACCGTGGTCGTGGTCTTGCCG
>NZ_AZUS01000050.1:0-5207 GCF_000527195.1 Streptomyces sp. CNH189
CTGGACCAGGACCTGATCCTGTACCTCTTCGGTACACCCGGCCAGGACCGCTTCTGGTTCATGTGGGACGACCTGGTCCGCGGCGCCATCGGCGCCGTCGTCCTCGTCGACACCCGTCGCCTCGCCGACTGCTTCCCCGCGGTCGACTACTTCGAGAACAGCGGACTGCCCTTCGTCGTCGCCCTCAACGGCTTCGACGGACAGCAGCCGTACCAGCCGGAGGAAGTGCGCGAGGCGCTGCAGATCGGGCCCGACGCCCCGATCATCACGACGGACGCCCGCCACCGCGCGGACGCCAAGAGTGCGCTGATCACCCTGGTCGAACACGCCCTCATGGCGCGACTCAGGTAGAGCCTGGCGGAAGGCGACATACTGCGGTTGTCGTAGATGTACCGGTGCCGGCTGTGTCCTTTGACACGGCCGGCCCCGGTGTTCATAACGTTTCGGCAGAGGAATCGGGTGAGGCCGACACGCGACGCGTTCGCGCGGTACCGCTGTGCGCATGGAGGCCCCGTCATTTGACGGTGCTCGCTCTTTATGACCGTTTTATCTGGGGCTTACCTCACTCGGAACCGTCGCCTTTCCATGTTTGGAAGAGCGCTGGTCGGCATGCTGGAATGCCTGAACTGCCCATGGGTCAAAGACGTACTCAGTAGTCGATGGCATGCCGGGCTCTGAGACATTGCGGCACGACGAAGGTGCCGACCGCCGAGAGGTTGTTGGTCGAGTGAGGCGAAGCAAGAACAGTCCCGAGCCGTCGGCCCGGGGCAACTTCACGCCGCCGCCGCGCACAGCGGCGCCCGCCCCCGTGCCCGGTCCCGAGCCGAAGGCCGCGCCCGCGTCGAGCGGAGGACGCATGTCCCCGCGGAACTGGCGGGTGACCAGCAAGCTCAACGCGATCCTGCTCATACCCGTGCTCGTCGGCCTGGTCATGGGCGGCTTCCAGGTGAAGAGCTCGATCGACACCTGGAACGAGGCCCAGGACGCCGAGAACACCGCGCTTCTGGTGCAGGCGTCCCTCACCTACGCCAACGCCCTGTACAACGAGCGCGACGTCAGCGTGGTGCCGCTGCTGACCGGCAAGGGCCAGGACGACACGGACGTCACCAAGGTGCGGGCCGCGACCGACCGGGCCGCCGACGCCTTCGACGAGGCCGTGCAGGGCATGCCGGCCAAGCCCGGTCTGGAGCGCCGGCTGAAGCTCCTCCGCGAGGCCGAGCCCAAGCTGGCCGACCTGCGTGCCGCCGCCTACACCTCGAAGCTCAAGGGCGTGGAGACGGAGGAGGGCTACGTCGCCGTCGCCCACCCCCTGATGGAGTTCGCCAACGAGCTCAGCCTCGGCGCCGGCAACGTGACCAGCTACGGCCGTACGGTCTACGCGATCTCGCTGACCAAGTCCGCGCTGTCGCTGGAGCGCTCCATCGGCATGCACCTGCTGGTGAAGCCGGGCCCGACCGACAGCCAGCTCGCCAGCCAGCGCGTGGCCTTCCTGTCGTACGCCTACCTCGAGAACATCGCTCTCGACGAGTACAAGGGCGGCGGCACCGAGGCGGACAACGCCAAGCTGGAACAGGTCACCGCGCGCCTCCAGGCCGAGGGCGTCGCGATGTCCAAGGACGCCGCTCAGAGGGACCCGGACTACGTCCCGCCGCCCGCCAAGCCGGAGACGATGATCTCCGAGATCGGCCGCCTGTCCACCACGGACGAGTCCGCGCGCGCCGACCTTGCCGAGAAGGGCATCACCCCCGAGAACTGGTGGGCGGTGAACACCCTCAGGTTCGACGGCTACCGCGAGATCGAGTCGGGTCTGGCCGACGCCGCGGTGAGCGAGGCCTCGCAGATCGCCGACGACGCGCAGCGGGACGCCTTCATCACCGGCGCCGCTGTCGTGCTCGCGCTGCTCGCCGCGTTCATCCTGGCCGGCATGGTGGCCCGCCAGATGAGCAAGTCCATGCGCCAGCTGCGCAACGCCGCCTTCGGCATCGCCGAGCAGCGCCTGCCGATGCTGGTCGACCAGCTCTCCCGTACCGACCCGGGCCGGGTGGACACCAGGGTCGCCCCGATCCCGATCACCTCCACGGACGAGATCGGCGAGGTCGCCCGCGCCTTCGACCAGGTCCACCGCGAAGCCGTCCGGCTCGCCGCCGAGCAGGCCCTGCTGCGGGGCAACATCAACGCGATCTTCACCAACCTGTCGCGCCGCAACCAGTCGCTGATCGAGGGCCAGCTGACCCTCATCACCGACCTGGAGAACAACGAGGCCGACCCGGACCAGCTGGAGAACCTCTTCCGGCTGGACCACCTCGCGACCCGTATGCGCCGCAACGGCGAGAACCTCCTGGTCCTCGCCGGCGAGGAGCCGGGCCGTCGCTGGGACCAGCCGGTCCCGCTGGTCGACGTGCTGCGCGCCGCCTCCTCCGAGGTGGAGCAGTACGAGCGCATCGAGCTGTCCGGTGTCCCGGAGGCCGAGATCCACGGCCGTGCGGTGACCGACCTCGTGCACCTGCTCGCCGAGCTCCTGGAGAACGCCACGACGTTCTCGTCGCCGCAGACCAAGGTGCGTGTCACCGCGACCCGTCTGCCCGACGGCCGCGTGATGATCGAGATCCACGACAAGGGCATCGGCCTCACCGCCGAGGACTTCGCGGACATCAACCACAAGCTGGCCAACCCGCCGACCGTTGACGCCGCGATCTCGCAGCGGATGGGCCTGTTCGTGGTCGGCCGGCTGTCGGACCGGCACGGCATCCGCGTCCAGCTGCGCCCGTCGGGCGAGCAGGCCGGCACCACCTCGCTGGTCATGCTGCCGGACGCGATCACCCACGGTGGTGGCGGCGAGCAGCCGATGGACCGCGACGAGTTCACCGTCTCGCAGATCATCCCGGAGCAGAACCACCCCGGTGAGAACTTCGGCCAGGAGCCGATGCGCACCGCCGCGGAGCTGGGCTTCGACGACAGCCGCTACGCGGAGGTCCCGGACGACATCCGCGAGCTGGACCCGGTCGGCCGTTCCCTGATGCGCGAGGAGCGCCGGGCGGCCCTCGAGTCCCAGCCGCAGCCGGAACAGGGCGAGTTGACCGCCGGCAACGACCAGCAGGGCGCCGAGACCTCCGGCTACCAGGACGAGTTCGCCGCCCCGCAGGGCTACGACGAGGGCCAGGCTTACGACGGCCAGGGCTACGACAACGGCTACCAGGAGCAGCAGGGCGCCGGGTACGACCAGCAGGCGTACGGCGACGGACAGCAGGCCGGGTACGACGAACAGCGGCAGCAGACGTACGGCGAGGGCTACTACGCGCCGAACGGCGGCCTGCCGCAGAACGACGGTTTCCCGCCGAACGGCGGCTACCAGAACGGCACGTACGCCGAGCCGGACCGGGGCGGTCAGGCTCCCGCGGGTACCACCGGCTCCTTCCAGGGCTTCGGCGACCGGCGTCAGAACGACGACTGGCCGCAGAACGACGGCTACCGCAACGGCTACCCGGACCAGTACCCTGCTCAGACCCCGGAGGGGGAATCCGCGCAGGCCGCTGACGTACGTGAGCAGGACGGCGTAGGCTTCGACCGTCCGGGACCGGCTCCTTCCGAGGCCCACGCGCTGACCGACGCCGGGCTTCCGCGTCGCGGGTCCACCGCGAGCGGCGCGGGCGGTCCGGGCGGCCCGGGCCACGGGAACCAGGAGCCGCCGGCCACCACCCCGGAGAGCAACGGCGACAGCAGCTGGCGCTCGGCGAACGACGAGCGCTGGCAGCAGGCCTCGCAGCTCCGGAAGCCCAAGGCAGGCGGAGTGACCTCCTCCGGTCTGCCGCGGAGGGTCCCGAAGGCCAACCTGGTCCAGGGAGCCGCCGAAACCACCCCCCAGGGAGGCCCGCAGGTCTCCCGCGCCCCGGAGGACGTCCGGGGCAGGCTGAGCAACCTGCGGCGCGGTGTCCAACGGGGCCGCACGGCAGGCAGTGAAACGAACGGCCAGGGCTTCGGTCCTGACAGCACCTACAACCAGGAGCGTTAGTGTGAGCCCGATGAGCCAGGCGGCACAGAACCTGAACTGGTTGATCACCAACTTCGTGGACAACACCCCGGGGGTGTCCCACACGGTGGTGGTCTCCGCCGACGGACTCCTTCTGGCGATGTCCGAAGGCTTTCCCCGCGACCGCGCCGATCAGCTCGCGGCCGTCGCCTCCGGTCTGACGTCTCTGACGGCAGGCGCCTCCCGCATCTTCGAGGGCGGCAGCGTGAACCAGACGGTTGTGGAGATGGAGCGGGGATTCCTCTTCATCATGTCCATTTCCGACGGTTCGTCCCTCGCCGTTCTCGCACATCCCGAGGCGGACATCGGTCTCATTGGTTACGAGATGGCCCTTCTGGTCGACCGAGCGGGTACGGTCCTCACGCCGGACCTTCGAGCGGAGCTCCAGGGGAGCCTTCTCAACTGACAGACGGACGGTGCGTGATGGCGTCCCGGGGCCGTAAGGTTTCGGGACGCGGCTCCACAGTGATGGGTGCCAGGCACAGTCGGAGGAGGAGAAAGTGGCAACACCCCCAGACGGTTCATCAGCGGGTAACTGGTCGTACGGCCCTGCCCAGGGTCAGAACGACGGTTCCCAGAACCGGTACGGTTACCCCTCCGCGCCACAGCACCGGCAGCCGTACGCGCCACAGGGCCCCGGCCCCTCGCCGTACGACCAGCCGCAGGCCCCGCGCATCCAGCCCGTGCAGCCGCAGCGCCGGGCACCCGAGCCGACGCCCGCCGGGGCGTCGAACAATCCCCTGGTGCGCCCGTACGCCATGACGGGCGGTCGTACCAGGCCGCGGTACCAGCTCGCCATCGAGGCGCTGGTGCACACCACCGCGCAGCCGCACCAGATGCAGGGCCAGCTGCCCGAGCATCAGCGGATCTGCAACCTCTGCCGGGAAATCAAGTCGGTGGCCGAGATCTCGGCCCTGCTGACGATTCCTCTCGGCGTGGCCAGGATCCTCGTCGCCGACTTGGCGGAGGCGGGACTGGTCGCCATTCATCAGCCCGGCGGCGACGAGAGCGCCGGCGGCCAGCCAGACGTGACACTGCTCGAAAGGGTGCTCAGTGGACTTCGCAAGCTCTAGCGGCGGTCCTTCCCGCTCCACCACCTCGGCGAAGATCGTGGTGGCGGGTGGCTTCGGCGTGGGCAAGACCACGTTCGTCGGGGCCGTTTCGGAGATCAACCCGCTGC
>NZ_AZUS01000051.1:0-4857 GCF_000527195.1 Streptomyces sp. CNH189
TAAGCCTTCCCCTGTACGGACGCGAAAAGCGATCACTGCTGGTGAGCGGCCTGCGTCGAGCCTTACCACGACAGGGTGGCTCTGATGCCAGGGGGGACCACAAGTCGAAGCGGAGTTTCCGGACATACGATCCGATAAAGCGCATTCTGGGAACACGGCGCTGAGCTGGGTTGGCCCAATTTCGTGCCGCTTCTCGCGCCTTCCGATCAGTATTCGGAAGCCAAACTCTTCACCACGAGCCGCGAACTGCGTAGGCAGGTCGGGGCCGCCCTGATTGCTACTGGCTCCAACCGGCACGCACCAGGGGAATGGGGGTTGTTGGCGCAACCTTCCAAGTGAGGCCGAATGCCGTGCCCTCCGGGGCAGGCATCGGCTTCACCGCAACACCGAGCCCAACGGGCCGCTAGCCGCCGACGTCGGCACACGGCCTCCGAGGCTCGAGGTGAGACAGGACAAAACGAAGGGGCAGCGGACCAAGCATCACCTGGACCGCCGCCCCTTCCGCGTCTGGTGCTGGTCACGAGTTTCGACAGCAGATGCTCGGCACTCTGGGAGGCGGCTCGTCTTACCGACAGAGCCAGGCACACGCGTGCACTCGAAGAGCGATCACACCTCCTGCACTTCGGCAGCGGCCATCGCGGGACACTCCCGTCATGAGCACCATGCGACGCCGACTCGGCACCGGCCCGAGCACCACCAAGAGCACCCCTACGACGGACACCACGCCGCGGCTTCTGCCCATCGAACGAGCCGAGCCAGACACACCCCTGGAGGGAATCGAGCGCCAGGACGTAGACGCGCGGAAAGGCCGACGGAACCTCGGGCCAGGCATCACGGCCGCCTCCGACTTGATGCCGACTTCCAGGCCGTAGATCACGAAAGCCAGGCCGTAGATCACGAAAGCGAGTTGGTGCGTACGGTTACCGTACGCCCGCTGATCGGTGGTCGCTCAGCGGTGGTCCGGGGACGGACCGGGGTGGAGTTCGGAGGGGTTGGCGTGCGCGAGCACAGAGTGTTTCCGGAGCAGCGGCGGCGTACCCGGCGCAACGACGAGCCGCGTCCGCACCGGCTGAATCTCCGGCTCGGTGACGACGAGAAGGCAGCCGTTGAGGCAGCCGCAAAGCTTGCCCAGCTGACTCCCTCCAGCTACGCGGCGGACGTCGCCGTGTCCGTGGCGATGAGCACTCTGTGGCCGGTGCCGAGGACCCGTCGCGAGGAACTGCGCGAGCTGCTTGCCGCCCGTATCGGGCTGACCCGGATCGGCACGAACCTGAACCAGATCGCGCGGACGCTGAACGCCGGCGGCGACGTCACCCAGGAGCAACTTGAAGCCGTTCTGCAGCGCGTCGGCGAGGCCGTGCGGCGGGTCGATGAGGCAACCATCGTGAACATGCGGCGCCGCAGTCCCGGACCGCCCGAGCTGTAAACAGACCCGTAAACCGAGGTGTGACACGACCCCCTCCGGACCCCCGCCCCGACCTGCACGGGTGCCCTTCCATCTCCGAGACCACCCTCTCTCCAGGACCTCCGTGGGGGTGGTCTCGGAGTTTCCAGGGGTTTGGTCGGGGGCGGGGGTCCGGAGGCGGTGGCGGGGGTTTCAAGGTGGTCAGCAGAGGGCGTGTCGGCCGTAGGGGATCAGGGCGGGGGCGAGTTTCCCGGAGCAGGTGCAGCAGGTGTCGGCGGCGGCGTCGGCCAGGGGAGGCGTGACGCGCGGCGCGGGTACGGCCGCGGGCTTGGGCCGCTTGCGGAGGCTGACCCGAGTGCGGACGGGGCGGTCGGGGTTGCGCAGTCGGTCGAACGCAGCGGCGGTTTCGTCGGCGTGCGCGACCGCGACGAGTTTCCGCCGGCGGATGAACTCGGCTCGCGCGACGAGCAGCTCGTCGTGCTCCTGCTCCTCGATGCCGAGTTGCTCGTCGCAGTCGGCGGCGGCCTGCTTGGCGGCCTTGGCCCGAGCGACGTACTCGGGGGCTTCGGGGTGGGCGGCGAAGTGTTCGGCGCGGGCCTTGATGAGGGCTCCCTCGGCGAGGGCGAAGCCCTGGCGCCAGACCTCGGCGCGGGCCGCCAGGTTCGTCCGCTCGGAGCGGCGCAGGATCTCGTCTGCGGTGGGCAGCGTGCCGTCTGCGGGCAGTTCCTCGGGCTCGGTGACGTCGGCGCCCCAGATCAGCCCCCAGGACTCGATCAGGGCGCGGACCGCGCGGGTGCCGCCCTTCTCGGCGGCCTTGAGCAAGGCGAGGGCGCGGCCCTTGTGCCGGGCGATGTGCCGGTACCAGGTGGCGGCCGGGATGCAGGCGAGCGGCTTGCCGTCGGCGGCCTCCTCGGCGGCCACCTCGTTGTCGTTGCGCTCGTCCAGCTCGAAGCCCATCTCCCGCAGGAGCTTACGCAGGCCGTTGGACCAGTACAGGGAGCGGACGCCGGTCGCCGTGGCTACGAACTCCCGCCACAGCTCGATGGAGCGGGCGTCGCCCACGATGGCGTCCCGGGCGATCTCGAACGGCGTGCGGTGCCCGCCCTGGCCCTGCTTGATGTCCAACCGGGTCAGTTCTGCCGCGACTCCCCAGCGGGTCTTTCCGTCCTGTCCCTTCATCAGGTAGCGGGCCATCTGGCCGGACTCGCCACGGTCGGGTGCGTCGATCTTCACGCCGACGGGCTTGCCGTCCCTCTCGGAGACCTCCACGGGCATGCGGGCGCCGACCTTGACCAGGGCGGCCGACCACACCTCGAACGCGAGGTGCTGAAGCTCCTGCACGCGGCCGGCCTCGAGGGGCCGGGCGAGGAACAGCAGCACGTGGTAGTGGCAGTGCCAGCCGTTCGCGCCGTAGGTGACCTCCCAGGCCCGGACGAAGCCGCGGATGCCGAAGTCCTTCTTGGCCTGCCGCCAGGTGCGGCCCGCGTTCATGCCGAAGCCCGCCTTCCACGCCTGGCGCTGCATCTCCTCCAGGTCCGCCAGGGCGTCGCGCTCGTAGTGGCGCATGGTGAGCGTCATCATCACCAGGCCGCAGCTCTGGCACTCCCAGAACTGGCCGACCTGGTCCAGTTCCTCCTGCCGGACTCGGCGGATTGAGGTGGAGCAGCACGGGCAGACGTGGACCGACCCGCAGGTGACGACCCCGGCGTATCCGGCGCGGCCGTTGCGCAAGACGGGGGTCACGCCGCCCGCGAGGACGGAGATACCGCACCGCTCCAGCCGCTCCAGCCCGGAGATGGCCCGCAGGGCCTCGCGCATCTCGAACTGCATGTCGCGGGCCGCCGTGTCCGAGCCGGACTCCATGACCGTGCCGCGCTGAGCACCGCTGAATGTGGCGGTTGTGGTCGGTGTGTCACGTTCTGCGTCATGCAGGCCGCTGACCTGCATGTCCGTAGTTTTCGCGGTAGTACCAAGGCCGCGTCCCTTTTTGGTGCCGGAGATGCCGCCCGACCGGTCGGGGGTGGGCAGGGCTTCACCGCGTGCAATGGCACGCTTTGCGCGCTTTTTGCAGGCTTCGGAGCAGTACACGCGCGGGCGCTTGCCCGGGGTGTGGGTGATTGCCGTTCCGCAGTGACAGCGGGGGCCTGCCTTCCGTGAGGCGGCACGCGGCGGTGTGGGTGTTGCAGACGCCGAAGCGTCCCGTACGCTGGGCACAGACGAGTCCCTTGGTGTGAAGGCCGGGCGGACGTCAGAAGCGGTCCGGGATTAGGCCCCCGGGCCGTTTCGCTTTGCTGGGGTTGATCCTGCCACTTTGTGGGCCGGGCGTTCCCCCCGGCACGCGACACGCCCCTTGGGGCCGGTGTGACTTGACGGGTCGAAGGAAGCCCCGCCAGCCGAAAGGCCGGCGGGGCTTCGGTGTTCAGGCAGCGGCTTCGATGCGCCACTGCCAGGGCTCGCCGTCGGCGGCGGCCCGCTCGGCGGCGTCGCTCAGGGCGCGGGCGTGGGCGGCGGCGCTCGTCTTGACGAACCGGTGGCGGGCGAGCTTCCTCAGGAGCTGGGCCATTTCGGCGGCCTGAGCGGGCGTCATGGTCCCGCCCTCGCCGGGGTTGGTCAGCAGGAGGACGAGCGGGCCGCGTTCCTCGCGGGAGAGGCAGCCCTCGGCGTACCCAGCGAGGGAGGTGAGCATCTTGAGCGGGTGGCGGTCCTCGCCGAAGAAGTCGGCGCCGTGCGAGGTGACGACGTGGGCCTCGGCTTCGTGGATGGCGGGTCGGCGGGTCATGCTCGGTCCTCCTCGAGGTCGAAGTCGCACCAGCGGCAAGGGACGCCGGGGCCGTCCAGTTCGCGGTGGAGGCGCATCCCGGCGAGGGTGGCGAGGATCAGAAGGACGGTGGCCCACCCGGCAGCCAGCGGGACCCAGGCCGGGTTGCCCCAGCCGAGGACGACTCGGAGGCCGACCCCGGCGAGCGGGGTCATCGCGGCGACCGGGGTGTGGGCGAGCCAGAGCAGGGCGGCGCGGACGCGCCAGGACTTGATGAGCAGGAACAGGCTGGGCTTGCCGCTCATGCCGCCGCCCCCTCAAGTTCCTGGAAGCGCTTGGCGACCCAGCCGGTGGACCAGCCGGTGAGCGCGGCGACCTGGCGCTGTGAGCGGCCCTCGCGGATCGCCTTGGCAACCTCGGCGCGGGCGTCGGCCTCGCTCATCTTCGCGGGCTTGTCGGCGTCGTGAGCGGCGGTGCTCACGGCGGTGCTCACGGCGGCGCTCACGGGCGTGAGAGCGGGCCTGCGGGGCTCGGCAGCCTTCTGCTCACGTTCGGCCTTCTGCGCGGCTTCCTTGGCCTTGCGGGCAGCTTCCTGCGCACGGTGCTCGCGGTCCTGCTGCTCCCGCTGTTCACGGCGCTCGCGGTCGAGGCGCTCGCGCTCCTCGCGGCGGGCCCGCTCCTCGCGGTCCAGGCG
>NZ_AZUS01000052.1:0-3299 GCF_000527195.1 Streptomyces sp. CNH189
GACGAGGAGATGAAGGTCGTCGTCGACCCCGGGAAGGGGATGACGCGGATCACGAAGCTGATGGACCCGGCGGAGGCGACGGGCGAGTACATCGGCGTGACGCTGATCGAGGGCGAGGCCGCGGAGGCGCTGGCGGACGCGTTGAAGGCGACGTTCGAGCGGGACCCGCAGCTGTACTACGAGGACGGCTACCAGGAACTGGTGAACCGGGGCTTCCGGATCGACGTGGCGCCGATCGGTGACGTCCCGTGGGTCGAGATCGACAACCACGACGACCTCGCCCGTGGACGGGAGATCGCGTGCCAGTACTGACCCGGCTCATCCCCTCGCCGGTCGTCGTCGACATCCGCCCCGGCGCCCTCGACGACCTGGCCTGTGTCCTCGCCGACGAGCGCATCTCGCAGTCCGGCCGGCTCGCCATCGCCGTCAGCGGCGGCTCCGGCGCCCGGCTGCGCGACCGCATCGCGCCGTCGCTGCCCGGCGCCGACTGGTTCGAGGTCGACGGCGGCACCATCGACGACGCGGTCCGGCTGGCGGGCGCCATCCGCGGCGGCCGCTACGACGCGGTGGTCGGCCTCGGCGGCGGGAAGATCATCGACTGCGCCAAGTTCGCCTCGGCGCGCGTCGGCCTGCCCCTGGTCGCGGTCGCCACCAACCTGGCGCACGACGGCCTGTGCTCGCCGGTCGCGACCCTCGACAACGACGCCGGCCGCGGCTCCTACGGCGTGCCGAACCCGATCGCGGTCGTGATCGACCTCAACGTCATCCGCGAGGCCCCGGTCCGGTTCGTGCGCTCCGGCATCGGCGACGTCGTCTCCAACATCTCCGCCGTCGCGGACTGGGAGCTGTCCCACCGCGTCAACGGCGAGAAGGTCGACGGACTCGCCGCCGCCATGGCCCGCCAGGCCGGCGAGGCCGTGCTCCGCCACCCCGGCGGCGTCGACGACGACGGCTTCCTCCAGGTGCTGGCCGAGGCGCTGGTCCTCACCGGCATCTCCATGTCCGTCTCGGGTGACTCCCGGCCCTCCTCCGGCGCCTGCCACGAGATCAACCACGCCTTCGACCTGCTCTACCCGCAGCGCGCCGCCGCCCACGGCGAGCAGTGCGGACTGGGCGCCGCCTTCGCGATGTACCTGCGCGGCGCGCACGAGGAGTCGGCGGCCATGGCCGGGGTCCTGCGCCGGCACGGGCTGCCGGTGCTGCCCGAGGAGATCGGGTTCTCCGTCGACGAGTTCGTCCGCGTCGTCGAGTACGCCCCCGAGACCCGCCCCGGCCGCTTCACCATCCTCGAACATCTCGCCCTGACCACCGAACAGATCAAGGACGTCTACGCCGACTATGTCAAGGCCATCGGTAGCTGAACTCCGTCCGGTCGTGCACCCCGCGGGGGTCAAGGACCGGCGCAGCGGTGAGCACTGGATGGGACGCCTCTACATGCGTGAGGTGTCCCTGCGGGTGGACCGCTACCTGGTGAACACCCGGGTCACCCCCAACCAGCTCACGTATCTGATGACCGTCTGCGGTGTCCTCGCGGCCCCCGCCCTGCTGGTGCCCGGCATCACGGGCGCGGTCCTCGGGGTGGTCGCGGTCCAGCTGTACCTGCTGCTGGACTGCGTCGACGGCGAGATCGCCCGCTGGCGGAAGCAGTACTCGCTCGGCGGGGTCTACCTGGACCGGGTCGGGGCCTACCTGACCGACGCCGCCGTGCTGGTCGGCCTCGGCCTGCGCGCCGCCGACCTGTGGGGCACCGGCCGCATCGACTGGCTGTGGGCCTTCCTCGGCACCCTCGCCGCGCTCGGCGCGATACTCGTGAAGGCGGAGACCGACCTGGTCGGGGTCGCCCGCCACCAGAACGGCCTGCCGCCGGTGAAGGAGTCCGCCGCCGAGCCGCGCTCCTCCGGCATGGCGCTCGCCCGCCGGGCCGCCGCCGCCCTGAAGTTCCACCGGCTGATCCTCGGCATAGAGGCGTCCCTGCTGATCCTGGTCCTCGCGATCGTGGACTCCGCCCGGGGCGACCTGTTCTTCACCCGGCTCGGCACCGCCGTCCTGGCCGGGATCGCCCTGCTGCAGACCGTGCTGCACCTCGTGTCCGTCCTCGTCTCCAGCAGGCTGAAGTGAGCGCCGGCATGAAGGTCGGCGCGGTGATCATCACCATGGGCAACCGCCCCGACGAACTGCGTGCCCTGCTCGACTCGGTCGCCAAGCAGGACGGCGACCCCGTCCAGGTCGTCGTCGTCGGCAACGGCGCCCCCGTGCCCGACGTCCCCGAAGGCGTACGGACCGTCGAGCTGCCCGAGAACCTGGGCATCCCCGGCGGGCGCAACGTCGGCATCGAGGCCTTCGGGCCCAGCGGCCGGGACGTCGACATCCTGCTCTTCCTCGACGACGACGGCCTGCTCGCGCACACCGACACCGCCGAGCTGTGCCGGAAGGCGTTCGCGGAGGACCCGTCGCTCGGCATCATCAGCTTCCGCATCGCCGACCCGGACACCGGCGTCACCCAGCGCCGGCACGTGCCGCGGCTGCGTGCCTCCGACCCGATGCGCTCCTCGCGGGTGACCACCTTCCTCGGCGGCGCCAACGCGGTGCGCACCCAGGTCATCGCCGAGGTCGGCGGCCTGCCCGGCGAGTTCTTCTACGCGCATGAGGAGACCGACCTGGCCTGGCGCGCCCTCGACGCCGGCTGGATGATCGACTACCGGTCCGACATGGTGCTGTACCACCCGACGACCGCCCCCTCGCGGCACGCGGTCTACCACCGGATGGTGGCCCGCAACCGCGTCTGGCTCGCCCGGCGCAACCTGCCCGCCCCGCTCGTCCCGGTGTACCTGGGCGTCTGGCTGCTGCTGACCCTGCTGCGCCGCCCCTCGGGCCCCGCGCTCAAGGCGTGGTTCGGCGGCTTCCGTGAGGGGTGGAGCACCTCCTGCGGCCCCCGCCGGCCCATGAAGTGGCGTACGGTGTGGCGGCTGACCCGACTGGGCCGGCCCCCGGTGATCTGACAAGCTTCGAGTCCGGGGACCGGGCCCCACCCCGGTCCCGGCTCCTGGCAGGCCCGCTCGGGCCACGCACATCGAGGACGAAAGTTATCCACCAGTGAGTGAGACAACGCACGACGGCACGGTCGCGGTGACCGCGCCCGTGTCGCCCGACGAGGGCCTCTCGGCGGCCGAGCTGGCCGCCAAGTACGGGCTGTCCGTCAGCGGGGCCCGCCCGCCTCTCGGCGCGTACGTCCGTCAGCTGTGGGGCAGGCGGCACTTCATCCTGGCCTTCTCGCAGGCCAAGCTCACCGCCCAGTACAG
>NZ_AZUS01000053.1:0-2707 GCF_000527195.1 Streptomyces sp. CNH189
CGCCGGCACGCGGTCAAAGACGGATGTTAGCGATGGCCGGCGCCGCGAAGTTGTGAGGCTTCGCGGCGGAGAGGTGGCTGGCCTCTCCATACCGGCCATCGTGCGACGTCTGGCCCGCCGGGAGTTCGTCTATCCCTTCAACCAGAGGCCGCGGTCCAACGGTACCCCGCGGGGTGTGGCTCGGTGTGCTGCTGTCAGGTCGTTGAGGAGCGGCGGGCAGCCAGTTCCTCGACGCGGGAGCGTCTCCAGCGCTGCTGGCGCGGGCGGCCGGCGCTGCCACGCCGGTACTCGAATCCGTCGGGCTGCTCGAGGTCGGGCAGGAGCCCGTGGCCGAGGGCGCTGATGAAGCTGTCGGCGTTGCTGTATCCGAGGATCCGGGCGGCTTCGGCGGCGCCAACCAGGTCCTCGTCCTGTCCGGCGGCCGGCAGGACACCGCGCTCGCGGGCTGCGGCGACGACGGTGGCGCGGCGCCACTTCTTGCGGGCTCCGCCGCGGCTGCCCTTCTGCTTCTCCAGGGTTTCCGGCTCGGGCAGTTCGGGGATGCGGCCCTGGTAAAGGGCACTGGAGAAGGAGGCGGCGCTGCCGTAGCCGAGCAGGCTCGCGACTTCGGCCGTGCCCAGCAGTTCGTCGGGGTCTCCGTCGACGGGCACCTCGGGCAGCGCGGCGGCCGGGACCGATCCGCGCCGGCCCTTACCGGGGCGGTTGGCTGTCCAGGCGACGATCGTGCCGCGGCGCCACCTCGGGCCGTCGATGTCCTCATCGGGCTCGGGGAAGTAGCCGGGCCGGTCTCGGAAGTAGGCGTCGATAGTGGAGGTGCGGGTGTAGCCCAGAAGCTGGGCCACCTCCCGCTTGGTCAGCAGCTCGTCCTGGTCGGCCTCGAGGACCGATGCGGGCAGTGTGCGCTTCTTCGGGGCACGCTTGGCGAAGAACGCCGCGACCTCGTCGTAGCGCCAGAACCGCTTGCGGCCCTCGGTGTGCGCGACCGCGGGGAAGCCGCTGTCCGGGTTGTTGCTCCAGTCGCTGATCCGGGGCTTGCTCGTGCCGAACTCGGACACGATCTGCGTGGTGTCCACGAGCCGCTCGGCGGTAGACATCGGGCCCCTTCGACAGGATCGACAAGATGGTGCCGGCCCTCACTCGAGCGCGACAGGTTCGATAATGCCAAAGGGGTTGAGCTCGTGTCCAGCCCAACGCAGGACCGGCTACTGGAACTCCTCACCCAAGAGGCTGGCGCCGAAGCGTGCGGCGCGCTCCGCCAGCTCCGTGTAGGCCATGGCGGCAGGCGAAGCGTCCCAGGTCCCGAACGCGAGAGCGGAGACCGCCTCCCCGCGGGTCATCCCCTCTTCCCACGCAGCGCCTGCGGCCGCGCATCGCTCCGCGAGCTGGGCGTCAGACAGAGATGCGGCTTCCCGGCGGATACCGGACTGGACGTCGGCCACGCCTTCGCACCATGCGCGATGGCCCGCAGCGAGCAGGTTCTGCAACGCGGCCCGGTCAGTGAGATCCCGGCCGCTGGCGGCGAGGTCCAGCAGTAGTGCGGTTGGGTTGGTGTCCATGGTCATCTCCTTGATGTCACTGTAAAGGGGGAGGGGTACAGCGGGCCGAATCCGGACGATCCGGCCCACACACGGGTGTCAGACGTGGACGGTGCAGCCGTCGCACAGGGCACGGCTCGGGCGGAGGGCCAGCTTGGCTTCGTTCATTTCTAGGAACAGCGTTTGTCGGATGGGTTGCGGAGGCAGTGGTGATCAACCGGCTCGGGAATGTCGACGAGAGATGCTCGCCCGGGTGAAGGCTGGTCGGTCTCACGAGCCTGGCGATCGGTAGGTTGTGCCGTCGAACGTTGAGTTGTTTGTTCAAAGGGGTGGGGCCGGGATGGAAGATCCAGAGATCACAATCAGGCTCACCCGCGACGAAGCGACCATCCTGTCGGACTGGCTGGAGCGGCTGCAGATGACCGACCTCAGCAACACGGTCGACGATCCAGCCGCATGGGCACCGATCCATAGAATCGCCGGCCAGCTCGACAAGATGCTCCCCGCTCTGTTCTTTCCCGACTACGACGAGCGGCTCGAGGAAGCCCGACGCTGCCTGCATCCCGTCGATGACGACAGCCCTGAAGACTGAGCCGATGGAATCTCGCGACAGGGGGCCACTGCCCGCGAATGCGGGCCGGCCCGACGCCCGTCATGGCGGCAGGCCGTCGAGACAGGCAGCGGCAGACGTCAGCCGACCTTGGCGGGCTCCTCAGTTCGGGCCCGGATGCTGGGAGGCGGTAGGAGTCGGTGCCGGTCTCGATGGGCACCCCAGGCGACGCAGGTCGCGGACCGTTGGCACTTATGGCACAACCTCGGGGAAGCCGCTGAGCGTGCGGTGGCCCGACACCGCCAGTGCCTTCGGGTTCTGCTCCCGGATCCCGTGGCGAAGGTCGACGAGCCGGTGCTGGCCGAGGAGAAGACGGATTCGCCTTGGCGGAGCGAGCGGTTCGCCAACCGCGTCCGAGCCCAGCATGCCACGGTCCACGCGCTGCTGGAAGCCGGCCACAGCCGCCGCTCCATCGGGCGTCAGCTCCAGATGACCCACCGCACCGTCAAGAGCCTCGCCGACGCTGAGAAGCCGGAAGACCTCTTCCGCGGCCAGTGGCAGCACAACCGGACCTCCGTCCTCGACGAGTACAAGCCCTACCTGGACGAACGCTGGGACGAGG
>NZ_AZUS01000054.1:0-2383 GCF_000527195.1 Streptomyces sp. CNH189
CCCCCGCCGTGAGTTGGCGAAGAAGGGCGCCCTGGCCGTCATGGGCGGTGTCGTATCCGGAGTCGTCCGCTTCGGTACGGAGGCCGTCCTGGGCTCCCTCTTCCGCGACGGCTCGTGACGGGACCCGGCAGCGGGACAGCTTGCGTGGGTTGACGTAGTCGTGCTGGTGTCGGCGCTGGGCTCCTCGGTGGAGTCCAGCGCCGGCACCGGTTGCTACTTCACCCTCCCAAGGCAATCTGCCGCAGGAGGTCCCGGTCTTCGATGGGGTAGCAGCGGTTGGCCCGTTCCCCGGGCCGGAAAGACCGCAGAGCCTTTACCTGCCGGAGTTCAGCGATTGCCTTTTCAACAGTCGCCCGTCCCAGGCAGAGAGCATCGGCAAGGTCGGCCTGGCTCGGCCCCGAGGCGATCAGCTCATCGGTGGTCGTCATCACGAGGACGCCACCCTTGGGCTTTATCACCTTCCTTCGCGTGGGCTCGGCCAGGTAGTTCAGTACTGCTGCAACTCGGGTAACCGGGGTTGCTCGGCTCGCGGTGTACAGCCGTTCTGTCAGGAGATGCCGCTTGGCTGCCATGCGGGCGAGCATCAGCGCGATCGCGGGGTCGGTCATCGCCAGCGAGTTCAGCTTGGCGTTCGGGACCGTGACGAAGACACACCGGGACAGGGTGGATCCGGAGATCAGGCTTTTGGGGTTCGAGCTCAACCTCTCCTCGTTGTACGTGCCGGGGAGGAAGTCGGTGTTACTGATGCTTTCGAAGAGCATCAGCTCGCGCCACAGGCGGACCTTGTCAGATTGCACGACTTCCGATACGCGCCCGTCGACAAGGAAGAAGGCGGCCTTCGCGACCGGGAGCGTGAGGGCGCGGCCGCGCTCCCGCCTGCGCACGCGGGAAACCTCGGTGAGGGCTTCTACGGACTCAGGAGGCAGGCCATGGAGGGAGAAGAAATCCGCGATGGCCTGGGCCTCGTTCGGTCTCCGGGTGATAGGGGCCATGGTCACCTTCCGGCCCCAGGAGACGTGGTTACCGGACTGGGTACTGCCGAAGTGGGGTCAGGGGACGCCGCCGACGAGACGGTCGCCGCGGGTGGCGTCGGAGCAACAACCCCAGCAGGCGGAGTCGCGGACTCGGCCAGGATGCGGACCACGGGCACCAACGCTCCGATGAGGAGGGCCAGTGCCGTGAGAACGGAAGCGATTCGGGCGGGCCTGGTCTCCAGGCGTCGGATGGCGTAACAGGCTGCGGTCAACACGATCCCGAAGATCAGAATGACCGCCACGTAGACGTCGGCGAACACACGTGTCCTTAACGAGAGGCGGCCGAGCTTCGATCGAATGTCCGAAGCTCGACCGCGGGTTTTTTGGGAACCTCGCTCTGGCCAGCGACGTTTGGACCGCGGCTAACAGTCCGTCACCGGTTGATCGTGAATGCTACGCCATCGGTGTGACCTGCCGATAATTCGTGCTCCTGGGAGGGGTTTCTCGAAAACGAGAATCCGAGACGCGGTCAGGAGCAAAGGACAAAGTAGGTCCTGGCAGTCCGTACGCGGAATCGGTGATACCGGTTTCCTGGCGCATCCCACCATGAGGAGTCCGAGGCACGAGAAGGCCCCGCCCGGTGGCCGGGCGGGGCCTTCTCCTGCGACATCATCAATGGCGCCTTGAGGTTGGGCCGGGGCCTTGTCGGGGGAGCCACCCCCGATGGGCCGCCGGCCAGTGCTGAGCGAGGGCTCCCAAAAGCCGTGTGTTCAGCGCTCACAAGGAAACACCAAGCGGGATTGTGAAAGTACCTCCACGGAGGGGTTTTCGGCTAGGGCTCGGTAAGAACCCCTCATCGTAGGGATTCCATCTCCGTTTTTAGGAGGTGCGCACCTCTTCCAGGGGAGCGCAGTTCGAATCATGAGATCCGCGACTGTGCTCCCCCCTTAGGCGTATGTCCCTGGCCCGAGTTGAAAGGAGACAGGGCCCTGCGGCGATGTGGTCGTCAGGCATGCGGGGTGCGCTCGCCGTCGACTGCACGAACGACGGGGACGGTGGGCTGGTCGATGTCGCTCAGGCCGGCGCACCCGCACCGGTCGTTGTTCCTTTACGGGTGTCCACTCGCCACGCCACAAGACGCGCCGCGTACGGTCTCCGGCATGACCGACACCCCCCGGGATGCCGACGGCGCGAAGCTGTGCGCCTGGTGCGGCTCCCCGATCCAGCAGTCCGCCGTAGGCCGGAGCAAGGACTACTGCCGCCGGAGTTGTCGCCAGAGGGCGTACGAGGCACGGAAGCAGAGGGAGGCCGTGGTCGCCGCCGTGGCAGCGGCCGTCGCACGCCGAGATTCGTCACGTGACGAAATCCGACACCTCGACGTTTCGTCACGTGACGAAATGAGAGGCGGG
>NZ_AZUS01000055.1:0-1933 GCF_000527195.1 Streptomyces sp. CNH189
GTGGGAGCAGAGCACCGGCCTGACGGCTCACCTCAGCGAGATCGACCAGGCCCGCATGAGCCGCGGCGGTGTCCTACCCCTCACCCCCGCCGAGGCCCTTGCCCTGCTCGACACCGGCCTGCGAGCCGAACACACCCTGCTCGTAGCGATCAAGCTCGACCTGCGGTCCTTGCGCGCCGACGCGGCCTCCGGAGGCACCGTCCCGCACCTGCTGCGCGGCCTGGTGCGCAGTGGCCGCCGCCTCGCACGCGCCGGAGCAGGCGACGGCAGTGACCTGCTCCGGCGCCTCGCCGGACTGCACGATGCCGAACAGGAAGCCGTCCTCCTCGGCATCGTGCAGGCCGAAGCCACCGCGGTCCTCGGCTTCAACGCCGCCGAACTCGCCCAGGGCACACGAGGGTTCAGCGAGATCGGCTTCGACTCGCTCACCGCGGTCGAACTTCGCAACCGGCTCGGCGCCGCCACCGGCGTCAAGCTCCCCGCCACCCTCATCTTCGACTACCCCACCCCGGTGGCACTCGCCCGCTACCTGCGCGAGGAACTCGGCAACGACACGGCCGGCGCCACCACCACCCCCGTCGCCCTCACCGCCGAGCCCGCCGAGCCGATCGCCATCGTCGGCATGGCCTGCCGCCTGCCCGGCGGCGTCGACGACCCCGACGGCCTCTGGCGTCTGGTGGCCGAGGGCCGCGACGGCATGGTGGCCCTCCCGGACGACCGCGGCTGGGACCTCGACGGCCTGTTCGACGCCGACCCCGACAAACCCGGCACGGCCTACGTTCACAAGGGCGGATTCCTGCACAGCGCCGCCCAGTTCGACGCCGGCTTCTTCGGTATCTCGCCGCGCGAGGCGCTCGCCATGGACCCTCAGCAGCGGCTCCTCCTCGAAACCTCGTGGGAGGCCCTGGAGCGGGCCGGCATCGACCCCCGTTCCGCGCGCGGCGACAACATCGGTGTCTTCTCGGGCGTCTCCATCCACGACTACGTCGAGTCCCTCAGCAACATGCCCGACGAACTCGAAGGCTTCGTCACAACGGCCACCGCCGGCAGCGTGGCCTCCGGCCGGGTGTCCTACGTGTTCGGCTTCGAGGGCCCCTCGGTGACCGTCGACACGGCCTGCTCCTCGTCCCTCGTCGCCATCCACCTCGCCGCCCAGGCACTGAGGCAGGGCGAATGCTCGCTCGCCCTCGCAGGCGGTGTCGCCGTCATGGGTTCACCCATCGGACTGCGCGGCATGTCGCGCCAGCGCGGCCTCGCCGCCGACGGCCGGGTCAAGGCGTTCTCGGCCGGTGCCGACGGCACCATCCTGTCCGAGGGCGTCGGCATCGTCGTACTGGAACGCCTCTCGGAGGCCCGCAGGCGCGGCCACCGGGTGCTCGCGGTCGTCCGCAGCTCGGCCGTGAACCAGGACGGCGCGTCGAACGGTATGACCGCCCCCAACGGGCCCTCGCAGCAGCGGGTCATCCGCAAGGCGCTCGCCAACGCTGGCCTCGCCGCGGCCGACATCGACGTCGTGGAGGCGCACGGCACCGGCACGGAGCTCGGCGACCCCATCGAGGCGCAGGCCCTGCTCGCCACGTACGGCCGGGACCGGGACCCGGAGCGCCCGCTCTGGCTGGGCTCGCTCAAGTCCAACGTAGGTCACACGCAGGCCGCGGCCGGTGTCTCCGCCGTGATCAAGATGGTGCAGGCGCTTCGACACGGCATCATGCCGCCCACGCTCAACGTGACGGAACCGACGCCCCAGGTCGACTGGACGGCGGGCGCGGTCGAACTGCTCACCGAGGCCCGCGCGTGGCCGGAGGAGGGCAGGCCGCGCCGCGCCGGTGTCTCCAGTTTCGGCATCAGCGGCACGAACGCGCACCTGATCCTGGAACAGGCACCGCAGGAGCAGTCCGCGGCACCGGCCGCGTCGACCGCCGGAGTGGTTCCG
>NZ_AZUS01000057.1:0-1624 GCF_000527195.1 Streptomyces sp. CNH189
AGAACCTGGTCTACCTGGTCGCCATGATCAAGATCGGGACGTCGTTCGTCTGGATGATCGTCGTCTCGCTCAACACCAACATGGGTGTGGCCTGGCACCGTTTCCTCGCCTTCCCCAACATCTGGTTCAAGCGCGAGGCCGACGGCGGGACCGCCCTGGGCGCCCTGCAGCCGATGACCTCCGGCGGCAAGCCGATCGACTTCACCGACCCCGGTGACGACGACGTCTTCGGCGTCTCCCAGGTCGAGCAGTTCTCCTGGAAGGGCCTGCTGGACTTCTCCACCTGCACCGAGTGCGGGCGCTGCCAGTCGCAGTGCCCCGCCTGGAACACCGGCAAGCCGCTCTCCCCGAAGCTGCTGATCATGTCGCTGCGCGACCACGCGCACGCCAAGGCCCCCTACCTGCTGGCCGGCGGCGGCACGACCACGGAGGGCGAGGAGAAGGCGTCCGCCGAGCAGCTGGCCGGTGTGCCCGCCGCCGCCCTCGCCGAGGCCGGGCGCCCGCTGATCGGCACCGCCGAGGACAACGGCGTCATCGACCCGGACGTCCTGTGGTCCTGCACCACCTGCGGCGCCTGCGTCGAGCAGTGCCCGGTGGACATCGAGCACGTCGACCACATCGTCGACATGCGCCGCTACCAGGTGATGATCGAGTCCGCGTTCCCGTCCGAGGCGGGCACGATGCTCAAGAACCTGGAGAAGAAGGGCAACCCCTGGGGCCTGGCGAAGAAGCAGCGCCTGGAGTGGACCAAGGAGGTCGACTTCGAGGTCCCGGTCGTCGGCAAGGACATCGAGGACCTGTCCGAGGTCGAGTACCTCTACTGGGTCGGCTGCGCCGGCGCTCTGGAGGACCGCGCCAAGAAGACCACCAAGGCCTTCGCGGAGCTGCTGCACATCGCGGGCGTCAAGTTCGCGATCATGGGCGGCGACGAGAAGTGCACCGGTGACTCCGCCCGCCGTCTCGGCAACGAGCCCCTGTTCCAGGAGCTCGGCATGGAGAACGTCATGTCCCTCAACGCCGCGTTCGGCGAGGAGATGGACGACGACGGCAAGGTGACCGAGGAGTCCCGCAAGCCGAAGGCGTCGAAGAAGATCGTCGCCACCTGCCCGCACTGCCTCAACACCCTGGGCAACGAGTACCCGCAGCTCGGCGGCGACTACGAGGTCATCCACCACACCCAGCTGCTGCAGCACCTGGTGGACGAGGGCAAGCTGATCCCGGTCACCCCGGTCGAGGGCCTCATCACCTACCACGACCCGTGCTACCTGGGCCGCCACAACAAGATCTACACGCCGCCGCGCGAGATCATCGGCAAGGTCCCGGGCCTGCGCAACGAGGAGATGCACCGCCACAAGGAGCGCGGCTTCTGCTGCGGCGCGGGCGGCGCCCGGATGTGGATGGAGGAGCGGATCGGCAAGCGCATCAACAACGAGCGCGTCGACGAGGCCCTCTCCCTCGACCCGGACATCATCTCCACGGCCTGCCCGTTCTGCCTGGTCATGCTGACCGACTCGGTCAACGGCAAGAAGGCCGCGGCCGAAAACGGCTCCGCCGCGGGCGGCAAGGCCAAGGAGTCCATCCAGGTCGTCGACGTCGCCCAGCTGCTGCTGGAGTCCGTCAAGAC
>NZ_AZUS01000058.1:0-1551 GCF_000527195.1 Streptomyces sp. CNH189
CCGCACGCCGGTCCACCTGTGGACCTGCCACACCGGCCCCAACCAGAAGTGGACCCTGCCGTAGAAAGGAGGCGACCCACCATGCGTACCCCCTTGAAAGCAGCACTCGGCCTGATCGCCGGCGCCGCGCTCTGCCTGGCGCCCCAGGCCGCCGCGGCCCCCGCCCCCGCGCCCCTCGTCCCCGCGCCCGCTGCGCGGCAAGCGGCGGCCCCGGCGGCCGACCCCGCGTACAAGATCCTCGTCTTCTCCCGGACGACGGGCTTCCGCCACGACTCCATCGACGAGGGCGTCACGGCGCTGCGCGACCTGGGCGCGTCGAACAACTTCACCGTGACGGCCACCGAGGACCCGGCCGCCTTCACCACCGTCAACCTGGCGCAGTACCGGGCCGTGGTGTTCCTCTCCACCACGGGCGACGTCCTCGGTCCGGCCCAGGAGTCCGCGTTCGAGCAGTACCTGGGCTCCGGCGGCGGCTACGTCGGCATCCACGCCGCCGCCGACACCGAGTACGACTGGCCGTTCTACGAAGGCCTGGCCGGCGCCCTGTTCCAGTCCCATCCCGCGATCCAGCCCGCCACCGTCAAGGTCGAGGACCGGGCGCACGACGCCACCGCGCACCTCGGCCGCACCTGGCAGCGCACCGACGAGTGGTACAACTACCGGACCAACCCGCGCACCACCGCACACGTCCTGGCCTCCCTGGACGAGTCCAGCTACTCGGGCGGCACGATGTCCGCGGACCACCCGATCGCCTGGTGCAAGGACTACGCGGGAGGCCGCGCCTTCTACACCGGCGGCGGCCACACGGCGGAGTCCTACGCGGACCCGGCCTTCCGCCGGCATCTTCTCGGCGGCATCCGCTGGGCCGCCGGCACCACCCAGGCCGACTGCCGCCCGGAGACCGGCTACACCCCCCTGTTCGACGGCACCGGCACCACGGGCTGGAAGCAGGCGGGGCCGGGTGGCTTCACCCTGAGCGACGGCACCCTCACCTCCCACGGCGGCATGGGCCTGTTCTGGTTCGACAGGGAGATCACCGGCGACTACTCGCTCAAGCTCGACTGGAAGCTCCACGGCGACGACAACTCGGGTGTCTACCTGGGCTTCCCGGCGTCCGACGACCCGTGGTCCGCCGTCGACAACAGCTATGAGATCCAGATCGACGCCACCGACGCGGCCGACCGCACCACCGGTGCCGTCTACGGCTTCCGATCCGCCGACGTGGCCGCGCGTGACGCCGCCCTGAACCCGCCGGGGGAGTGGAACACCTACGAACTCCGCGTCACCGGCGAGCGCCTGGAAGTCTTCCTCAACGGCCGGAAGATCAACGACTTCACCAACACCGACCCGGCGCGCAGCCTGCGCCAGGGCCACATCGGCCTGCAGAACCACGGCGACGGCGACGAGGCGTCCTTCCGCAACGTGCGCCTCCAGCGCGACGGTGCCACCCCCGGCCCCCGTGCCGGTGAGGTGAGGGGCGTGAACGCCAAGTGTCTGGACGTGGACGACGCGGGGACGGCGGACGGGACGCAGGTGCAGATCTACGCCTGC
>NZ_AZUS01000059.1:0-1548 GCF_000527195.1 Streptomyces sp. CNH189
CCCCCGCCGTAGCCGATGTGTTTGAACAGCAAGGTCGTATTGGCACGCTGATGCACCAATGCTCTGACGCGCTAGGAGTTGTGGCAGGGGGCCTGCCATCGTGAACGCGTCCACTCGTGTGAGGGAGCGCCAACTCCCGCTGAGTACGTAGACGGACGAAGTCAACGGTTGGAGCCGAGTAGTACCGTCCGGCGATCATGCGGTCGCCGGACGGTGATTAGGGAGACCTCATGGGCGTTGAGCCCTTCGCTGCCGTACGCACGGCAGCACCTGCCCCGGCGTCGCACAGCAGCGACCCCACGTCCGCGCATGGCCGTTTCGCGCTGTCGCACGCGCTCGTCATCATCACCTGCATCGTCACCGCGGCGATCCTCGCCCCGCGAGAGATGACCGTCGGAGACGTCCTCGTCCTCATTGCCAGCTCCGGCGGCATCGGGGTCGGTATGGTCCTCGTGGTGATGACCGGCAGCAGGCGCGTCGGTCGCTTCGGCCGCCTCGTACGCGCGTATCTCACCTCGGGGAACTAGGTGGCCGCCATGGCACGCCCTGAAGCACCCGTGGACCGTACCGTCCGAGCCCGTGCGAAGCTCGCCGACTTCCTGCGCGCACGCAGGGCCGCGGCGGGCCTGACCTACAGGCAAATGGCCGCTCTCCCAGGCAGAGCGCTGTCCAAGACCACCTTCGAGCGGGCAGCCTCCGGCACCACGATTCCGGCCCCGGAGACAGTGGAGGAATTCGTCCTCCGCACCATGACGAAGGAGGAGGAGTTCAACGGCAGCATCGACGTCGTCGTCGACCAGGCCCGAAGGCTGTGGACCGAGGCGCGCAGAGCAGTCCGAGCGCCCTACTACCTGCACAAGGCACCTAACCCGGCACTCGTCAGCGACCGGGCAGACTTCAGCCGGGCCTTGCGCGACCAGCACGCGTGGGCCGGCTGTCCATCCCCCGGGGAGATATCGCAGATGTCTGGCCCCGGAGTGCTGCCGAAGACCACTGCCTATCGGATCATCAAGGGCAGGGCTCTACCCGTCACTCCAGGCCAGGCGATCGCCTTCCTGAGGGCCTGCGGTGTGCAGGCGCTCGAGGAGCCTGAGTGGCTCGCAGCAGCAGTCCGTGTCTTCGTCGACAGTCGCAGCCGTTCTGTCTGGGCTGAAGCGCAGCTTCAGGCTCAGAAGGAGGTCGCAAAGAACCGAGACGATACCCCCGCACGGTTCCTCAAGGCCGCTGCCTAACCAGGCTCCGGCTCAACCTCACGGCTGGCCCCCTCCGCGGTCCTCATGGCGCAGCGGCGGGGGCCGCCATCCTCGTCTCCGTGCCCCTGGTCGATGACCGGGGGCTTTTTCGTGCGCGGTCGTGTCTGCAGGCGTTCGACCCACCCGAAGGGGAGGAGAGGGAGTTGCGGGGCTAACCCGTTGCTCCCCCAGGGTTCCGACTGGATCGACCCGGATTGTCCGGGACGGGAGGACTTTTTCCGAGCACCCTTGGAGGAGTACGTGAGCAACGAGCAGCGCGACGAGCAGCCGCAGGCGCCGGCGGCCCCGCAGGCGG
>NZ_AZUS01000060.1:0-1489 GCF_000527195.1 Streptomyces sp. CNH189
CCCCGTTATCTTTTTCGCGGTCCTGCAAGAGGGCCGCTGGCCTCCGGGCCCGGCATGACTGTTGCCCCCTGTCGATGGGATGACCTGGGGGGTGGTGTCACCGGGTCCGAGGGGTGCCGTCGGAGACGCTGATCAGAGGTCCGACCACCGCCCGGCCGGGCGCAATGTCCGGCCGCTCGCGGGCGGCAGGTCTGCATAACGTGGATGCGCGAGAACGGCTCCCGTCCTTGGGGCCGGCACGCATCGACACGGGTGGGGGCACGGTGATCAGCATCGACGGGGTAGGTGTCTTCCTGGGCCTGGACGTCGGCAAGCAGACGCATCACGGCCACGGCCTGACCCCGGCCGGAAAGAAGGTGTTCGACAAGCAGCTGCCGAACAGCGAACCGAAGCTGCGGGCCGTCTTCGACAAGCTCACGGCCAAGTTCGGCACCGTCCTGGTGGTCGTGGACCAGCCCGCCTCGATCGGCGCCCTCCCACTGACCGTCGCCCGGGACGCCGGCTGCCAGGTCGCCTACCTGCCCGGACTGGCGATGCGGCGGATCGCCGATCTCTATCCCGGCGAGGCCAAGACCGACGCGAAGGACGCCGTGGTCATCGCGGACGCCGCCCGCACCATGCCCCACACCCTGCGCACCCTCGACCTTGCCGACGAGGTCACCGCGGAGCTGACCATGCTGGTCGGCTTCGATCAGGACCTCGCCGGCGAGGCCAACCGCACCAGCAACCGCATCCGCGGCCTGCTCACCCAGTTCCACCCCAGCCTGGAACGCGTCCTGGGCCCGCGTCTGGACCACCAGGCCGTGACGTGGCTCCTCGAGCGCTACGGATCCCCGCAAGCACTCCGCAAAGCGGGCCGCCGCCGGCTGGTCGAGATCGTCCGGCCCCGGGCGCCGCGCATGGCCGAGCGGCTGGTCGACGACATCTTCACCGCGCTCGACGAGCAGACCGTCGTCGTCCCGGGCACCGGCACCCTCGACGTGATCGTCCCGTCGCTGGCGAAGTCGCTGGCCGCCGTCCACGAACAACGACGGGCCCTGGAGGCGCGGATCGAGGCACTGCTGGAGGCCCACCCTCTTTCCCAGGTCCTGACCTCGATGCCCGGCATCGGCGTCAGGACCGCCGCAGTCCTCCTGGCCACCGTCGGCGACGGCAGCAGCTTTCCCACCGCCGCCCACCTGGCCTCCTACGCCGGCCTTGCCCCGGCAACCCGCCAGTCCGGCACGTCGATCCACGGCGAACACGCCCCCAGAGGCGGCAACCGGCAGCTGAAACGAGCGATGTTCCTCTCCGCGTTCGCGGCCCTCCACGATCCCACCTCTCGTGCCTACTACGACCGCTGCAGAGCCCGCGGCAAAACCCACACCCAGGCACTCCTCCGCCTCGCCCGCCACCGCATCAGCGTCCTGTTCGCCATGCTCCGCGACGGAACCTTCTACCAGCCGAGAAGCCCCCGACCTGCTTGACGAAAGACATAGAGGCACCCCCC
>NZ_AZUS01000061.1:0-1151 GCF_000527195.1 Streptomyces sp. CNH189
CTGGACCAGGACCTGATCCTGTACCTCTTCGGTACACCCGGCCAGGACCGCTTCTGGTTCATGTGGGACGACCTGGTCCGCGGCGCCATCGGCGCGATCGTGCTGGTCGACACGCGTCGTCTGGCCGACTGCTTCCCGGCGGTCGACTACTTCGAGAACTCCGGTCTGCCGTTCGTCATCGCTCTCAACGGCTTCGACGGACAGCAGCCGTACCAGCCGGACGAGGTGCGTGAGGCGCTGCAGATCGGGCCCGACACCCCGATCATCACGACGGACGCGCGGCATCGGGCCGATGCGAAGTCGGCGCTGATCACGCTCGTGGAGCACGCCCTGATGGCTCGCCTCCGCTAGCCCTCCCCCACACTCACACCAGCCCCCCACGGCGCGCTGCCGCGGGGGGCTGGTGCGTGCAGCCGTACGGCCACCGGGGTGGCAGCACCTCGCAGCGCCGAGTTCCGCAGCCTCCCCCTACGGCCACCGGGGTGCCGGGAGTTCTCGCCCGCCGGGTGCGGGCCGGTGGGGGCCGGTCGCGCAGTTCCCCGCGCCCCTGAGGGGCGCTGCCCTGCCCGCAGCCCCGCGCCGTTGGGGGCGGTAGCCCACCCGCCTGCGGGCAGTCGTGCCGTTGGGGGCGGTAGCCCACCCGCCTGCGGGCAGTCGTGCCGTTGGGGCGGCACGGGTGGGCGCAGGCGGTGCCTCGTAGCGCCGAGTTGCGCAGCGGGCGTTACGGCCACCGGGGTGCCGGGGACTGTCCCATGCCGGGTGCGGGTCGCACTGGGCTGGTCGCGCAGTTCCCCGCGCCCCTGGGGGGTTGCAGAAGGGCCCCTCCTGGTGAGGAGGGGCCCTTCTGGGTCAGCGCCAGCTGTGGGGGGCTCGGAAGCCTGGTTCGCGTTCCAGGCGGCGCCAGCCCGCCCGGGGCCGGCCCCGGTGGGCCGGCTCGGCCGGCGGCGGGGTGGCCGCGCGGGCCATGAGGATCGCCGTGATCGCGGCGACCTCCTCCGGCTCGGCGTGCCCCTTCTCGACGCGGATGTCAGGTGTCGTCATCGTCTGTTCTCCCAGTTACTGGGGCGGGTTGCCGTGCTTGCGCGACGGCAGGTCGGCGTGCTTGGTCTGCAGCATCGCCAGCGAACGGATCAGCACCTCGCGGGTCTCGG